>JADIMJ010000064.1 GCA_017694835.1 Candidatus Cryptobacteroides gallistercoris
TGGGGACTGCTTGACAGGGAAGTCTACCTTGCCATCTGGATTGTGACATTCTCCCTTCTCGGACTCTACCTTCTCGGGAAAATCAGGTTTGTGCATGACGACAAGACAGAACACCTGTCCGTAACAAGACTTGCCCTTGCAATAGCTGTCTTCTCTTTCGTGGTATACATGATTCCTGGCATGTTCGGGGCTCCGCTGAAGGCTCTTTCCGGCTATCTGCCGCCTCTCACGACACAGGATTTCGTCATCGGCTCAGGCTCATCGGCACAAGTTCAGGCAGGCAATAGCGCAGGGGCAGAAAAAGAAAACAGATTCGACCTGCATCTTCCGCTCGGCCTTGAGGGATATTTCACCATCGAGGAAGGGCTTGCTGCGGCCAAGGAGGCCGGGAAGCCGGTGTTCGTCGACATCACAGGCCACGGCTGCGTCAACTGCCGTGAAATGGAATCGAGAGTATGGAGCGACCCCCAGGTGCTTGACATCCTCAGGAATGAATATGTCATTGTAGCCCTGTACACGGACGACAAGACAAGGCTTGGCAAAGACGAATGGGTCGAGACAGAAAACGGAGACATCCTCAAGGATCTCGGGCGGGTCAATTCATATATTGCCCGCACAAGATTCGGAGTGAACGCCCAGCCTAACTATGTCCTTCTGTCCCCTGACGGGGAACTTCTTGCCCCGGTCAGAGGCTATGACCTCAGCATCCCTGGATTCATAGAATTCCTGGAATCAGGGCTGGAATCCCGGTAAGACAAGGCGGCAATGTAAGTATCGAAGCCTCAAGGGAGGATTTGGGTCGGCCTCCTATTTCCTTGGAGGGAACATCAGTCTCATGTCCTTGTCCATCAGCCTGTCAGCAATAGCCGCAGGGATGAAATGCCACTCCCCTATCAGTTCCGGGTTGCCTATGACATCCGGATCTATTGAGCCGTGTTCCTGCAGATAACCATAGACAAGTTCCCTGATTTCAGGATATCTCGCGACAATGCGGCTGTCAATCGAATCGGTGTCTATGCCTGCGCCTTCCCGAAGGATGCCGCCGCCTCCGCTGGCGCGGTATGAGGTCATCGCAACATTATATTCAGCTTCTTCGCTGAACGGCGACCCGTCTGCCAGAGACTTTACAGTGATGCGGCTGCCTGCAGGCTTCGTCACATCCACATCATATACAAGCCCCCCGGCGGAATCAAAATTATAGCTTCGTCCGACAAATGACCAGCGCTTCTGTCCCGTCCGCGGATCCGGTTCATTGACAATCCTGAGGATATGCTCATCCCCGCTGCCTTTCACCGTATTCACCCAGGCCGCATAGGAATATTCAAGGCAGTCACGGACCTCCTTCCCGGTCATTCTGACGACATAGAGCTGGTTCTCGAACGGATAGACGGTAAACAAATCATTATACAGGAGAGTTCCCGGACGGACATATCCGTTGAAAGTCAGAGGCGCAGCCAAAGACAGCCGGGCCTCAGGCACAGACAGGGACACAGCATGAAGAAGATTGATATAGTCACTCATGCCGGCATAGGCATCCCGGGTACGGAGCGGAACCTCAAGTTCTCCGACAGGACGAAGAGTGAATTCCTTGACAGCTTCATAGTCAGGACGGAACACCTCCTTCATCTCATTGTCGACCTTATCCCTGCGCACAGGCATGAGACCGGCCTCAAGAGTCTTGGAGACGCATTTCCCGTCCCTGAACTCCATCGTCACTGTCCCGGAGCCGACATTGCGGCAATGGCTGCCGGAATTAATCAGGCATATACTGTCGCCTTGGGCTACAAATGGCCTGTGGTCGTGTGCACATATGAGAAAATCGACACCTTTCAGGCTCTTGAACAAATCCATGCCCTGGCTTTCAAGCTGTGTGCCGTCCCCATTCCCGGTACCGGCGTGGACGGCCACAATCACAAGATGGGGCTTTTCCTTTTCAATCACCCTGTCCACATCTTTCTGGACAAGCGGAATGAGTGACTCGAATTTCATCCCGCTCCACAGGCTGTATGACAGCCAGTTCTTCATATTCGGATTCGTGTAGCCGAGCACGGCAATCCGCACTCCATGCCTCTTCAGAATGACATAGTCCTGGAAATAAGGCTTTCCCGTTGCATCTGCTATGGCATTGGCGGCCAGCAGCGGAGTCTTCATTTCCCTGTCAAGCCTGTCATATACGGGATGTCCGGTCTCTATGTCATGATTCCCGACTGCCACGGCATCATATTTCATGTAATCCGCCATCCGGCCATACAGATGCGGCGTCACGGTATCCACATAATTGAAATAATAGGCGGCATTGTCTCCCTGAAGACAGTCGCCGGCATCTATGAGGACGACATTCTCTCCGCCGGCTGCCGCGCGCACGCTGTCCACGAGATATGATACGGCAAGAAGAGAGTTCTTCGTCCTGTCTCCCACATAGACGGAATCAAAATAACATCCGTGCACATCATTGGTCGTAAGAATCCTGAATGTGTACCTGCCGTCCTTTGGTCCGCCGCAGGCGGACAGCATAAGCATAATGAGAGACGACATGCTCAAAAGAAAGATTTTCTTCATAATATCAACTGTTGGTAAACTGTCCTGAATTTTTCTGACTGAACATCAGGCGGGGCTCCGTTCAGTCGGCAGCCTGAAGGATAGGGAAAGATGCCCTGTACCTGAGCATTTCCGCCATGTCAAGAGTGGCATAGACGACATTTGTCCCGTCGATTTCCACTGAAGATGACCGGCATCTGCCGCGATGGTTCACCACCACGGAACCTCCGCTGTAGTCAAGCATCTTGTCTTTGCCGGACCTGTTGCAGAATGCCACATAGCACACATTCTCTATTGCCCTTGCCTCAACCAGCACCTGGGCGACCCTTTTCCTCACCGACGGCCAGTTGGCCACATTGAGATACAGGTCATACGGATTTCCCTTGATATTCCTCATCCATACCGGAAAACGCAGGTCAAAGCAGATGCCCGGCATGATTCTCCAGCCCTTGTATTCCATGACCTTGGCTGCAGTCCCGGGGGAATAGTTTATGTCCTCTCCCCCGAGAAAAAGATGACGCTTGTCATATTGGCCGAGGACACCTTCCGGAGTGACGAAATAAAAGCGGTTGAAACGCCGCCCGTCCGGCATGAAAGTCGGCACAGACCCGGCCACGGCACAATCATAGAGCCCGGCAATGCGCTCCATCCATCCGAGCGAAGGAGAGGAGTCATGCCTTTCGGCGACCTGGGGATTCATAGTAAATCCTGTACTGAAAAATTCCGGCAGGACAACAATGTCAGGGACAGGCATGTGTCCTTCGGAACAATACCGGAACAGATGATCGGCCAGCATATCAAGCCGGGACAAATTCAGAGGTGTCTGCTCCCATTCCGGAGAAAACTCAAGCAACGCCAGACAAAGGGATTTGGATGTCACCTGAACATCTCCGGTCCCGGATCTTTTTCTACCCAATAGCATTCCGTCATAATTTTATTTACAAATCAAAGCCTCATTTTTCCCGCCTGCCTGCATCAGCGTCCTGCGGCAGAAGCCCCGAGCAATTCCTGCAGATTGAAATGCACGGTGACCATCTGCTGCCAGCCGGCATAACCTCCGCAGAAATGCAGGACCGCAGCCACCTTCAGGTCGACATAATCCGAAATCCGCGGAGCATAGAACACTTCCAGCCTGTCATAGCAATGCCATCCCTCCATGTCGCGGAGACGATAGAACGGATTTCCGAAATACAGGTCCGTCGCATAGATGTCACCTCCTGTCCCGACACTGTTGTAGTACGGCATGATATTCCGGCCGTAATAGAACCTGTTGCTGATGCCCGCATTCCATTTTCCGATTCCGGCCACAACCTCTGCCCCGCCCGGTGCGACATATTCATGCACCAGTTCCCTGTCGTTCTGCAGAGCCTGCAGCCATCCGACCGAAACATGCAGCATCTGGAGCGGCACAAGTCCCGAAAAATCAAAATCAGCATAAGGATTGAGCAGTATATTGTCAACCACTCCAGGGGCATTGGCAGATCCGGCAAAATGATACATGTACCCTGCATAGCCGAGGGTCACCGTCCGGCCGAGCCTGCCTTTCCCGGAACTGAAGATGACAAATCGTTCCCTGCTCTCCTTTCCTGCCATTCCCATCCAGTCGCATCCCACTTCGTAATATGCCTTGGGGCGGCTGAACTGAATGAGTAGCCCCTCAAGATTGTTGTCATACCATCTGAAAGCATCAGAGACAAATGCAGGCGTATATTCACCCCTCGCAAAACGCCTCGGGAAAATGCCCGCTGTCAGGGAAAAGTCAGTCTTCCCTATCCTGCTGCGCAGATTATAATATATGAGAATCTCTCCGAAAAGGTCCAGATTGCCGCTTGTCCGTGAATAAAGGCTGTCAGCACTTTTGGCGGATTCAGACCGGCCGAAGTCTTTCATGACATCTATTCCCGCCATCAGCCTGTGCACGGTTCCGTTACTCTGGGTCAGGGACACTCCCAATGCCGGGGTCAGGCGGGCACCGATGATAGTATGGGACGGCAATGCGTTGCTGTATGAGAATTCCCTGTTGTCGAAATTCATCTCAAAGTCAAGGTCATACGCAAACCGGACTCTGTTCTGGCGTGAGAGGGCCGCAGCGACGGGATCTTCGCCGGACCTGACCGCAGCGACAGAAGAAGAATCTCCTGTACAAGTATTTTTCCGGGACATCCCTTCTGTCTTCCACGGGAACAGCAGGCATAAAAAAAAGAGAAACGCAGCTTTCCCGGACTTCATCGTCAAATTCATTTCAACATATATGATTGCCGTACAAAATTAGTAAATTTGGCGCAGAATCAAACTCATGGTGACATGTTGAAACTGCAGACTCCTGTCGACTGCGGCAAAAGCCGGATACATATCTCATACAAGGACAGAATCATGATAATCGGCAGCTGCTTTGCCGACAATATCGGGGCGCGGATGTCCGCCCTCGGCTTCGATGTATGCGTCAATCCATTCGGCACATTGTACAACCCGCAGTCAATCTGCAATTCCCTCTCCAGGCTCACGGAATGCCGGGAATTCACCATGGAAGACTGCGAGTCCATGGGCAGCGGGGCCGGCCTGGTCTGCTCTTTCAGCCATCACACTTCCTTTGCAAGAAGAAATCCAGAGGACTTCCTTGAAAATGCCAACCGCAGGCTCCACGAGGCCTCGGAATTCTGGCACGGCTGCAACAAGGTCATAATGACACTCGGCACCAGCTGGTGCTACAGGCACATAGCCGGGGACATCATTGTTTCCAACTGTCTCAAGCGCGATGCCCGCGAGTTTGTCAGAGAACGCATGGAACCCGGGGACACAGTCAGGGTCCTTTCCGAAATCATCAGTGGCGACAGGCCGGACATGGCTTCCGGCACCGGAAACAGAAACTTTATCCTGACAGTCAGCCCGATCAGGCATTTCAAGGACGGGGCGCACGGCAATCAGGTCAGCAAGGCCTCCCTGCTGCTTGCCGCCGACAGGCTATGCTCCATCTTCCATGACAGGTGCGAATATTTCCCGTCATATGAAATCATGATGGACGAGCTCCGCGACTACCGTTTCTATGCCGAGGACATGCTCCATCCGTCAGACCAGGCCGTCGGCTACATCTGGGAAAGATTCTGCGGCTTCGCCCTTCCCGATGAAGAGCGGCAGCAGCTCGCAGCCAATGAAAAACTGCTCCGGCAATCCGGACACCGCCCGATTCCGCGGGGGTAGATTCAGCACAAATTAATTCAAAAATAATTTGCAGAATTGAAATTGATGTCTATATTTGCAGTGTATTACTTCACTAATACACTACTCAACAAATATAGGCTATGATAACGATTGACGACATCACTTTCAGCTACGGCAACAATACCGTGCTGAAAAACATTTCAATGAAGCTCGAGGAGGGGAAGGTCTACGGCCTGCTCGGAGAAAACGGCGTGGGCAAGACGACTCTTCTCACTCTGCTGTGCGGACTCAAGAAAGCCGGCAGCGGACGGATTGACATCGACGGATACGACCCGTTCAAAAGAAAACCGTCATTCCTGTCGCTGGAGTATTTCCTGAGTGACGAAGTTGCGGCGCAATCCATGACGGCGGAAGCGTACGCGAAGAACTACGGCAAGTTCTGGGACGGCTTTGAACTTGAAAAATTCAGGGAGCTGATGGGGATTTTCGAGACTAATCCCGGTCAAAAAATGAACAGGATGTCTTTCGGACAGCTCAAGAAATCATACATTTCCTTTGCGCTTGCCTGCAACTGCAAGTATCTCTTCATGGACGAGCCGACAAACGGGCTGGACATACCTTCGAAGGCACAGTTCAGGAAAGCGGTCATGAAATATACTGCCGAAGACTCTACTCTGCTCATTTCCACCCATCAGGTAAGGGACCTCGAGAACATCATCGACCCCATAATCATACTTGACCGGCAGGATGTCCTTCTCAATGCCTCCCTCGATGAAA
The DNA here is from genome assembly GCA_017694835.1 of Candidatus Cryptobacteroides gallistercoris. Classification (GTDB taxonomy): domain Bacteria; phylum Bacteroidota; class Bacteroidia; order Bacteroidales; family UBA932; genus Cryptobacteroides; species Cryptobacteroides gallistercoris. Next base: position 6,475 of record JADIMJ010000064.1, read on the forward strand.
TTTCGGAAAAGCTTTTCTTTGACTACTCGAATACGAAGCACCCGGAGGCGCTGTACAGCGAACTGATCCCCGGAGGCAGCATCCAGGTCCTTCTGAATACTTCGGGAGAGGAAAGCAAGGTCAACATCGAGGCTTTGTTCAACACAGTTCACCTCCACAAGGAACTGGTCAAGGGCATATTTTCAAAATGACGGAATTACCCGAAAATCTTTCGGCACAAAAATATTCGGACATGAAAAACAGATTCGTTGAATATTTCATTTATGAACTGAAGGATACGGTCAGGAACCAGGGGCTGGCAATTCTGCTTACAGGAATCGCCCCGGTCATCCTGTTCATCATCCACCTCATGTTTTCATTGGCTGCAAATCCCGAGTTCATCACTTTGTATTGGGGAAACTACAGTTACTGGACTTCCATATATGCGACCGTGATATTCATGCTGTTCTTCCTGATATTCCCCATAGCCCGATACGGAAGGATTACGGACAAAAGGAAAGGGACACTGTTCATCCAGCTCCCTGTCCGGGCAGGGGAAAAATTCCTGAGCGCAGTCCTGGTCTCCGTTATTATCGTTCCATGCGCATTCATGGCCTTGTACTTTGCCAGTGACGCACTTGTGCACTTTGCCTTTCCTGCAAAAGCAGGCAGCTGCCTCCTCGGGAGCTTATCCGGCGGACCTGTCCTCGGCATCGAGTCAAGCGAGACCGAAAATTCCATAAATGTCACCAACACCATGTTCTTCCTCCTGCCGTTCACCATATCTTCGGCAGGACTCGCCGGAGCCGTGATGTTCAGGAAAAACAAGATTTTCATGACAGTCATGACATGTGCGGCCCTGCTTTTCCTCTTCGGATGGCTCACAATAACGATAGTGGACGATGTGGACCCGGAGAAATGGAGGGCTTTCATATCCGGGAGCGGAGTACAATGGACCTGGGCCGGGATTCAGACTGCCTTCAGCATCATCTGTCTGACATACTTCAGTATGCGGCTCCGGCGCATCAGGCTGTAGGACACGATATTACCTGCAACATGAACTCCTGACGCACCATACGGAATCAGATACCATAAACCATATGACACACAAAATGAACGACATATTCAATTTCAGAAGATTCGGGAAATATTTCCTGAGCGACCTTACAAGACTATATTCCGACAACTGGCTCAAGGTACTCTGCTTCGGGCTCATACCGGTTTTTGCAACCGTGCTGTCTCTGATGTTCTCGCTGATCGGGAACTACGACTACAGCTATGCAGACATCTGGGCACGGGAGACTTTCTGGAGCATCTCGACCGTAATTTTCTCCGTCTGGCTGCCGGCGGCATGCTTCGGATATGTCACGGACAAGAGAGCCGGAGGGAATTTCATGCTTGTCCCCGCCTCGACATTGGAGAAGACGGCAAGCATGATAATAAATACGGCTGTCATCATACCGGCCGCCTTCATCGCCATCTACATGACATCGGACTTCCTGTGCACAATTGCCAGCGGCGAAGAAATGCATGAATCCCTCGCAGCCTACATCAGCGAAGGCATATTATTCGGCATCGAAATGACGGAAATAACCGGACAAATGCTCTTGTCCATACATGCAGGAATGCTGTTCTTCCTCCTCGGAGCCGTATTTTTCAGGAAAGGGAAAATATCCAAGAGCATGCTCGTATTCTTCGGACTCAGCGTCATCCTGCTGTTCGCACTGGCCTTCGTACTGAAAGACATGGCAGTTATGTCAGACGAGGAATTCGAGATGATTTCAGAAACTGACTTCCGGACAGTTTCCACACTGCTGGCAATCTTTCAGATCATTGTATTTTACATTCTCATTTACTTCAGAATCAGGAAAATCCAATATTAGACCGTATTATGGAATTTGATGCTGACAAACCGATATACATGCAGATATGCGACTCCGTATGTGACAGGATTCTCTCAGGGGAACTGGAGCAGGGAGGCAGGATTCCGTCTGTCAGGGACTTCGGCGCGGAAATCGGAGTAAATCCCAATACAGTAATGCGCAGTTATGAAAAACTCACTGACGCCGGTATCATCTACAACAGGAGAGGCATAGGCTACTTCATAGCAGACAACGCCAGAGACACGGTGCTCCAGCGGCAGAGGGAAGACTTCATCAATAACGAAGTGCCGCAGATACTCAAGAAGATGGAACTTCTCGGACTGAGCCCCGAAGAAGTTTTCTTCTCCAAATGGAAGACGGGATGCTGAATCACTGACAGTACATCCGCCGGGAAGAAGACATCTCCTAAAACATAAATATTGAACCGAGGGTGACTCAAAAGGACACTTTATGCCTTTGGGCCACCCTCATTGAATTCAGTCCGGCAATCCGGGGCCGGGAATATCAATCCGTTTCAGCGGCGTGGACGCCCCATGTTGCGCATCGCCCCGGCCATGCCGCCTCCCATGACGGACTTCATCATCCTGCGTGTGCCCTCGAACTGCTTCAGAAGGCGGTTGACCTCCTGCAGTGAAGTGCCGCTGCCGTCTGCTATACGCTTGCGGCGGCTGCCGTTGATGATTTCAGGTTTCTCCCTCTCCTGCGGGGTCATTGACATGATGATGGCCTCTATGCTCTTGAACGAATCGTTGTCTATGTCCACATCCTTGAGGGCCTTGCCCATGCCCGGAATCATGGATGCCAGGTCCTTGATGTTGCCCATCTTCTTCACCTGCTGGATCTGCTCGTAGAAATCCATGAGCGTGAACTGGTTCTTGGCGAGTTTCTTCTTCAGCCTGCGCGCCTGTTCCTCATCGAACTGCTCCTGGGCCTTCTCAACGAGGGTAACGACATCTCCCATGCCGAGGATACGGTCTGCTATACGCTTCGGGTGGAAGACATCGAGGGCTTCCATCTTCTCTCCCGTGCTGACGAACTTGATGGGCTTGCCGACGACTGCCTTGATTGAAAGGGCGGCACCGCCTCTGGTGTCTCCGTCCATCTTTGTCAGAACCACACCGTCGAAATCCAGCCTGTCGTTGAATGCCCTTGCCGTCTCAACGGCATCCTGTCCCGTCATCGCATCCACCACGAACAGTGTCTCGGTCGGCTTCACGGCATCGTGGACTGCCGCAATCTCGTCCATAAGCTCCTGGTCAACGGCAAGACGGCCGGCGGTATCTATTACTACGACTGAATATCCTTCCCTTTTGGCATATGCCACTGCATTGCGGGCGATTTTCACAGGATCCTTTACATCAGGTTCCGAGTATACCGGCACTCCGACCTGTCCGGCGAGGACCTTCAGCTGGTCAATTGCCGCAGGACGGAATGTGTCGCAGGCTGCGAGCAGCACCTTCATGCCTTTCTTGCTCTTGATATACAGAGCCAGCTTGCCGCACAAGGTGGTCTTTCCGGAACCGTTCAGACCTGCGACGAGCACAACCCCGGGCTGTCCCTTGACATTGATGTCGCTGGACTCGCTTCCCATCAGGGCGGCCAGCTCGTCATGGACAATCTTGACCATCATCTGCTCCGGCTTCACGGCAGTAAGCACATTCATGCCGATGGCCTTCTGCTTCACTTCATCGCAGAACTGCTTTGCTATCTTGTAGCTGACATCGGCGTCAAGCAGAGCCCTCCTGATATCCTTAAGCGTTTCGGCTACATTTATTTCCGTAATCCGGCCCTCTCCCTTCAGTATCTTGAAGGAGCGTTCAAGCCTTTCGACGAGATTCTCAAACATATTATTCCAATTATTGTTTCAATTCTTGATTATTGTCCTGATTCCTGCACAAATCCGCAATTCCTGCAAAGTTAATCTTTTTATCGCAACTGCAACAGGTCATCAGAATATACTGCAGGAGCAAGGTCCCGGAGATTATAACGGCTGGACATCACCTGCCCGTATGCGCCGGCGCTGCGGATTGCCATGACATCCCCCCTTCTGCTCCGCGGCAGAAGCCGTCCGGCGCCCCACACGTCACTGGATTCACAGACCGGCCCGACCACATCATATACCTGCATCCCCGAGCCGGAGCCGTCATCGCCAGTCCGGTCCGGTGAAATGTCCGGACGCTCTCCGGCAGTAAGGTTCTCTATCTTGTGGTATGCTCCGTAAAGGGCCGGGCGTATGAGGTCATTCATGCCGGCATCGAGTATCAGGAAAGTCTTCGTCTCCCCGCTCTTGACGAACAGTACTCTGGAGACAAGGGTACCGCATTGGGCCACAACCGACCTGCCGGGCTCCACATGGACGGACTGCCACGGCCGGACAGGAAGATTGTCTGATATTGTCTTGAACCACAATGCGAAGTCAGGCACAGGTGCACCGTCCGGGTCTTCATAGTCCACCCCCAGTCCTCCTCCGAGGTCAATGTTCTCCACTGTCACGCCATGGTCCTCGAACCACGAAGTTATCTCGGCCGCCCTGCGGCATTCAAGGCCGTAGACATCAGCCACATCCGTTATCTGGGAGCCTATGTGGAAATGCAGTCCGTGGAAATTCAGAGAACGGCACCTGCCGAGAAGTTCAATGAGAGGCTCGAATTCATGGCGGGAAATTCCGAATTTATTTTCGTACAGGCCTGTGGTCACATATTTATGCGTATGGGCGTCTATGTCAGGGTTGATGCGCACGGAGACATTTGCCTTGAGGCCCAGCGAGGCCGCGAGCGAATCCACCGCCGCAATCTCTTCAAGTGACTCGCAGTTGAATGTGCCGATGCCAAGCTTGAGAGACGATATGATTTCCCTGTCGGTCTTCCCCACCCCGGCAAAGACAATGTCAGCCGGCCTGAAGCCGCAGCGGGACGAATAGGTCACCTCATTGCCGCTCACACAGTCCGCACCGAAGCCGAATGAGGCGATATGTTTCATAAGGCGCTCCTGAGAATTGGCCTTGACAGCATAATGTACCCTGATGCCGTATCTGGCCGACAGGGATGCCAGTTCAGACACAGTCCTGCGGAAAAGGTCCATGTCGTAGAAATAAAACGGTGTCTCAATTCCCCTGATGGCGTCCTGCAGACTCCTGCAATGCAAAATATCCCGTACTTTCATATTTTTAAACGCAAACGGTTGCAAAAATAGGGAAAAATTCGTTAATTTCGCGGTTCAAATAAAAGCAAAATTTTATAAGAAAATGGAAAAAGGACCTATTTCACAGTTCATTACCCACCATTACCGTCATTTTAATTCCGCCACACTTGTAGATGCGGCAAAGGCATTTGACGAGCACATCAACAAAGGCGGGAAAATGATGTTGGCAATGGCCGGAGCCATGAGTACGGCCGAACTCGGCATCTCACTTGCCGAGATGATCCGTCAGGACAAGTTCCAGATTGTATCCTGCTCGGCCAACAACCTGGAGGAAGACATCATGAATCTGGTGGCACACTCCCACTACTACAGAGTGCCTGGCTACAGGGACCTTACTCCCGCTCAGGAGAAAGAACTCCTTGACAACCACATGAACCGTGTCACAGATACATGCATCCCGGAAGAGGAGGCATTCCGCCGCCTCGAGCACCATCTCCTCGATGTCTGGAAAGACATGCAGGCAAAGGGAGAGAGACTCCTTCCTTATGAAGTGATGTACAGGCTTCTGCGCAGCGGTGTCCTCGAGCATTACTACGAAATCGACCCTAAGGACAGCTGGGTGCTCGCAGCCTGCGAGAAAAACATCCCTATCGTTGTCCCTGCATGGGAAGACTGCACTACAGGAAACATTTTCGCCGCCCACTGCATCAAGGGAGAGCTTGACCCACACATCATCAAGAACGGCATCGAGACAATGATGTTCCTGACAGACTGGTACAAGAACAATTCCGGCGGAGAAGGCGTCGGCTTCTACCAGATCGGCGGAGGCACGGCAGGAGATTTCCCTATCTGCGTCGTCCCTATGATGGAGCAGGACCTCGGCTGGACAGGCACGCCGCTCTGGAAATATTTCTGCCAGATTTCAGACAGCACCACATCCTACGGCTCATATTCCGGAGCTGTTCCGAACGAAAAGATCACATGGGGCAAGCTTGACGTCGACACTCCGCGGTTCATCGTAGAGTCCGATGCCACAATAGTCGCACCGCTGATGTTCGCATACATACTCGGATGGTAAGACATCTGCCGCAAAGGCAGCCCGTCCGTTTTTGAGAGGGTGACCCGAATACGGTGGTTTTCTCATCTGCACAAGCTCTGGAATTCCTCATCTCGGGCCGCCCGCTTTTTTTTTTAAAAAAAATCCGCCTTCGGGCTCACAGAACGATTCAGAGACATTTTCTTAACCGGCACACCAAATGTTGTCTCAATTTCTGGACATAAAATTCATTCAGGGCATTGCCCTCACAGTATCTCTGACATTGGCAGTCCTCATCATGCTCATAAATGTCCCGAGGACAGAGTATGCCAAGAAGCTCACAAGGGCAAAGGCAACCATAGCCACCAACTTTCTTGTAGGGGCCTTCATATTCGGCTACACGATATATCATTCTGATATTCCTGACTATGAAGAGTTTTCTGTGCTGACGACATTGATCATCGCAGCCTTTTCCTCCATCCTGACATCCTATTCCCTGATCAACCTGATGCAGCCCAGGTACATAGACTCCGGGAAATTCATGATCAGCGTGTTCATCCTGTTCTTTGCCAGCGCCATGCTGACAGAGAGTTTCTTCTCGGAGAACACCGGTTTCCACAAAGGCATGCTAATAACAGCCATTGTGCTTTTCGTGTTCCAGAACTCATATCTGATAATAATTTTCGACAAAGCCTACAAAAAGTCGCTCGACCTGCTTGAAAAATACTATGACGAAGACGAGGAGCACAAGGTCAAGTGGATCAGATTCTGCTACATCCTCACGATGCTCACGACTATGTTCGTGCTGATATACATGTTCCTTCCGAAGGGGCTCATCAAGATATACAATTTTTTCTATATACTTTATATGGTATATTTTGCAGGCAATTTCATCTCATTCCTGGGCAGCCACAAGCTGCTTCTCGACGCATTCGGGCACAGTGCCTTCAGCGAGCAGAAGCAGGGAAAGAGAAGAAAGTCTCTGGCAAAAAGGCAGAGAACCGGTGATGAAGACGGCCTCGGGGAAACCAATACAGATGAAGTCAGCGGGGAATTCGCCTCAATAGAAACCTCCCTGAAGAAATGGGTAGCAGAAAAAAAATACAGGGAATATGACAAAAGCCGGGAAGAAGTGGCTCACGAGTTGGGCACAACCAGAGAAATGCTCCAGCTGTATTTTTCCGAGAAGGTCGGCGAAGACTTCAGGACATGGAGGACAAGGCTGCGGATAAATGATGCCAAGCAGATGCTTCTTGAAAAGAAGGACACCTCCATCAATCTGATAGGAGAAATCGCAGGGTTCAGCGACAGGTCCAACTTTCACCGCCAGTTCACCAAATTCGTCGGCTGCACGCCCAAGAAATGGAGAGACACTTCGGGCAATCCGGAAGCTATATAGCGGCCCGGAAGCGGCATAACGCCAGAACCGTCCTTCTCCGCAGATTATTGAAGACCGGAATCCAGATAGAGAGGCGGCATATTGCAGAAATATGACCCTTTATCATCGTCATAGAACTTGTCAGACCACGAATAAAGGGCTGTGACATAAGGCTCCGCCCCCCCCGTTTTATCTTCCGGAAAGACCTTTATGAGAATATCCCCGGTCAGGACAAAGCTCATGTCCGCTTCATAATATCCGTCATATGCGGAGACTTCGTCGGCCACGGCCAGGGGTGATGCAAAGCCATAGTCCGACCGGTCATAGACATGGACCGAAACAGACTGGGACGCCGCCGGCTCATCCGGCCGGAAATATACATATCCCCTGACAGAAAGGCCTACATGGCCGAAAGGGTCTGTAAATACTTCTTCGTCTGCCATCATGCAGGACGACAGCATGAGGAGAAATGCAGCTGATAAAAGGATATTTCCAAAAAATTTTTTCATCCGGCATTGATTTATACCGGTCCGGGCTTAATACACGGCGCAAAGATAGTGCATTTTTCTTAATAGACAAGAGGATGGTCCAAAAGGCGGGATACGCCTTCGTACCATCCTCCCGTAAATGATGCGGAAAGTACCCTTTTGAGTTACCCTCACCGCTGCGAATCCGCTACTGATGTGCCGGACGAAGAAGGTCAAGCACCACCTTCACAGGATTGAATGTATCAAGAGGAACCTCCACGAACATTGTGTTCCAGTCGCTCATCGAACCGTTCCAGAGTCCCGGAAGTTCGAGGGCCTTGAGTTCCCTGCCCTGATAGCTCTTGGAACTGATGAAGCCCGCGTCATGGTCGACATGCTCCAGAAGGTTGAACGGCTGTCCCTTGTAGTCGTGCAGACAGCAGACAAGGTCCACCGGATTGAAATGTGTTGCGGAAGACAGGGCTGCCCTGGCGTGTTCGTCGGACATGTTGATCTGCACGCTTTCCAGAATCTGGAGAGAAGTGGAGCCGTCTTTCCCGGCAATCACGAAAGGACCGCCGCCCGGCTCTCCCTGGTTTTTCACCATTCCGCAGACACGGATCGGACGGTTGAGTTTCCTGCGCAGCATGTCTGCCTTTTCACGGCAATCTGAAATTTCCGGAAGCCTTATGCAAAGTTCCCTGTCAAGGAAAGACTCAATCCTGCCGCACAAAGCCTGCCCTTCTTCCGAACAGATGTCCGTGCAGGCATCGAGTTCACGCAGATATCCGAAAATCCTGTCCCTGAGTTCAAGGCATTTGCCGAGAAGGACTTTCTTGTATTTTGCGGTCACAGGAAGCAGACGCTCGTTGGCGACATTGTCTATGTTCTTGATTGACACTACTTCTTCCTTGATATTGTTGAGATTGTAGATGAGGGCACCATGGCCTGCCGGACGGAAAAGGAGAGAGTCGGTCTCCGTACGGAACGGACGGTTCTCAACATCCACGGCCACAGTATCCGTCGCCTTGTCCTGATATGTAAAAGTGATGTTGTATTTCACTCCGTAACGCTTTTCATAGATATCCCTGACGGCTTCGTACGCCTCCTCGAAGAGACGGCGGTGCTCCGGAGATATCGTGACGACAATATTCGCAGTACCGTCGGAATTGCGCATATAATTCTGGGCCTCGACCAGATGCTCTGCAAACGCCGTGCGGACTTCCCCGTCGCCGTAACGGTGGAATTTGATGACACCCTTCGGTTTCGCCCCATAATTGAGGCCTTCCCCGGTCAATGTGCGTTCAAGGACCGTTTTCCTGTAGTCCGGAGTATCCTCAGGTTCCCCGAACAGTTCCTTGTCGTAGAACGCGAATTCCCGGATTGCTGCCGCAAACCTTGCCGCGGATGAATCCGGAGCGACATCTGAACCGGAACGGAGAGTCTCCAGTCCGCTGAAAAGATCCTTGAACATTCTTGATGCGGCTCCCGAAGCCGGCACAAACTTGCACTTTCCATTGACCCCGGCTCTTTCATAGTACTTTTCGGCAGCCTCCTCTTCGGCAGCCGTCAGCACCTGAATTCCTCTTTCAGGAGTAGCCGGAGCAACAATTTTCATCCATGGGAACCCTTTTTTGAAACGTTCGACCTGTTCTTCAACAGTCTTGACAGACGAGCCTCTTTCCTCTATCTGCCTGATGTCCTTTTCTTCAAACATACTTATCGGTTTGTTTAGTTTATCTTACAAATTTACTAATAATTCTGATATGATGCTTCTATATTTATGGAATTATATGAAAAACCATATCGGATTATTGAATTTTGAAGAAATGCCTTTTATTTTACGGCTGAAACATTATCTTTGCAAAGATGCAGGCAGATATTCCAATATCTGACAATATTTATGACGGGCAATAAATGACCGATTCAACGACAATATTTTAATAACGACAACAGTTCCATAAAATGACACAGACAGGAAAATTCACCTCAATCCTTGCAGGGGCAATGCTCTGCGCAGGAATCATTCCGGCAACAGCTCAGGAAGATGATGAAGGGTTCGATCTCGCCAGCCAGAGGTATGAACCGCAATACGTCAATCCGGTCACAGGCAAGGCCATCGACCATAATGGCATGGCAGTCAACCCGACTCCGCAGATTCTCGAAAGGACAGGAGACGGTTGTCTGGACATATCCGCGGGATTGAAAATCAAGGACAGGAAAGGATGCTTCGGAGAAGACCTCCGTGAATTTGCCGGTTCCGGCAAAGGGCCAGTCCTGACCATCGACTTCGGAGGGAAGGCGGCAGCAAAGTCCGGAGTCAGGGAAATATCCGGGGCATATTCCCTGGAAGTCTCCGGCAAGGGAATCACTGTCACCGGATATGACGAAGCCGGGGCATGGTACGGCTTAGGCACGCTCAAACAGCTGGCAAAGGACGGCAAGGTGCCGCATGTGCGCATCCAGGACTGGCCGGACCTGCCTTTCAGGGGCGTTGTGGAAGGCTTCTACGGCACACCTTGGTCCCATGAGGTAAGGCTCTCGCTCATCAGCTTCTATGGGAAATTCAAGATGAACACATATGTCTACGGGCCGAAGGACGACCCTTACCACAGCAGTCCCAACTGGAGAAAGCCATATCCGGAGGACGAAGCATTGAAAATCAAAGAGCTGGTGGAGGCATGCAACAGGAATCACGTCAACTTCGTATGGGCGGTGCACCCGGGCAAAGACATCAGATGGAATGAAGAAGACTACGGCAATCTCGTGAACAAGTTCCAGATGATGTATGACCTCGGCGTCCGTTCCTTCGCCATTTTCTTTGACGACATCTCCGGAGAAGGCACCAATCCGGTCAGGCAGGTGGAGCTCCTGAACAGGCTCAACAAAGAATTCATAACAGCAAAGGGAGACGTGACTCCACTGATAATGTGCCCGACAGACTATTCCAGACTTTGGGCAAACCCTTCCCCGGAAGGTCCGCTCAGCATCTACGGAAGGACCCTCGACCCGAGCATCCAGATTTTCTGGACCGGGGATTCAGTATGCAGCGACCTCACAGCGGAAACCATGGAATGGGTGGACTCGCGCATAAAGAGACCGGCCCTGTACTGGTGGAATTTCCCTGTCACCGACTATGCAAGGCACATCGTCATGGAAGGCCCGTCATACGGACTCGACACCACTCTCACCAAGGATGAGGTGGCAGGCGTCCTCAGCAACCCGATGGAGCATGGAGAGGCATCCAAGATTGCCCTCTACGGCGTAGCCGACTACTCATGGAATGTCTCCGCATACAACGCCCTCGACAACTGGGAGAGAGCCCTTGCGGAACTGTCTCCGGAAGCAAGCGGAGCACTCAGGACATTCGCCATCCACTCCTGCGACACAGAGACCGGATACAGGAGGGACGAATCGTGGGAAACGGAAACCTTCAGCATCTACGACTATACCGCAGACGAATTCAATGCACTGAAGGACGAATTCATGAAAGTAAGACAGGCTCCGGATATCCTTGAGGCAGAATGCAGTAACACTCTCCTGATGAAGGAACTCCGGCCATGGCTTGCAGAGTTCAGGAAACTCGGGGAAAGGGGCCTGCGGACACTGGACCTCATCGGGATGAGAGACAGGGCAGACAATGCTGAATTCTGGAGCGCCTATGCACACAATATGATGTCAGAGGCCGGGAGCAAGGCATACGAGGCCCATAAGTCAGGCACATACAAGCTACAGCCTTTCTACGAGAATGCCATGGATGACATGGGCTCCGACTTCTACATGAAACTGACCGGTGAAAAGCCGTCCACAAGATTCGGCATCGGGTCATTCGCCAATCTCAGCACCATACTCTACAAGCTGATGTTCGACAACGACACCACGACATACTACACCTCAAGCTATGCCCAGGGCGCAGGCGACTGGATCGGGGCTGACCTCGGGACCGTGATGCCGGTATATGAGATTTCCATACTCCAGGGAAGGAACTCGGTGGACGACGTGGATTATTTTGACCATGCGAGACTTGAATATTCCGCAGACGGGAAACAATGGAACACCCTCATTGACGGCATGAAGCAGCAGTATGTCATCAGATGGAAAGGCGAACCTGTCCAGGCAAGGTTCGTAAGGCTGCTCCGCCTTGATTCCCCGAAGACGAACTGGGCTTCAGTAAGGTCTTTTGACATCAATCCTGTCACACCGGAAAGCCTCGGCATGGAAATCTGCGCCGGAGACATGACGAAAGCCATGGCAGCATTTGACAAGAATGTCCGCACAGGCTGCCCTTGCGGAGAGGGAATGGCATTCTCTGTTCCTGAAAATGCGGAATCCTGCACTCTCCTGCTCAAGCTCGGTGACACCGGCAAGGGAGAGGACGGGAAAATCACCATAGTACAGAAAGCCGCCGACGGACAGGCCATATCTTCGGAAGAAGCGGCATCCGACTATGTCTCCTTCAGCATTGCCGACGGAGCCGCAGAAGTTGAATTGAGCGGGGATGCGGAAATCTTTGAGATTATCCTGAAATAGACTGACGCCGCAATCAGCGCCGGCTGTAGGCATCAAGAGCCCTGGACAATATCTGCACAGATTTGTCCAGGGCTTTCTGATTGATTACATACGCCATTCGTACCTGCTTACGGCCCACCCCCGGAGTGATGTAGAATCCTGCGCCGGGAGAAAGCATCACCGTCTCCCCTTCAAGGCTGAAGTCCGTAAGACACCATGAGCAGAATTTTTCGGCATCGTCGACAGGAAGTTCGGCCATAACATAGAATGCACCGGACGGCTTCGGGACAAAGACTCCCGGAATACTCCTCAGACCGTCTACAAGAGTATCCCTCCGGGCAGAGTATTCCGCTATCACTGATGCAATATAATCCTTGCCTGCATCAAATGAGGCTTCTGCCACAATCTGTCCGAGCAGAGGAGGACTCAGGCGGGCCTGACACAGCTTCATCATCCCTGCCCTGACTTCGGCATTCCGTGTGGCGATGCAGCCGACCCTTATGCCGCACTCAGAAAAACGCTTTGAAAAAGAATCCACTATGACGACATTGTCCCTTATGGCATCAAGATGACCGGCCGACATGTATGGGGCTCCGTCATATATGAATTCCCGGTACACCTCATCCGAGAAGAGGTACAGGCCGTGACGGCGGACAATATCCTCAAGGCCCCGGAGCTCTTCAGGAGTATACAGGGTCCCGGAAGGGTTGTTCGGACTGCAGATGAGGATGGCCTTTGTCCTCGGCGTAATCAGCCTTTCAAATGCCTCGGGCGAAGGCAGGGCGAAACCGTCCCTGATGTCGGTGCCGACAGGCACAGCACGGACCCCGGCGGCTGCGGCAAAGGCAAGATAGTTGGCATAGGTGGGCTCTGCCATAATTACCTCATCCCCGAAATCCATGCAGGTCATGAACAGGAACATCAGGGCCTCCGAAGCCCCTGTCGTCACAATTATTTCTGACGGGGAGAAATCCAGTCCGTAGCCGGAATAATATGCCGACAGCCTCTCCCTCAATGACAGAAATCCGTCGGACGGACTGTATTCCAGCACTTTCCTGTCTATCTTGCCGAGGCTGGCCAGACCGCAGTCAGGGGTATGGATATCAGGCTGGCCGATGTTCAGATGAAATACCTTGAGACCGCGGGATTTCGCGGCATCGGCAAGCGGAGCAAGTTTCCGGATTGGGGAATACGCAATCCTGTCTATTCTTTCAGAGACTTTCATGGCATTGTATTTTGTGGCCGGAGCCCGGGATTATGGCAGAAGATCAGAAGCGGAAACCTACGGCAGCATAGAACTGGTTGCGGTAAAGTTCGGCCGCATCTCCCTTATATCTGTTCATGAGGCCGCAGTCATATCCGACTTTCACCTCAAGGAATCTCAGTATCTCGATTCCCACACCGCCGCCGAGCTGGATGTCAAAGCGATTGTACTGATACTCCGGCACGATGCCGTCCGGCATGACATCCATGTCATCAGCCTTTACCTTCCCGGTGTAGAAATTGTACGAGAGAGTCCCGTTGATGTTGTTTCCCAGAAAATCACCGGTAACGGTAAATTTCTGATTGGACACCAGCCCTACAGAAAGAGTCGGCCCCGCAAAAATGTAGAGCTTTACTCCCGGCAGCCCGAACTGGTACCTGAACATTATCGGCACATTCAGGTAGTGGTCTGTGATATTCCTCCTGTTCTTAAGTTCAAAGATTCCCTCAATCCCCTCTACCCCGGACATTTCAACCAGGTCATTCTTGTCCGTGAGATAGGTATAATATATTCCCGGGACAATGTGCAGCCCGGCAAAGAGACGGACATCCTGGCTCAGGCCGACATAGAAACCGTTGAGAGAATAATTGTTGTCACTTGAAATTCCCGTCTTGAAGCTGTAGCTTGAGTTTACATATCCGGCCTCCAGGCCACTCTTTGCAGAGGCTGGGACCGAGGACAGGCACAACAAGGCTGCCATGGAGGCAACGGCGGCAAAAATCTTTTTCATATCCTACAGTTTTTTACAGATAATACACTTATTAAAATTACAGAGACTTATTGGCCCGAAGGCCGGGTATCAGAGTCTGCCTGAATACATTTCCTCGTAATATTTCATATAATCTCCGGACGTGACATTGTCCATCCAGTCCTGATGGCCGAGATACCAGTCGACTGTCTTTTCCAGACCTTCCTCGAACTGCAGGGAAGGGGACCAGCCGAGTTCACGCTGAAGCTTTGTCGAGTCTATCGCATATCTCATGTCATGTCCCTTGCGGTCAGTGACAAATGTTATCAGGCTGTCACTGCTGCCTTCAGGACGGCCGAGCTTCCTGTCAGTGATTTTCACAAGCAGCCTCACAAGATCTATGTTCTTCCACTCATTGAAGCCTCCGATGTTATATGTCTCAGCCGGCCTGCCGCGATGGAATATCAGGTCTATGGCGCGGGCATGGTCTTCAACATAGAGCCAGTCCCTCACATTCTCTCCCCTGCCGTAGACAGGCAGAGGCTTTCCGTTCCTGATATTGTTGATGAAGAGAGGAATCAGTTTCTCGGGGAACTGGTAGGGGCCATAGTTGTTCGAACAGTTGGTGACGATGACCGGCATGCCGTAGGTGTCATGGAATGCCCGGACAAAATGGTCTGAAGAAGCCTTTGAGGCAGAATACGGGCTGTGCGGACGATAGGGCGTCTCTTCCGTGAACAACATGTCGCCGTATGCGTTCCCGCCTGATACCGGAGACTTCTTCCCCTCCGGGCATGCAAGCTCCAGAGCCCCGTATACCTCATCTGTCGATATGTGATAGAACAGGCACGGGACAGGGTCCACGGCCGCCCCCGGGACAGAAGATGACCCGGGTATTTCCCATCCTGAAGGCTCCCAGGCCGTCCTGGCGGCCTGAAGCAGGCTGAGAGTCCCCATTACGTTTGTCCTGGCGAAAGAAAACGGGTCAACAATACTCCTGTCGACATGACTTTCGGCAGCCAGATGGATGATTCCGTCGGCATTGTATTTCTTTATCAGGGCAAGCATTGCGTCAAAGTCGCATATGTCCGCCTTCTCGAACACATAATTGTCCCTGTCCTCAATGTCCCTGAGATTGGCAAGATTGCCGGCATAAGTCAGCTTGTCCACATTCACAATCCTGTATTGCGGATACCTGACCACAAAACGCCTGACGACATGGCAGCCGATGAATCCGGCGCCTCCCGTTATGATGATGTTCCTTTTGAATGCCATGATTTGATATGGTTTATGTTATTTCTTCCGCACATCGCAGTGCGGGTGAAAAAGGTTCATGTTTTCCAGACATTTTCTGAGAGAATCTGTCCAGTATGGAATTTCAATTCCGAATGTCTTCTTGAAAAGAGTCTTGTCCAGCACCGAATAGCTCGGCCGCCTGACTTTCGAAGGGAATTCACTGCTGTGGCAGGGTTCTATCCTGCAGTCCGTCCGGTCAGAATACAGGGCGGTCATCTTTGCAAAATCATACCATGAGCACACTCCCTCATTGCTGTAATGGTATATGCCACAGTTGCCTTCGGCCAGGCGGTTTTCGATGATGTAGAAAATGGCTTCGGCAAGGTCTCCCGCATAAGTAGGCGTCCCTGCCTGGTCAAACACTACATTGATCCTTTCCCGTGAGGAGATAAGCCCCAGTATGGTCTTCATGAAGTTTCTGCCGTATTCACTGTACAGCCATGCC
Source organism: Candidatus Cryptobacteroides gallistercoris (assembly GCA_017694835.1). Lineage (GTDB taxonomy): Bacteria > Bacteroidota > Bacteroidia > Bacteroidales > UBA932 > Cryptobacteroides > Cryptobacteroides gallistercoris. The sequence continues at coordinate 22,561 of JADIMJ010000064.1, forward strand.
GTACGGATGACTATGTGCCGGCATCCGGACCCGATTACTTCTTCTTCGCCCTTGAGTTTGGTCCTACCGTAGACTCCGAGGGGAGAGGGTGTTACAGTCTCATCAAAGGGGACATTGCCTCCGGCACCGCCGAAGACATAGTCTGTGGATATATGTACGAGCAGACTGCCGTTTTCACGGGCTGCTCCGGCGAGGTTGGACACCGCCGCCGCATTCAGAAGCTCTGCTGCAGCCTCATCGTCCTCTGCCCTGTCGACATCCGTATATGCGGCGCAATTTATCACTACATCAAATTTTTCCCCTCCGGTAATTTCTCCTGCCGGGCCATTTCCCGAAACAGCATCAAGTACGGCTCCCCTGTCGGTGACATCAAGACGGATGACATTTTCCGCATCGGCAATGTCTGCAAAGACATATCTGTCACGGCCTGATGCCGCAACAGACTGCAATGCCGACCCCAACTGCCCGCAGGCTCCTGTCACAAGTATATTCATGCAAGACAATCCCATGTTTCTACCAGCCGGAACCTGAAGTGTCTTCATTCATGCGCACAGTGACATCAGTGGCGGAGTAACGGCCTTCATACCAGTCCCCGTCGCCAGATTCCGTCTGTTCCAGCTGTACTCTGAAAGTCTGCGGGGCAAATGTCCCCCCGTTGTCCGGCCCGTCCACATCTTCGACAAGCAATGTCACGGTTTCATCCGGAAAATCCGACCACAGCAGCTCAAACCGTCCTTCGGAATCCGTAGTCACCGCAGCATACTTATTCTGCCCGAATTCATCAGTGGCACTTACCCTGATGCCCTGCAGCGGAAGATCCCTCAGGGCATCAGTAACTTTCCCCTTGACCTCGAAATCAGCGTAAGGACACCCGTATTCCACTCTGCCGACTCCAATCAGGTCGCAGCCGACAGCTGAAACGCCGAGAAGAGCAAGCACGGAACGGCAGACCCGCAGAAAGAAATTTCTCATAAGCATCCGATTTAATTTGTGCAAGTTAGGAAAAATATCCGGGATTTGCATCATTCCGCATAATAATCAACGTCATAGTCAAAAAGCCATTCCGCATCCCCGAGAACGGGATGGCATCCGTCCTTTTCCGAAAGTATGACTTTGTCATGCGGGAGTTTCCAGTCTATGCCGAGAGCCGGGTCGTCCCATGCGATTGCGCCTTCGCTTCCCGGGGCATAAAAATTATCGCATTTGTACTGGAATACAGCCTCCTCGGACAGTACCGCAAAACCATGGGCGAATCCGCGCGGAATGAACATCTGCAGACGGTTGTCCCCGCTGAGCTCCACGGCCACATGGCGACCGAACGTCGGGGAACCGCGCCTTATGTCCACAGCGACATCCAGGACCCTGCCTTCAATGACACGGACAAGCTTCCCCTGAGAGAACGGGGGCTTCTGGAAATGAAGGCCCCGGACTACACCATATATCGAACTGCTTTCATTGTCCTGCACGAAACGGACCGTACGCACTGAAGCATTGAAGTCCCGCTCGGAGTAGGACTCGAAGAAATACCCCCGCCCGTCGCGGAAAATCCGGGGACTGATGATCATCACCCCCGGAACTGATGTCTCCAGAACTTTCATGGTCAGGCCTGCCGGGCATGGAATCCGGGGGCAGCCCCTCCGTTTTCTTCCGCCACTTTCAAGAGATACTGCCCGTACTGGTTCCTGGCCATCGGAGCCGCAAGTTCGCGCAGCTTTTCAACGCTTATCCACCCGTTCCTGTACGCAATGTCTTCAAGGCAGGCAATCTTCAGTCCCTGTCGCTTCTCTATGACCTCCACAAATATGGACGCTTCGGCCAGCGAATCATGCGTGCCGGTGTCCAGCCATGCGAAGCCGCGCGACATGGTCTTCACTTTCAGCTTTCCGGATTCAAGATATGCCTGGTTGACGGACGTGATTTCAAGTTCCCCCCGGGCCGAAGGCCGGATGTTCCGGGCAATCTCCTTGACTGAATTAGGATAAAAATACAGGCCTACCACGGCATAATGGGATTTCGGATTCTCCGGCTTTTCCTCAATCGAGAGACAGTTGCCGGAAGCATCGAACTCCGCCACGCCATACCTCTGGGGATCATCCACCCAATAGCCGAAGACTGTGGCATTCCCTTCCTCCTCAACATTCCGAACAGCCTTCTTCAGCATGGCAGGCAGGCCGGCGCCATAGAAGATATTGTCTCCAAGCACCAGACATACATTGTCATCCCCTATGAAGTCCGCACCGATGACAAATGCCTGTGCAAGTCCGTCGGGACTCGGCTGCTCGGCATACTCGAACCGGACTCCGAAATCCGAGCCGTCGCCGAACAGACGACGGAAGCCGGGAAGGTCGTCCGGCGTGGAAATGACAAGTATTTCCCTGATGCCGGCAAGCATAAGCACCGAAACCGGATAATACACCATAGGTTTGTCATAGACAGGGAGCAGCTGCTTGCTCACCCCTTTCGTAATGGGATACAGCCTCGTCCCGGATCCTCCGGCCAATACAATTCCTTTCATAAACGAGCCTTTTCTTTATTGTGTCTTAATCATGGATTATATATGCCCATGCGGAACATCATATAGAGAAGACGCATGGGGAGATACCTCAAGGCGAGATGATTCATGGGGCCGTCATGGAATGTCTTCGCCAGTTTTCTGGCAAATGCAATGTATTCCTCCGTCTGCCGGAAAGTATGCCTTGCGGCATATCTTGCAAGCGCCACCTTGTACCAGTAGACTACGGACGGGAGATGAAGTTTTCCGGGCGTATCCCCTACTATCCTGTAAATCAGCTCCACCACTTTTCTGAAAGCATCTATCCCGAAGTCATATTTCTTCATGAAGTCGGCCGGAAGCCAATACCTGTAGCAGTGTTCCGGAATGCAGATGACCGTCCTTATGCAGCGGATATAGTTGAGGACGAAATACTCGTCTTCGAAAATCGGGAATGTCTCGTCAAAGCGGATGCCGTTGTCCCGTATCACCTTGAGGGAAAAAAGCTTGTTCCATACGAACTGCAGAAGTCTCTCGCGAAGAAGCGTCTCCATCAGTTCGTCGTCATCTGTAAAGATTTCCGTATGGCCGAGAGTGCGCGGCTCCCATTCTTCGCTGTCCGGGGAATAGATGTCGTATCCGCTGACGACAAGGCCCGCCTTGCCGGCAACAGCCGCCATTGAAGAAAGCCATGATGCCCGCACCATGTCATCGCTGTCACAGAAAGCGACATGGGAACCGGAAGCATTGTCCAGCCCATGGTTTCTTGCGGCGGAGACTCCCCTGTTAGGCTGCTGAAGCACCTTTATGCGTGAATCAGCAGCCTCATATTCCCTGCATATCTCCAATGAGGCATCTGTGCTCCCGTCATCGACAAGGATAAGTTCAAAATCCCTGAATGACTGCGACAGAAGACTCTCCAGACACCGTCTCAATGTCGGGGCGGAGTTATATACAGGCACTATTACAGAAATTGCCGGTGTGGGTCTGTTCGCTTCCATGCGTGTCTTTCTGATATTCTTTCATTCTTTCTTTCCAGGTCTTTCCCGGATTTGTCAGGTCCTTCCGGGATTTTTCAGGTCCTTCCGGTACAGTTCAGTACTTTTCCGGATTTTCCGGTACTGTTCAGGTCTTTCCGGAACTTTTCAAGTCTGTTCCGGTCCTTTTCAAGTCTGTTCCGGTCCTTCGTATCCCGGGTCAGGAGGCAGGCCGGGCTGGAGTGCAGCAGCAACGGCAAGGGCGTCGCACCGTTCATTCTCCGGATGTCCGGCATGGCCTTTAATCCAACTGAAGGTGACCCTGTGCTTTCTGTACAGGGTCAGAAACCGCTGCCACAGGTCAGGATTCTTGACCTTGGAAAAAGACTTTCTCTCCCAGTTGGCAATCCACCCTTTGTTGACGGCATTCACGACATACGAGGAATCGCTGCATATCCTGATTTCCGCATTCTCCCATCTGACAGCCTCCAGCCCCCTGATGACGGCGAGCAATTCCATCCTGTTGTTTGTCGTGCATGCATAGCCGCCCGAAAGTTCCAGTTCGCGGCCTTCACACTTGAGGACTACCCCATAGCCTCCGGGGCCGGGATTCCCCCTTGAAGACCCGTCTGTATATATGAAAATCGGTGGCCTCATTCTTTCATTGAATCAGAGTCGGCGGACAGCCTCCGGTTATTCTATCGCCTTTCCCTTGTCCCTGGCGGCTGCAGCCTCGGTCTGACGCGGCGGCATCTTCCCTTCCTGGAGCGCGTCATAGACAGCCCTGTGGTTGTAGATGTCAATGGCGGTATAAATGGATGACATCATTGAATGCGGGTCGGCCATGTCTCGGCCTGCCATGTCGTATGCCGTACCATGGTCTGGAGATGTCCTCACAATCGGAAGCCCTGCAGTATAGTTTACTCCCTGTTCGAATGCAAGTGCCTTGAACGGAATCAGCCCCTGGTCATGGTACATTGCAAGCGTGGCATCGAACCGGCTGTAGTTCCCCATTCCGAAGAAACCGTCCGGAGAATACGGGCCGTAGGCAAGAATGCCCTCGTCATTCGCAGCCTTGACGGCAGGGAGGATTATCGACTGTTCCTCGTCCCCGAGAAGCCCTCCGTCGCCGCAGTGCGGATTGAGCCCCAGCACGGCAATTTTAGGTGCCACGATGCCGAAATCCCGCTGCAGGGAATTCTTCATGATGCGGAGCTTCTTCAATATAAGGTCTGAAGTAAGGCTTCCCGGCACATCCTTAAGTGATATGTGTCCCGTCGCAACCGCTACCTTCAGCTGGTCGCTTACCATTATCATAAGTCCTTCCTCAACACCGAACTCATGTTCAAGATATTCGGTGTGGCCGGTATAGCCGAAGCCCTCATTGACCATCGCCCTCTTGTTGATGGGGGCTGTGACAAGGACGTCAATATATCCTGACCTGATGTCGGCGACGGCACATTTCAAAGCCGTCATTGCGGATTTCGCGGATTCGGGAGTCGGCTGGCCAGGCTCCACGAACACATTGTCCGGCAGGCAGTTGACTATATTCACCCGCCTCTGGTGCACATCCTTTGCAGAGGATATGACATTTGTATTGATCTGTTCTATATTATGTATCTGCTTCCTGTAGAAGCCGAAGACTTTGGAAGAACCATAGACGACAGGCGTGCAGATGTCCAGCATGCGCTCGTCAGCAAAAGCCTTGATGATGACCTCATAGCCTATGCCGTTGCCGTCTCCCTGGGTTATTCCGACAACCAGTTTCTTTGACATATCAAAAATATTTTGTCTGCAAAAATAAGAAACTGTTTTGAATTTTTCTTCCTAATTTTGCATGGAATTGGGAATGAAAGCGACTGAAAATGACATAAAATACCTTCCGGGCGTAGGGCCGAAGAGAGCCGCGCTGCTGCAGAAAGAACTTGGCATCAGGACTTTCGGCGACCTGATACATTTCTATCCATACCGGTACATCGACAGGTCGACAGTCGTCCCGATAGCGGACATCATTCCCGACATGGCATATATCCAGGTGAAAGCCAAGGTCTTGTCCCGGGAACTGTACGGCACGGCAGGAGCCATCTTCCAAGACGGGGCCAGGCAGGGCAGCATCGGCGGGGACGGGCAGGGACAACTTCCGGAGAGCGGGAACGGGACTCTTCCTGAAAATTTCCGGTTTACATCGGCAAAGCGGCTCAGGGTGCTTGTCATGGACAGCACAGGAATTCTTGAAATCGTATTTTTCAAAGGACTGAAATGGTCATTTGAAAAACTTGTCCCGGGCAAGGAATTCATTTTCTTCGGCAAGCCGTCCGTATTCAACGGCCATGTCAATCTTGTCCATCCTGACATAGACGATGTGCCGCAGCAGTCAGGCAATGCGGAGAAGGAAGGACAAAAGGCCGCAGGGCTCATGGCACCGGCAGCCATGACGGGCATCTACCCGAGCACTGACAGCCTGAGAAACAGCGGGATAACGGCAAAGGTCATGAACCGGCTCCAGGCCGCTGCGCTGAATACCACCCTGATTGACGTGAGGGAGAGCCTCCCCGACTACATACTCAAGGACAACGGGCTTGTCCCTATACACTTTGCCCTGAGGAACATCCATTTCCCGTCAGGGCAGGACGCCCTTGCCAAAGCCAGATACCGGCTCAAGTTCGAGGAACTCTTCTATCTCCAGCTGTCTCTCCTCAAGCAGAAATACATCAGGAGCAGGGACGAGCACGGCATAAGGATGCCTAAAGTCGGAGAAGCCTTCAATGCCTGCTACAGGGCACTCCCCTTCCCTCTTACGGGGGCCCAGAAAAAGGTCATCACTGAAATAAGGGACGACATGAAGAGCGGCAGGCAGATGAACCGGCTGCTTCAGGGAGACGTCGGCAGCGGGAAGACAATGGTAGCAGTGCTTACGGCGCTGATAGCCATAGGCAACGGCTATCAGGCCTGCATCATGGCCCCTACGGAAGTACTTGCACAGCAGCATTTCAAGAACATTTCAAAATATCTCGCTCCGACAGGAGTCAGGACTGCCCTTCTGACCGGAAGCAGCAGGACGGCGGAAAGGAGGGCTGTCCATGAGGGACTCGAAGACGGGAGCATCGGCATCATCGTAGGCACGCATGCCCTTCTGGAAGACAATGTCATATTCCGCAACCTCGGCCTTGCAGTCATAGACGAGCAGCACCGCTTCGGCGTGGAGCAGAGGTCCAGGCTCTGGAGAAAATCATCATGCGGGATGCCGCCTCACATTCTGGTGATGACCGCCACTCCTATACCGAGGACACTTGCCATGACCCTGTACGGAGACCTTGACGTGTCTGTCATCAATGAACTTCCGCCGGGCAGGAAGCCCGTGCTGACAATGCATGCCACCGAGGGGAAAAGGCATGCCCTCTACAAATTCATGAAAGACCAGATTGCCCTCGGCAGACAGATATTTGTGGTCTACCCTCTCATATTCGAAAGTGAGAAGATGGACTACAGGAACCTTGAACAGGGATATGAACAGATAGTCTCGGCATTCCCGTTTCCTCCGTACAGGACGGCCATCGTGCACGGGAAGCAGAGCAACGAGGACAAGAAATTCAATATGGACGCATTTGCCGCAGGCCGGGCGGACATCCTTGTGGCCACTTCGGTGATTGAAGTGGGTGTAGATGTCCCGAATGCTTCCGTGATGGTCATAGAAAGCGCCGAAAGATTCGGGCTGAGCCAGCTGCACCAGCTCAGGGGCAGGGTCGGCCGCGGGTCGGAAAAATCCTACTGCATACTCATGACAGGACACAGGCTCAGCAATGAATCAAAGCACAGAATAGACCTGATGTGCGCGACAGAAAACGGATTCGAACTCGCCGAAGAAGACATGAAGATGCGCGGTCCCGGGGACCTGGAGGGCACGCAGCAGAGCGGACTTCCGGTCAGCCTCAACATAGCGTCGCTTGCAAAGGACGGCCCCATACTGAACGAGGCGCGCAGATGCGCCCAGGCAGTGCTGGAGAAAGACCCGGACCTGTCCTCTGACAAGAATGAGCTG
>JADIMJ010000065.1 GCA_017694835.1 Candidatus Cryptobacteroides gallistercoris
CCCTTCTCTGAGGGCAAGCATCCAACGCGCGGGATTTGCTCTTCTCGACGATAACCTCGCGCCCTTTGCGAACTAATTGTTGAATTGTAGGCATAAATGATTGTAAATCTATAATTTATGTTTCCTCCCCATACATTATGGGGGTGCAAAGATAATCATAATATTTTAAATGCCAATAGGATGGGATAAATAATCTTAACAAAGAAATCCACAGAAATTTTCATACGGCCGTTAATTTGGTTATTTTTGCAAATAAAATTCTTGTAAGATGAAAAATTTATCATTTATCTCTGCAATGCTGTGTGTGGCAGCACTGTCAGTCTCCTGCTGCGGACAGCCAGAAATTGAAACGACGACTGTCGGGCTGTCGGAAGAAATTGCCCTGGCAGACGGACGGGACAACAGGCTCTCCGTGGAAATTTCAGCCGAATACCCCGTCTTCAAAACCGGAAATGAAGCGGGAATGACGATTTCCTCTGAAATAACCGGGGCCCTTTTCGGTGAAGAATACATGTCCATGGACCCTGAAGCTGCCGCAATTGCGTACAAGGAAGCTCTGGGGCAGGAGTACAGGGAAGAGAACCTGCAGTTGCTTGAGGATGAAGTATTTGAAGGCAGCGCCTCACTGAACTGGGATGACATTGTATCCGGATCTGTCGAGGGCAGGAAAGACAACATTATCTCATATGTTGTCGAGCATTATGTCTTCAGGGGCGGAGCACATGGCATGACAAGCGTAACCGCATATAACTTTGACACCAGAAGCGGAAAAGAAATAAAGGAAACCGACTTCTTCAAGAAAGATTATGAAGAAAAGCTCACCAAGCTCCTCACCGCACGCCTGCCTGAAGCTGTCGGCGGGCCCGAAAATATGGAAATGCTGTTCATCGCTGAAGTTGAGCCGAACGACAACTTCTGTATCACAGAAGACGGCGTCACCTTTATATACAATCATTACGAAATAGCTCCATATGCCATGGGGGTCATCAGGATAACCATTCCGTGGAATGAGCTCGAAGGTCTATATTGATATTGATCTGACATTTGTGCATCGCGCCCGTTGGAGTCACTTTGCTCTATCCGACGGGCGCGATGAAAATATTGTCCAAGCCCTTTCCGTCTATAATGATCGTAGCTCTTGCGAAATTTTGAAACAATTTACAACTTTGCGTATATTGGATGCAGACAGGTGATTTATTGAAACAACAACATATCCACGGAATGAAAATTTTATCGACTTTATTGGCCCTTGCCCTCATGGCAGGCTACACCGCGGCTGCGGATGCAGAAAATACAGAAGATGCAGGACGCAACACTCCAAGGCCGAATTATGAGCTCGCGGAAAGATTCTCCCAGAAGAAGATTTCGCAGATGGTATTCTCCACGAAGGTGACTCCCTACTGGTTCAGGGACTCGGACAAGTTCTGGTATGAATGGAAGACTCCGGAAGGCACACAATATTACATAGTGGACGCAAAAAGCGGGAAAAAGCAGGCTGTGTTCGACATGGAAAAGCTTGCCATGCAGATTACACAAATCGTCAGGGATCCGTTTGACGCTCAGCATCTGCCCATCGCCGCACTTGAGCTGAAGGACGACAGGACATTTGCGTTCAGAATCAAGAGCTCTGTTCCGGAGACAGACTCCGCCCGCATAGAAAGATTCGGAAAGAAAAAGACATATTCATTTGAATATGACATAGCATCAGGCCGGCTGACCGACATTACGGGAAATGAAGAGGAAGACATGTACCCGGCATGGGCGAATGTTTCCCCTGACGGGCAGATAGGGATTTTCGCCAAAAACGCCGACCTGTACTGGATGGATGCCGAGAATCTGGCAAAGGCGGCAAAGGATGAGAAGGACAGCACGCTTGTCGAGCATAGGATTACTTCCGGCGGCACTGCCGAATTCGGCTGGGGAGGCGACAGCTACATGGGCTGGACGGAGCAGGACACCACGGCAAGGGTATTCCCCTATTATCTCGTATGGTCTCCGGACTCAAGGCATTTTGCAGCGATGAAATACGACATGAGCCCGGTAAAGGAATTCTGGGTCATCAATTCCCTCAGCAATCCGCGCCCTACCCTCGAGACATACAAGTACCAGATGCCGGGGGAACCGGGACCGAAGGAATATCTCTATGTCTTTGAGACTGAAGGAATGACAGGGAGTCAGGTAAAGATAAATGCATTCAAGGACCAGTCGACGGACTTCGAGACAATGCCGTACATGGACAGGGATGACTATGAGGATTTCATCTCGCGCAAATGGCTCGGAGACAATGACGGCTTCTACATCCTCCGCCAGAGCAGGGACCTGAAGCGGCTGGACATCTGCCGCGTGGACATCGGGGCTGACTCTACAAGGACCGTCATCTCAGAAAGGATGAACACCTATGTGGAATACAGGCCGCTGAGACTCGTGAACGGGGGACAGCAGATGATCCACTGGTCGGAGCGCAACGGCTGGGCCAATCTATATCTCTACAACGCTGACGGGACACTGGCCAATCCAATAGCCGAAGGGGCATTCCATGTCGAGGAAATCCTTGCAGTCAACGAAGACGAGAATTATGTGATATTCAGCGCCTGCGGATACAACAGGGACGAGAATCCGTATCAGATGCATACATTCCGCGCCGGTCTTGACGGCAGCGGACTCAGGCAGATTGACATGGAAGACATGGATGTGAAGGCCTATGCAAGAGACAACGGGAAATATATTGTCTGCAACTATTCCCGCGTGGATGCCGTCCCGGCTGCGGCTCTGTACGGAAGCACTGGAAGAAAGATTGCCGACCTGGAAAAAGCCGACCTTTCAAAGCTTTTCGAGGCAGGATACAGACTCCCGGAAAGGTTCACAGTAAAGGCAGCCGACGGAGTGACGGACCTCTACGGAGTGATGTACAAGCCGTTCGACTTCGATTCAACAAAGGTATATCCGATCATCGAATATGTATACCCGGGGCCTCAGATAGAAGCCAACAACATCTCCTGGAGCGCCGGGATGACCCGTACCGACAGGCTGGCGCAGATGGGATTCATCGTGATTACGGTCGGGAACAGGGGCGGCCATCCGAACCGCTCAAAATGGTATCACAACTACGGCTACGGGAATCTCCGCGACTACGGCCTTGAAGACCAGAAGACAGCCGTGCAGAGGCTGGCGGCCAGATATCCTTGGATAGACGGGACCAGAGTAGGCATCCACGGGCATTCGGGCGGAGGCTTCATGTCCACTGCGGCAATCCTCAAATATCCGGATTTCTACACTGCCGCCGTCTCATGCGCGGGGAATCATGACAACAGCATCTACAACCGCTGGTGGAGCGAACAGCACCACGGGATACTGGAGAAAATCACCGAAACGGGAGACACGACATTTGTCTATAAGATAGACACCAATCCGGAAATAGCCTCCAACCTCAAGGGACACCTCCTGCTTGTGCACGGGGACATTGACAACAATGTGCATCCGGCAAACACAATCCGGGTCGTCAATGCCCTTATACGCGCCAACAAGAGGTTTGACCTGCTCCTGCTGCCCGGACAGAGGCACGGGTTCGGGGACATGAACGAATATTTCTTCTGGAGAATGGCCGACTGGTTCTGCGAGCACCTCCTCGGGGAAAGCCAGTCAGACAGGGTCGACATTATCCAGCTTAACAACGACTGACCATGAAAACTTTGCCCGAATGGATTGTCACACGCGTCGACGGGAAAATCGCAGCCGTCTCGACTGACTACAGGCTTTTTGCTGCAGTGGCCGGGAAAATCGCAAAGATGCCGGCAGGCAGAATCAATGAAATCACCTGCACAAAAGTGCCGTCGGAAGAGATTTTCCGGCTCGCGGACACAGCAGCCGCAGATGATTTCCTTCTGTTCGGGACAAAGTTCCAGAATATGGTATGGGAAAGGCTTTTCAGCCTCAGGTCAGGCAAGAAGCGCCTTATGAGCTATACGGAATTCGCAGAATACTGCGGCTGTCCGGGCGGCGTACGGGCTGTGGCCCATGCAGTGGCAATGAATCCGATTCTTGTCATCATCCCGTGCCATCTCATCATCCAGAAAGAAGCCATGGACAGAATCCATGAGACGGAAAAAGAGGCGGAGTCCTCCCTCTTCGGGACGGACGGACTCCGCCTTGATACTTCTCTGCATTTCGGGGAGTACAGGCTCGGCCCGGAAATGAAAAGGATGCTGATAGCAGCCGAATTCAACCAATAGGCCACGGCCGCCTTTTCAGCCGTTCTACTCTTCTTTGTCGGCATTTTGCCCGGATTCATTCTTCTTGTACTTGAAGCGGCGGATTTTCTGAGTCGCGGTCTTCTCGAAAGGCTCTTTCATCACCTCGACTTCCTTGATTTTCGAGAATTTGTTGACATGCTTGTTGACATAGTTCAGGATGGCCTGTTTCCTTGCCTCAAGCTTCTCGAAGAACTGGTCCTCACCTTCCTGGTTCCAGTCTATTATATTGTCATTGAGCTGGACAAGAGCCACGAGCCGTCCGTCCCGTTCCATGACAAGGGACTCGCTGACATCTTCCATATTGTTGATGACATTCTCTATTTCCTCCGGATATATATTCTCTCCGGACGGTCCGAGAATCATGTTGTTGAGACGGCCCTTGATATAATACCGGCCCTTGTCGTCGACCGTCGCAAGGTCATTGGTCCGGAACCAGCCGTCATCAGTGAATACGGAACGCGTCCTCTCAGGGTCCTTGTAATAGCCAAGCATCACATTGTCGCCTTTCGCCACAATCTCACCTTCGCCTGTCTCCGGATTGACATTGATGAGCTTGACGGACACGCCGTATGCGGCAACTCCCGTAGAGCCCGGTTTAGTATACTTCACTCCCGCATTGCAGATGAGCGGGGCAGTCTCGGTAAGGCCATAGCCGATGGCATACGGGAATTTGGCTTTCTTGAGGAACTCTTCCACATGAGTGTCAAGCTTTGACCCTCCGATGCCGAAGAACTTCAGCCTGCCGCCGAACGTAGACCGGAGCTTGATGCCTATTATCCTGTAGAGCAGCCACGGCATTTTCCTCTGCATCCAGCGGAGGACACGGCTTCTCCTGATGGTAGGCACGATGCTGTTCCGGAAAATCTTCTCGATGATGAGAGGCACTGACAGCATTATCGTCGGCCGGGTTTCCTTCAGGGCCTTGGTCAGAATAGACGGTGTAGGCGGCTTCTGTATGTAATACACGCAGGCCCCGCAGAATATCGGATAAAGCACGCCTATGCTGAGTTCGTAAGTATGCGCCATCGGAAGAATGGAAAGCCACACATCCTTCTCGCCGCATTTCTGTGCATGCAGTGATGCGATTATATTGGCACATAAATTCCTGTGGCTCAGCATCACGCCCTTGGCATTCCCGGTCGTTCCGGAAGTATAGATGATTGTAGCCAGGTCATCGGGCTGAGGCTGGCGAACACGGCCGTCGCAAGTAAACGAAGAATCGTCCCTCTTTATCAGAGAGAAATCCTCGATGTCGATGACAAGAACCATCTTGTCCATGCATTCCCGGCTGAGCTTCGGCAGCATGCGGCGGGAAATGAAAATGGCCTTGCTTCCCGAATGCTTCAGGATATTGGTGACCTCGTTTTCCGAAGAATCCGGAAGTATGGGCACCGAAACCCGTCCGAACGGCACAAGAGAGAACATGGCGACAGTCCAGTTGGGCATATTCTGGGAAAGTATCGCCACCCTGTCCCCCGCCCCTATGCCATACCGGGACAGCCGCGCAGAAATCTCGTCGCATTTTTTCCGGAATTCGCCGTATGTATAACGCATGTCGGAATCAAGCATGATTGACATGGTATTGCGCTCATACATCGCGGTGGAATATTCATACAACTTGCCGAGAGTGTCGATGTAACGCTCCCTGAGCTTCATCAGTTTCTTGTAGATAAAATTCATATTTCAAAAAATAACGGTGCAAAGTTAACACATTTTTGCATGGCCTCATTCTGTTCCACCGGGAGTCATACGCGGCGGAGTCATCTGCAGAGATCCAGATAAGCCCTGAGGGCCACACGGTAATCAATACTCCTGTCGACATATTCGTCGGAAGCCTGCCTGAGCCGGGACTGTGCCTGAAGCAGCTCGGAAAGCGGCGACATTCCAGCTTCATGATATGCCGTCAGTTCCGAGACACTGGCCTCGGCCGCACTGACGCTCTCGCGGGCAACAAGCATCTGCTCCCAGGAGGACTCCAGGTCAAGCCAAAGTTTCCTGACCTGCAGGACCAGCCGGGCATTCAGATACTCCTGATCATTCCGGGCCTTCTCAATCTGGGTGTCATACCTCTGCATCTTGCGCGAAGTCTTGCCCCAGTCCGACAGAGGAATCTGTACCATGGCATAGACAGCCCCGTTCATACGGCCGTCAGTAATCATGCGGTTGTATCCGTACGAGACCCCGACGCCGATTTGCGGAAGGGCCTCCCCCATAGCCATTTCCTTCTCCAGTTCCTTGGCCCTGACAGAAATATCCAGCAGCCTGCTTTCTTCCATGCCCGCGGCTATCTCCTCCTCCGGACGGTAATATGCCTGAGGAGGAGAAAGTGAGTCAAGCCTGTCCGTAAGGACAATGTCGTCAATATATGGTATCGAGTCATTGCGGACAGTACTGTAAGGATTATACTGGAGTCCGACGGAATTGAACAGATTCATCTTTGCAAGCCGGATTCCGTTCCTGACCTGGATTTTTCCGGACTTCAGTTCATTCTGCCGCAGGCTGACCTGAAGAAGTTCATTCCTGGTGACAAGGCCTGCCGCATATGCCGAGGATACATCTTTATACAAGGTGTCCACAAGAGACTGGAGCTGGTCAAGAGTCTTTCTCTTTTCCTCAAGGGAAATCACCTGCCAGTAGCTTTTCTCTATTTCCTCCTCTGTCCTGCGCCGCGTCATGTTCTGCTGCAGCCCGGCAGCCTCCACGCCAAGGGAGGCAAGCCTGTTCCCGTTCACGATGCGTCCGCCTGCAAATACAGGCTGCATCACTGAAACCGTGGCGGAAACTCCATGCCTCAAGGTAGAATACACAGGGTCAAACCCGTACGACGCTGCAAGCGACGACAATACATTCTGGAGATTCTGGCTGAAATCAGACTTCCCGAATATGTCCGTGACACCGATTTCAAGCATGGGGTCAAAGGCATAGAAAGCGAACGCATTGACGGACACTTTCGGGAAATACTCGGCAAAAGCCTCCTGTTTCTGCGCACGGGCGGCATATACGTCCAGTCCCGCATTGCGGACCGCGGCACTGTTCTCAAGGGCAAGTGCCTTGCAGTCTTCAAGCGACAGCATATACCGGGGCTTTTCCGAGGCAGCTGTCCGGAACGACAGACTTGAGAATATGGTAAAGACGGCAACAAAAGCCGGAATGACACTATTTTTCATTGGCCACAGCCTCCTTTTCATTGGATGAAGACACATTGTCGGCATTTTTGAATATCTGCCAGTATGAAACCGGCATTATGAGAGTAATCAGTATGATGGATAGCATTGTGCCGAAACAAATGACAACGCCCATCGGCATCCACAGGGCGTCCCCGCTGATTATCATCGGAAGCACTCCGAGGGCTGTCGTGCATGAGGTAAGGAAAATCGGACGCATCCGTCTCTTTCCCGCCTCAACCGAAGCAGACTTCACGTCCCAGCCTTTTTCAAAACGGAGTTCCTCCGCATATTCGAACATGAGGATCCCGTTGCGCACGATGATGCCGACAAGGCTTATGAGCCCGAGCACTGAAGTCAGCCCGAAGTCAAGGCCGAAGAGCCACAGTCCGAAAAAGGCGCCGAACAGGCACAGGGAGCTCAGCACAAGCGTAAGGACGGCAATGGACACTTTCTTGAAATGCACAAGCAGGAAAAGGAACAGTATGGCGACGGCACAGAAGAAGGTCACAAGAATCTCAGGCCCGACCTGTCCGTTCATCGAAGACAGCCCCCCGTATGAAATCGTGATTCCCTCCGGAAGCCCCGGCTCTATCTTTTCTTCTACATATCTTTTGATTTCCCTCATGGCTTCCGGCTGGCTGTAGCTGTATTTCATGTCCGCGGCTACAGTTATGGTCTCCACGCCTCCCGTCCTCAGATAAGTGTCCGGCCTCCACTGCGGCACTATGTCCGCAATCTGCCGGAGAGGGACCGACACGCCCGGAACATTCGTGGCCACCATCTGATTGGCAATCACATCATAGGACATGGTGTCCGACACTGCCTCGCTGTAGAGGTTGACCGGTATTTTCGCATCCCCTTCCCATACCGAAGCGATGGGAATTGAATTGAATGCGCCCGCAAGGGCCAGGGAGAGCATGGAACGGCTTACTCCGAGACGGGACGCCTCGTCCGGATCGAGGGAGACATCGACAAAAGAAGATGTTCCGTCGGCACTGCTGTGGATCCACTGCAGCCTGTCGTCAAGGCTGGCATACATGAAATGCCTGATTGTATCGGCCACAGACTGAAGCGCATAATAGTCATCCCCCTTTATCCTGACTTCGACAGGAGCCGATACTGCCTGGTAGTCCATCTGCTTGAAACGGACGACCGCGTCAGTAAAATAATGCTGATAGTCGGCCTCATAGTCGCGGAGGACGGATTCGGTGGCTTTCACTGAAGTCGTGTTGACTATGAACTGGGCAAAATCCGGGGACGGCGTCTGCGGGGCATAAGTGGCATGGAACCGTGGGGAACTCGTGCCGACAAATGATGTGACAGATGTTATTCTCTTGTCTTTCAGCAATATTTTTTCAAGGGAATCGCTCACTTCCTTTGTCCGGTCGATTCCGGAACCGCTTTCAAGATAAATCTCCACCACAAAGCACTCCCTCGCCGCCTTGGGCATGAGCTGGATATTCACATTGAAGAACATGAGGATACCGAGAGCCACGGCTGCAGCTCCGGCCAAAATCGTCAGCTTCGGATGCCGGAAACACAAGGTCTCCATCTTTTCGTAGCCGTTCTGCATGGCATTGAAAAAGAAAGTCTGCCCTCTGGATATGATGCCTTTGTCAGTATTCTTCGCAGATTTTATGTACCTGACCTCAAGCGACGGCACGACAAGGACGGCATACGCGAGTGATGCACCGAGTGCAATGGCGATGACCCATGGGAAATTCGTCACGAAATCGCCCAGATAGCCCGTAATGAGCACCTTGGCCGGGAAAAACATCACGCTGATTGCAAATGTTGCGGTGAACATCGGCATGAAGAGTTCCTTGGCGCTTGCACAGGCAGCCTCAATCCTGCCCATTCCGCGCCCGAGCTTGTCCATATATCCGTCCATGTTGATAATCGAGTCGTCCACAATCATTCCCAGCACTACAATAAGGGCGGCAAGAGAGACGGTATTCAGGTCTATGCCTGTCAGGAACATGATGGCAATGGCCACAGCCGTGCAGACAGGGACTCCTGAACTTGCAATCAGCGCCGACTTCATCGGGAAGAGCATCAGCATCACCAGTATGACGACAATCATTGAAATGACAAGGTCCCTGAGAAAAGAAAGGACAGACGAGCCCACGACATGCGGCTGGTCAGTAATCTTGCTGACATGCACGCTGTCAGGCAGTGTCTTACCGAATTCCGACAGTACCTCGTCCACATCCCGCCCGAAAGCTACGATATTGTTGTCCGGACGCATCTCGACAGAAATGATGACCGCCGTATTCCCGTTGTGCGAAACAAGCGAAGACGGTTTCTTCCACCGCCTTTCGACAGTGGCAATGTCCTTCAGCCGGAGTATATTGCCCTGCGGGTCAGAATAGACGATTTTTTCGGCTATCTCCCTTTCGGAGGCGACGGTATTTTCAATCCGGATCGGCGACGACGCATACCCGGTGCTGAAATTGCCGCTTCCCAGCTGCAGCCCGGAAGCCTGACATGCCAGCATTATCGATGAAGGACTGATGCCGTACGCGGAAAGGCGTTCCATGTCGAGGGTTACAGCAATCTCATCGTTCTGGCCCCCGATTATCCTTGCGTTGGCCAGTTCGGGAATCGTCTGAAGCCGGAGACTGAGCTCCTCGGCATATCCCTTCATCTCGGAATAGCCTTTGTCGTCAGACTCAAGCGCTATCAGAAGCGACGACACGGCACTGAAATCGTCCATCACCGCCACGGCAAGCACACCCGGAGGCAATGTCTGCCTTACGGCATCCAGCTTCAGCTTTATCTTTGACCACACTTCATTCTTGGTCGACGCCGGTGTTGTCAGGTCAGTGTATATATAGCACATCCCGTTGCGGGAATAAGAAGAAGTATTGTCCCTGCTTATTTCCGAAAATGAGAACAGAACGTCTTCCAGCGGTTCCGTGAGCTGCTTCTCAACTTCTTCCGCATCAGCCCCGGGATAGATTCCTGCAATCAGTCCGTTTTTTATTTCAAAGGTCGGGAATTCATCCTTGTTCATGTAGACGAGGCCGGTGATGCCGAGCGCAATCAGGATTGCCACGGCAAAATAGACCATTTTCTTATGATGTATCGCCCCCTTGACGATATCAGAAACATCCATAGCCTTCTCCTCCGTACATCATTCCACAACAGTGACGGACATTCCCCCGCTGACCTTCTGGACACCTTCCGTTATCAGAAGGTCTCCTTCGGAAAGCCCCGAGGCCACAAGCACTCCTCTGCCGGAAAAGCCTCCGACAGTAATGTATTTCTTCAGGACCAGGTTCTCCGACACTGTCCAGACATACCTTCCGGACTCATCGGTCCTTACAGCCGAGGCCGGCACAACAATACCTTCTTCTCCTTCAGGAAACGAAACTTTGCATACCATTCCCGGCATCAGTCCCGGAACTGCCGATACCGGATCAAGCCTGCACATATAGCTGTGCGAGACAGGAGACGCCACCAGGCCTTTGGTAACAAGGGACGCGTCAAAACCCAAGCCGGAAAGGGCAGGCACGGAAACACGGGCAATCTGTCCGGAATACAGTGAGCCGACCTCGCCTTCAGGGACAGGAATCTCAATTTCAACGGCCGATATGTCCAACAGACGCACGAGAGGTTCCGCTGGAGACAAATCTACGCCTTCCTCGGCAAAGACATCGCCCAGAACTCCGTCAAACGGGGCCCTGACGGTACATCCGGCAAGGGCACTGTCCGCGGCTTCGGCTGAGGCCCTTGCCCTGTCAAGCTGAGTCTTTACCTCAACAGCCTTCACGTCGGGCACACTGCCGCTTTCATGCACCTGCATAAGTCTTGAATAACCGTCCTCTGCCTGCTCCAGCGCAGCATGAGCCATTTTCCAGGTGCTTCTGACAGCAGGAGACTCGACAACGGCTATCGTATCCCCTTTCTTTACCTCCTCGCCTTCACAAGCCAGGAGAGACACCAGCGTTCCTGAATACGGGCATGAAAGGACAGCGGACTTTGCCGGCCGGACAGTCCCGACATAATTGCGGGATGCCGCATCAGTAATTTTTTCAACTGGGACAACACGCACAGGGACAGGATTATGATGCTCTGTACCGGATCTCCCCGCACAGGCAGACAAGAGCAGGACCGGAAGGAAAATTGCCGGAGACAATAATTTACTTTTCATAGCAGCCTGAAGTCAAATTTATCTGTTCTCCTTTGCCACACAGTCCACGGAACTTTCAGTTATCCTGTAGGTTATCCCCTCATGGACACAGGTTCCGGCATATTCAAGCCTGAATATTATGACATCCGAATACCGTTCTCCGTACCCGGACACATCGACATCCATTTCAACCGCATCTGCCGCAAGCACTCCGTTGCCGAAGTTCACCTGAAGCCGCCTCGCTGCCGGAGAAAGCCTCAGAAGCCTGCCGTCCGCATTGGCATCAAAAACAACTGCCCCTCCGGTCACCGGACGCATCGTCAGAATCATGTCCCCCGAGGACTTGTCCGCCGTCACGATGTCAAGCTGGCCGGCCTCCGCCGGTACAGAAACTGTCAATGTATCATCCGATGATGCAAGAACGACCGTCCCGCTTGTCGAATAAGAATAATTGCCTCTGAATCTTGACGGACCTTCCTTGGAGCATCCCGTCATCAGAACCAGCGCCACAGCAGCTGCGGCGGCCGGCATCCAACCTGAAATTTTCATATTCCTATATTTTAATTGTCTCATCATACAGTTGCCTCATTATACAGTTGTCATATTCTTCATGAAGATTATGGGACCTGATATAATCCTGTCCGTCATGAAGTTTCTATCTGACATTCTTGGATACAAGAAGCTCTACCATGGTCTCGTAAGTAGCCTTCATGGTCTCATAGTCACCTGAATGAAAGAATTGCATTTCAATGCCTTTCAGCAATATGGACAGCAATTTCGCAAAGGCTTCGGGATTGACGGCATCAGAAAGAGCACCGGCCCTGTGTCCCTCGTCGCACAGATATCTGAAATACTCCGTTTCCCACCGGTCAAAATCCTCCCGCGCGGCATCAACGACTTCAGAAATCTCGTTCTGTCCGTAGGTATATGCGGAATTCATATATTGTATGTAGACTTTCGCTGAATGAAGCAAAGCCATTCTGGTCGTCAGATATGAGACAAGCTGAGTCTTCATGTCTTCTGAATATCTGTTCCTTACTTCCTGGAGGCCATCCCGCACTATGCTGAACTCCTTCTGAAGAACGGCCTGGAAAATTGACAGCTTCCCGTCAAAATAATAATATACCGATGTCTTCGCCCTATGTGCCCTTCGGGCGATTTCGTCAACTGATGTCTTTTCGTATCCGAATCTGCCAAAAAGCCAGAGAGCCGAATCGACTATTGATTCCCTTACTTTTTCTGAATTCTTCATCATCCTGTCAATTTTACGCAATTATCCTGTCAATTTTGCACAGAAAAATTTTTCCTGCAAATTTTCGACCAAAACAGTTTTTCAGTACAAAATAAAGCGAAAGAAAAGAGGTTGCCCCAAAAGAAATCCTCCTCTTTTGAGCCAACCTCTCCTTCTCCTGTCTGTACCGAACGCTACTGAAGTGAATCCAGAGGCATGCCAACGCCTTCCATAAAGCCGTCTATGAATCCCGGCAGCCGTTCCATGAATTCCTGGACACCTCTTTTGGTCTGCTCGATGCCTTCTCTCATCTGAGCTCCATAATACCTCCCGAGCGCCTTGTCTATGGCTTCCTGCTCCTCGGGAGTATAGGATTCCTGGTCAGATTCATATTCAAGGAGATATTCCTCAAGAAGACTGTCTCTCTGAGCCCATTCTTCCGGCGTCAGGTTCCCAGAATTCTCCACCGCCTCATCGACAAGGCTGTTGATTTTGTCCGTAGTCGTGGCACATCCTGCCGACATAAGGATACATGCGGCCGCAGACAGCAGCCTGAACAAAACATTCTTTTTCATGATAATACCTGTATTCATATTCATTGAATAGTCTCGGCCGTAAGCGTCAGGCCTTTGAGGTCCACATATTTATTCGGGTTGCTTGTAGAAAATATCCTGCCGAACATGCAGTGCAGTAATATTACAGGACCCCGAAATCCGCCACGCCGTAAGTTCCGTCTGCGCTGGTTCGCAGCGGAATAATCCGGATATGCCTCAATTCAACCGGATTGTCGAATCTCACTTCCTGGCGCACCGGATTATTCACAATATTCTCAAACATCTTGTCCGAATAAATCCGGGTCCAGGTCTCTCCGTCACGGCTCACCTCCAGGTCATAGCTGATGATGCATCCGCCCTTGCCTTTCTTTCTCGGGGTATAATAGAACCCTTCTGCAGCCTTCATTTCCTCCAGGTCAATGACAAGGGCTTCCGAAGATTCCTTGACCAGACCGGAATCATCAGGCTCGTCCCATGCCTGCGTCTCCCCCATTATTTCATCCAGATACAGGCCGAAACCGTTCAGCACAGGGCATGCATACGATTTCTCAATATTTATGCGCACCGCATCTGTCGTAAGCCTGTCTGTCAGAAGTATCCGCTTGTACCCTATGGTCGTGCCCTCGGCAGCCCTTGTCCAACCGCCGGAGAGGTCTCGGACATCCACGCTGAACCGTGCCACCCTCTGCCCGAGAGGAATGTACTCCTGAAGCATTATCCTGTTGAAGGTCTTCTGTGCGCCAAGGTCCACGACGAGCGAAGCCCCGGTCACTCCGTCGTCCGTCGTCCAGTATGAATCATAGTTGTCATCAAGGATATTGGATGCGGCAAACCTCGGGCTGTCCCCTCTCACTGCTGTCGCTTCCGCCGCTGCTCCGTCCGACATGTCAGTCGCGAAGATTTTGTCAAGGGCCGCCCGGAATTCCATCAGCCTGAGAGAATCCGTACTGTGTATGAGCCCCCTCTTGTCCGGAGGGACATTCAGAAGAAGCAGCGAGTTCCTCCCCACGCTGGCATAATATATACCGAGCAGGTCGGAGAGTGACTTCACCTTGTCATTCTCTGAATCCTTGTAGAACCACCCCGGCCTTATGGACACATCGGCCTCTCCCGGAATCCAGGCCTTTCCATGCACATTTCCGCAGTTGAGGGTATCCCTGTGAGGGGATTTGCCTGGAGCAAAGCCTGCAGTATCCAGTCCTGACCAGCATGTCCGTCCCGCATATCCGGCTTCATTGCCAATCCATCGGCATCCCGGGCCGGTGTCACTGAAAATAATGGCATCAGGCTGATACTCATACACCGTCCTGTGGTAAAGGTCCCAGTCATACACCTGTACCTTCCCGTTCGGACCCTCTCCGCATGCACCGTCAAACCATTGCTCGAACACCGGGCCATAGTCTCCGAGTGCGCTTGCCAAGGTCTGCCTGAAGACTTCATTATATTCATCCGTACCATAAGCAGGGTCATTCCGGTCCCACGGGGAAATATAAACTCCGAACTCAAGCCCATATTCGCGGCAGGCATCCGACAATTCCCTCAGCACATCGCCCTTGCCGTCCCTCCAGGAGCTCTGCGCCACAGTATGGCGACTCACAGGGTTCGGCCATAGACAGAATCCGTCATGATGCTTGGCCGTAATGATGATGCCCTTCATCCCGGCCGCCTTCGCTATGGAAGCCCACTGCCGGCAGTCCATTGCGGAAGGATTGAAGATGTCGGCATCCTCCTGCCCGGTGCCCCATTCGGCACTTGTAAATGTATTCGGTCCGAAATGACAGAACATATTCATCTCCATCTTCTGCCATTCCACCTGCTGAGGGGAAGGCACAGCCCCGTATGGAGCAGGAGCATCAGGTCCGCAGGAAGAAAGCACCGCGTATCCTGTCAGAAGGCACAAAGCCTTGAAGAAATTTCCTTTCATAAAAGGGGGTCGGTTAGTTGTTATTTTTCATACACATCCATAAAGATAGGCATTTGATTGGAAACAGACAAAACTCCGGCAGGGAATTTATTCGGAATTTTATCGGCTGACATGTTTCCTGCCCGGACCGGTACTGTCACTGGATGCCCGCGGCCGTTGGGAGGCATTTTGTATGTCCACCGGCCGCGATATGGACAAAAATAGATATACACACCGCAGGACCTGCCAGCATAGCATATAATCACCCTGGATTTTCTGTTATGGAGGATTTCTGTTGATACAAATGTTTGATGCAAAGTTTGGCCGTTTAGAGAACCGTTATTATATTTGTGTACCGATTTTGGTACGCAAATATAAATTATAAAAGTTATGGCAGTCATTCAGATTACATCAAGAGAATTCAGGGAAAAGCAGGCATCTATGTTTGCTCTCGCAGACAAAGGGGAACTGGTGGTAATCAGGCGCAGGGGGAAGGTCTCCTATATGCTGACCCCTGTTTACGAAGAGGATTTTGTCCTTTCACCGGAACTTGAGAAGAGGCTCGAAGAGGGTCGCAGACAATACAGAGAGGGCAATGTCACAACCTGCACGACAAAGGAGGAACTTAATAAATTCTTGGAATCGCTATGAGTCTGTATAAAATAGAATTTACCCAAATAGCGATAAAGACTGTATCAAAATACAAGAAATCCAATCCCGTGCAATACAAGAAGCTCGTCAAGCTGCTTAATGAGTTGATGGAGCATCCGAGGACAGGGACGGGACACCCGGAACCTCTTAAATCAGGCAATTCGATAACATATTGCAGAAGAATATCAAAAAACGACCGCCTGATTTATGATATATATGAGGAGAAAGTCACCGTGTTGGTCCTGACCATAGAGGGGCATTACGACGACAAATGACTGATGCTATGGGCGGAACTAATCGAAAGCGGCAAATGATATGTCAAGACAAAGACAGCGGAACAGGCAATCACCGCGGCCGGTGGACACCCGTTTGCCCCTCCACCGGGCGCGTTTTTGCGGAGTTTTCGCGCCCGTCGGTATTTTCAAAATGCCATCGGCCACACTTTTGCGGGAAAATCACGGCCGTCGGAGGCTCTTTTTACTGTCCAACGGGCGCGCCAAGAAATCAAGACGAATTTTCCTTTTATGCCATAAAATGCTCCTGACGCAGGCTTAAGCCAAGAACAGACCGGAACGGCAGCACAGCTGTGCCAGAGCGACATAACACGCTGATATATACAAAAATAGCCCCACCGAAGTGAGGCTAAAAGCAGAGCGGAAAACGAGACTCGAACTCGCGACCCCGACCTTGGCAAGGTCGTGCTCTACCAACTGAGCTATTTCCGCATTTTATGCAAATTTTATTGCAAAATCTTTTAAAGAACTCTCATTCCTGTGAATGGGATTGCAAAGATATGTCAATTCTTTGATACCTGCAAATTTTTTATCAATAATTGATTGATTTAATCAAATTAATTGAATTCATTCATTGAATGCATTAATGGTATTAATTCATTGAATGGCATTGATTGAATCAATCAAATTAATTTAATTTTACTGTTTCGGGACGACGGCGATGAAGTCAAGGTCGGAATCAGAGTCATTTATCAGGCTGTGGGTGTGGCCCTTGGGGCAATAGTGGCAGAGGCCGGCATGAACCGGGGATTTCTCCCCGTCCATAATTACCGAGCCGTGGCCGGATGTGATGAATATGACTTCGCAGCTGTCCCCGTGGGTGTGCATTCCGATGGAGGCGCCAGGAATCAGGGTTGACTTCATTATGCGGTTGGTGCCGTCAAAGAACATCCTGGCGCGGAGTTCCTTATCTCCGCCCTTGAAATTGGGGATGACGGAAAGTTCCGTCTTGTCAAAATCTATATTCATGACCTTATGGAATTGATATGCTGCTGATGTCTGGAAACTGTATTATTTATACTTTATACTATGGATGTCCGGAAACTGTATTGTCGGTACATTGTTGATATCCGGACACCGCATTGTTGATATACTGTGGAGCCCGGATAATGCATGTTGATTCACTGCTGATGCCGAAAATTATATTGACGTCTCGAATTCCTTCAGGAAACGCATGTCGTTTTCAAAGTAATTGCGGAGGTCCTTGACCTGCCATTTGAGCATGGCGATTCTCTCGACACCCATGCCGAATGCGAATCCGCTGTATTTGCTGCTGTCGATTCCGGATGCCTCGAGGACATTAGGGTCTACCATGCCGCAGCCGAGGATTTCAAGCCAGCCTGTTCCCTTGCAGATGTTGCAGCCCTTGCCGTGGCAGATGTTGCAGCTCACATCGACTTCTGCGGACGGTTCGGTGAACGGGAAATAAGACGGACGCATCCTTATCTTTGCGTCAGGGCCGAACATTTCGCGGGCGAAGAGCAGAATCGCCTGCTTCAGATCCGCGAAAGTGACATTCTCGTCGATATACAGCCCCTCCACCTGATGAAATATGCAGTGGGCGCGGGCAGAAATGGCCTCATTCCGGAAGACTCGCCCCGGACATACGATGCGGATCGGGAGAGGAAGTGTCTCCATGGCCCTTACCTGAACTGACGAGGTATGCGTCCTGAGCAAAATCGGGTCATGTCCGGATGTCACGAAAAATGTGTCCTGCATATCCCTGGCGGGATGTTCGGGAGGGAAATTCAGGGCCTCGAACACATGCCAGTCGTCTTCAATCTCCGGGCCTTCCGCGACATTATAGCCGAACTTGCGGAATATCTCTATGATTTCTTCCCTTACAATCGATACCGGATGCCTGGAGCCAAGCGGGAAAGGCTCCCCAGGCTTCGTGAGGTCAAAAGACGCCGAAGATGCCGACGGGTTTTCGGAAACGGAAGTCCTGAGGGCTTCAATCTTTGCCGCAGCAGCATTCTTGAGCTGATTGAGTTTCTGCCCGTACTCCCGCTTCAAGTCAGGGGCTACAGTCCTGAATTCCTCGAACAGCCTCGTTATCTCTCCCTTCTTGCCGAGCAGACGTACGCGCGCCTCCTCTATCTCTTTGTCTGTCTTGCATGCGAGCGCATCAATGGCCGCAAGAAGTTCCTCAATTTTCTCTTTCATATTCTAACTCCTGAAATTCCGTTATTTTTCATTCTGCGTTTCCGGATATCCTACGGCAATCACGCAGAGTATGCGCATGTTGTCCTTTATCCCGAGAAGATTCTTCAGATATGTCTCAGCATCCCCGGCAGAAGCATCCGACTTGCTGCGGGGACGGCCGTTGACATGCACCCAGCAGCTTCCGAGGTCCATCGCCGTGGCTGCAAGCTGGACGAATGTGGCGGAAATGGCGCAGTTGTCCACCCACAGGTCGGTCTTTGACTCGTCGCCCAGCACCACAATGGCTGCGGGGGCATCCTTGACAAATGCCGAACCGAAATCTCTCATCTCAGATATCGCAGCAAGGGTATCCTTGTCCTCAATCACCATGAAAGCAGAACTTTTGCAATTCCTGGATGACGGAGCAGTCTCCGCAGCATGTATGAGGGCGTCCAGCACTTCCCTTTCAACAGGACGGGAGTCATACTTCCGTACGCTGTGCCTCTTGGCTATAACTTCAAAAAAATCCATATCAACAACAGTTACTCAAGAGCCTTCCTGAGCCTGGCCTCGGCCGCCTCGGCCTTCGCACGCCGCTTGTCCCTGGCTTTCTGCTGCTTTGCAGCGCCGCCCTTGAGATATTCATCCCACTGGTCCGGGGTAAAAATCTTCCTGAACGACTGGTCTATCGCCTCCATCCATTTGTCCTGCACTGCAATATAAATTGAAGTGTTTGAGACCTTCGACTCCCGGAGTGCCTTCATCTCATCATCCATGGCACGATAGTCATGCTTCAGCGTGGAATCGACATAGAAGACCTGCCCTCCGTCAAGTTCCAGCAATGACTGAAGCCGGTCGGCCTCCTGCTCTGCAATGGCTTCAATATCCGGAGGTTCCGGTTCCTGGGCGGCTGCACGGAATGACACCGAGGCGGCAATAAGCGCCAACGGCAGTATTTTAAGCACCTTGTTCATTTCACATCTGTTTCGCAAACTGCAAATTTACCAAATAATCGGGAAATGTCCAATGCATTTTTCTAATCTACCACTTCTATGACCTTGCCATGCTCCCTGGCGACGGATTCTTTCCATTTTCCGGTGTAGCCCGGATTGGAGATGACACCAGGAATGCCGTCATCATAACCGTTGGTAATGAACGAGCCGTCCGGATTCTGGCCCTTCACATTTCCGTCAATATATTTCAGCAGCAGGAAAATCTCCAGTTCGGTCCAGTCCCGGAACATCTTCTGTGCAGTTTCGACAGAATATCCGGTCAGAATGTCCCGGACTTCGGCCTCCGCTCCCGCTGTACCGGATGCCAGCACATCAAGGGCCTTGCGGTCAACCTCCCTGACGGCCTCCATCTGGGCTGTCTCAAATGCATCCGCCTTTGCCCTGACCTCAGGAGCCATTACATTGTACATGCGGTAGCAAGCATTTGCCACCCTGTTGCACACCCAGAATGCTGAAGTTGCGGAATACTCGAGCATGCTCCCGTTGTCTTCGGCAAAGCATTCCGGCACTTCAGTAATGCTGGTATACACAGGAGAGAGCCATGATGTGGCCGCATCGTCAGTGCCGAACCAGATTATGCCTCCGACCACATCGGGCAGCCATCCCCTTGACTGGCCGACAAACCAGAAGCCGGTCTGCTGTGTGGCGATAGCCCTCTCATTGGTATAGGTCTTCCCTCCGTATTCAAAATCCATCGGCCTCCACCTGTATGGAAGGGCATTTCCGCCTGCTCCGATGTCCTGCGTCATGTCCATCGGAGTCCCTTCGAAATGGTCGCGCATCACATCCGCCACATCCTTCATTGTGATTTTTTTGGACGGCTTCACAAATAGAGGGAATCTCTTGGTCTTGTCATAGCCCATGGCATAGCCGATATAATCATACGCACTGCGCTCGACAAGATTGCCGGACTCGTCCTCAAACACAAAACGACCGTCGCAGAGAATGTTGAATGCAGACCATGCACGGGCTTCGCAGCCTCTCATGCCCCCGAAATTAAGCGGATTGTATGTGTCACAGAAGCTGAAGTCCTCGTCCGGACCGTCATACCAGCCCTTCTCCCGGGCAAAGGATATCACATCGGGAGCATACATGCAGTTCTCGGGGTCATCGAGAGGGAATGTACTGATGCGTGCCTGATTGGCATGGGCACAGATGTAGCCGTCGGGCACGCGCCTCGCCACCCAGACTATCCCCTTGTTGACATTCCTGCCGTTTTTCATCTTCATTCCCTTGCCGATGAGGTCCATCACCCAGACCTCGTCCTTGTCTGCTATCGAGAACGACTCTCCGCTTGAGTAATATCCGTATGTATTTGCCAGGTCAACAATGACTTCAATTGCCTCCCTCGCGGTCTTTGCCCTCTGCAGGGCCACATATATGAGAGAACCGTAGTCCATTATGCCGGTGCTGTCGAAGAGTTCAGGACGCCCGCCGTATGTCGTTTCGGCGATTATCAGCTGATGCTCGTTCATGTTCCCGACTGTCTGGAAAGTATGACGGACCTGAGGGATCTCACCGAGATATTTACCTGTATCCCATTCATATATCTTCAGCATCTCCCCTTTCTTCCAGTCCGCCGCCGGACGATAATACAACTCCCCGTAAAGCTGATGAGAATCAGCCGCATATGATACCATGCACGAGCCGTCTGCACTTGCCCCCTTTGTAACCAGCACATTGGTGCAGGCCTCCGATTCCACTGACGGCAGCATCAGGGCCGCAGGAATGAGAGCCAGCCCCAAAATCATTCTTTTCTTCATCTTATTGTCATTTAATATGGACAGCAAAAGTAGACAATTTTCTCAAAATACCTAAATATGGCTATGCCGGTGAAAATAATACCAACATATTGCTATGGACAAGGGAGAGTTTACGGAATACTTTTGCAGCGATGAAAAAAATGATACTGACATATATGGCTGTCTTCCTTATGCCTCTGGCAGGCATAGCCCGTACATATACTTTCTCCGGCATGGTTCTGGACAGGAGAAGCGGGGAGCCGGTGGAATTCGCCACAATAGTCCTGAAAGTATCCGGACAATGGGCTGTAGCCGGAGAAGACGGCAGATTCAGCATCAGCAATATCCCGGAAGGGAAAAATATCCTGTCGATATCATGTCTCGGCTATGCGGAATCCGCTGAGGAAATCACCCTTACAAAAGACATCAGCGGCTACACCGCATATCTTGACGAAGACAATCTCGCCCTTGAAAGCGTCGTCGTCACGGCACAGTCAAACGAGAGCAGCGCAACCACGAGCCGGATAATAGACAGGACAGCCCTCGACCATGTGCAGGCCATGAATGTGGCCGACATTTCCGCCCTTCTGCCAGGAGGAGTCACGACCAATCCGTCACTGGTGTCAGAGCAGAGATTCAGCATCAGGACAGGGGGAGCGGCGGAAGCCGGCAACCCGACCTTCGGGACGGCCGTGGAAGTGGACGGGGTCAGACTGTCCAACAACGGCAGTTTCGAAGACCCTGCCGGAGTCGCCACCAACAATATATCATCCAGCGACATAGAATCCGTGGAAGTCATTTCGGGAGTACCCTCGGCAGAATACGGGGACATCAATTCCGGAATAGTGAAAATCAATACCCGCAAAGGAGTCACTCCCTATATGGTAACTCTCGCGAGCAATCCCAGGACAAAACAGATTTCCGCAAGCAAAGGATTTTCACTCGGGACAGACAGGCGGGGAAGGACAAGAGGAACCGTAAACGCAAACATTGAATATACCAGAGCCATCTCCGACCAGATGTCCCCATATACTTCATATGACAGAAAACAGCTGTCGCTGACATGGAGCAACACATTTTCATCCGGAGCACTGGCGACAACCCCGCTGAGGGTTTCAGTCTCGGCTGCCGGCAATCTCGGAGGCTATGACTCCAAGGCCGACCCGGATGCATTCATCGGCACATACACAAAACGGCATGACAACATGCTCCGGGGAAATTTCACCCTGGACTGGCTGCTGAACAAGGCATGGATAACCAATCTGGAAATAAAAGGCTCTGCAGTATACAATGACAGGCAGACGGAGGAAAGGAAAAACTACTCCAGCGCAGCCGCCACAGTGGCCCTCCACGGAAGAGAGGAAGGGTATTTCGTGGCACAGAAATACGATACGAATCCCGATGCGGAGGCAATACTGATTCCGGCAGGATACAGGTACAATACAATGTGCGTGGACGACAGGCCCATGAACTACAGCCTTTCCGTCAAGGCCGGATGGAACAGGACATTCGGGAATGTCAACAACAAGGTAAAGCTCGGGGCAGAATGGACCGGAGACAAAAATTTCGGGAAAGGCCAGTATTCAGAAGACATGTCCACGGCCCCGGATTTCAGGGAATGGGACTACAGTCTGATTCCGTTCATGAACAACCTTGCCGTATATCTTGAAGAGAACATCCATATCCCTATCGGCGGCACTCTGCTCAACCTCAGGGCCGGAATCAGAGGAGAAGCCACCTTCATAAAAGGGTCTGCCTACGGAAGCACTTCAAGCTGGTCTCCGCGCCTCAATGCCAAATATGACATCATCCGGGAAGAGAATGCCGGGGATTCGTTCCTCAGAAGACTGTCGGTGCGCGCCGGATGGGGAACGGCGGTCAAGCTCCCGTCCTTCTCTATCCTTTATCCGACCCCCTCCTACAGGGACATCAGGGTATTCAACCCGACGACCTCCTCCGACGGAGAGGCATATTATGCATATTATATCAAGCCGAGAATCATTGAATACAACGGAGACCTCCGCTGGCAGAAAAGCAGGCAGGCGGAAATAGGCATCGACGCAGACCTCGGCATCGTCAAGGTCTCGCTGTCCGGATATTACAGCAGGATTCTTGACTCGTACTACACTGCCTCGGACTATGAACGGTTCAGCTACAACTATACCGACCAGAAAGATCTCGCATCCTGCACTATTCCCGAAGAAGACAGGGTGTTCTCGATTGACAGGGTGACAGGTGTTGTCACCGTACATGATGCGACCGGCACGATGGAGGCGCAGGAGCTCGGGCACAGTGTCCGGAACTCATTCATCACAAGCTATTACGCAGCCAACAGCATCTCCCCTGTCACAAGGTACGGAGTGGAATGGGTCCTTGACTTCAAGAAAATCCGGGCAATAAACACGACTGTGCGCATTGACGGAAATTTCTACGTATACAAAGCCACGGACATGAATCTCATGCCGTCATATCCGTCAAATACACTGTCGGCAGACGGCAGCCCGTTCAAATATGTGGGATATTACATCGGGGGAGACAATATATCCAACGGGCGCGAGACCCGGACAGTGAACACCAACCTTACTGTCACCACACACATCCCGAAAATCAGGCTGGTCCTCTCCCTGAGGCTTGAAGCCACCCTGCACGACTACAGCAGGTATCTGAGCGACTCAGACGGAATGGTCCGCTCGTATGTCAGGGAAGGACAGCAGGACTATTTCCCCCTTGAAGGAGCAGGCGACATCTATTCAGGACGGTACTACACAGTGATGTACCCCAAATATTATGTCAGCTTTGACAATCCGGAGCCGAGGGATTTCCTTGAAGATTTCAGGTGGGCTGCAGAAAACGACCCGCAGATGTACACGGACCTGTCCAGGCTTGTGGTCCGCTCCAACCTCCTGTACTTCTTCGCCAAGGACTACATTTCACCGCATTTTTCCGCGAACTTCAGCGTCACGAAGGAAATCGGGGACATAGCTTCCCTATCGGTCTATGTCAACAATTTCTTCAACAATTACGGACAAGTATATTCGACGAGGTCAGGACAGTATTCTTCAGTACGGGGCTTCATCCCGTCCTTCTTCTACGGGCTGACAGTCAGGCTGAAATTCTGAGGGGATGACACAAAGAGAAAGGAATGAAATTATAACAGATAAAACCAGTGATATCATGAAAAAATTCATCATCATCGCGCTTGCGGCCGCCTTTGCCGCCGCTGCATGCGAAAAGACACCGACCCGGGACCTGCCTGTCCAGGTATCGGTCAGTCTGACTTATGAAAACGGGCCGTTTGCGACCGAAGGCATTACAGTAAGTCTTGCAGACCTCAACGGAAGCGCAAGCTACCAGGCGCAGACCGATGCTTCCGGCACAGCCTTATTTTCAGTGCTCCCGGGCATCTATTCGGCATCGGCGACATATTCTGTCAGCGAAGGCTCGGACCTTTTTGTCTACAACGGAGTCAATTCAAATGTAGCGGTATCCGCAACAGGGGAGAACTCATTTGAACTCAACCTTGTGAAATCGGAGTCAAACCAGATTATCATCAAGGAACTCTATATCGGAGGATGCCCAAAGGACGACGGCAGCGGATATTATCATTATGACAAGTATGTCATTCTCTATAACAATTCAGCCGAAGAAGCAACTCTGACGACAGACTTCTGCATCGGAATGTGCAGTCCGGCCAACTCAAATGCCACAAACAAATACTATGTGGGAGGAGTCCTCTCCTATACTGACTGGATTCCGGCATACTGCTCGGTATGGTGGTTCCAGGAGCCGGTGGCAATCGCCCCTTATTCACAGGTAGTCGTAGCCCTCAACGGGGCCATCGACCACACACAGACCTACAGCCAGTCGGTAGACCTGTCCAGCCCGGAATATTATGTGACTTACGCTCCGGAAATCTACACCAATGTCAACTATCATCCGGCTCCGTCAGCAGGCATACCGACATCCCACTATCTCCAGACATACAAATACAATGCTTTCGGAAATGCCTGGGTGCTGTCCAACTCATCGCCTGCATTCTTCGTGTTCTCGACCGAGGGCAGGACTCCGTCCGATTTCTCCCAGGACCCGGACGTAATATCGGAGGTCAATGCTGCGGCAACTGACGCAATGGTCCCTGTCGAGTGGGTAATCGACGGCATCGAAGTGTTCCGTGCCACATACGACGCCCAGAACCAGAAGAGGCTTCTGCCTTCCGTGGACGCCGGCCATGCTACATTCACCTCAGAGCTCGGATACACCCTGTACCGGAATGTAGACAAGGAGGCCACCGAGGCTCTGCCTGAAAATGAAGGTCTTCTCGTATACAACTATGCAGGAGGCACCGAAAGCGAGGCAGAAGGGTCTACCGACCCGTCCGGAATCGACGCCGAGGCATCCATCGCCAACGGGGCGCACATCATCTACAAGGACACCAACAATTCCTCAAACGACTTCCACCAGAGAAGGACGGCCTCGCTGAGAAAATGAGGGCCCCGACTGTAATTAATCTAATCTTTCCTGTCCTGATTCTGATGCTGCTTCAGCACTCTGCATCGGGACAGGAATGGCGCGTGTATGACTTCAGGTTTGTCAGGGACATTTCGCCATGGCTCACATCAGAGAACTATGCCGGACTCGGGACTCTTCCGACAGACAGGATTGCTGCAGCCGAAGTATTCTTCAACAAATCCGACGGCGGGCTCGCTGGAATTGAGGAATCCGATGACTCCTGGCAGGCCGGAGCATACACAGAATCAACTATCCGGCTTTCCGACAGGATTGCCTTCTGCGGCAAGCTTTCATACACCAATTTCAGGGGGAAGGACATGGGCGGACCGGTGCTGATGGACCCCTCATACAATCCTGTCAATTTCCTTGAAAGCACGGATACTACCGCCGGAATGAAGACAAAGGAACTGTATCTGCTTCGGGGCGGGATATCATATTCATTCTCTGAAAAATGGAGCATCGGAGCAGGCATAAGCTACGAAGCCGGGAACTATGCAAAGCGCAAGGACCCGCGGTTCCTGAATTCATGGATGGACATGGATGTCTCGGCCGGTGTCCGGTTCGCTCCTTCAGACAGATTTGCAGCGGGACTTGACCTCGAATACAGGAAAACCGTGGAATCTGTCTACGGAGACATCTACGGGACAAGCAACAACATGTATTACATCCTTGTGGACTACGGGGGATATTTCGGATACAGGGAACAGTTTGACGGTGACAACGGAATGGTGTCGACATCAGGCGCCAGGCCGATGTTCAATTCATTCATGGGAGGCTCTCTCCAGCTGGATTTCAAAGGCAGGGGCGGACTGAGGTTCTTCAATGAATTCACATACCTCCGGAGAAGCGGCTACTATGGCAACAGAGGCAGCGGGAGTGTAGTGCGTACGGAGCATTCCGGCAATACAGTCTCCTGGAGAGGCATTATCCTGTTCGGAGGCAACGCCGCCATGCACAGGCTCACTCTCTCGGGAGACTTCAGCACCCTCGACAATTTCCGGAACAACTATTCCGAATCCACAGTGCCGGGGGAAAGCACCGAGGTAGTCTATCACGGCCGGACCCGGACTCTTGACAGATCCGATTTTTCGGCAGAGGCAATCTACCATGGATACTTCGGCGTCAGGGACAATTATCCTGAATGGGAGGCCGGGGCCGGAATACATGCCGAAGGCCGATACTTTACGGCTTCGTCCTACCCGTTCTTCCGCAGACAGGATGTGACAGCCTTCAGATGTGGGATTTTCATCAAAAAGAATTTCCTCAAAGGAAAAAACATCATCTCCGCA
Organism: Candidatus Cryptobacteroides gallistercoris; assembly: GCA_017694835.1. Classification (GTDB taxonomy): domain Bacteria; phylum Bacteroidota; class Bacteroidia; order Bacteroidales; family UBA932; genus Cryptobacteroides; species Cryptobacteroides gallistercoris. The sequence continues at coordinate 26,883 of JADIMJ010000065.1, forward strand.
GGAGCAGAAGCCGGATTCATGAAAGGCTTCGGCACAGCGGCAGAAGACGGGGAATATGTGTCCAGCACATCCGCTTCACCGTGGTCAGGCGACTCTTATCTCTTGCGGGACTTTGAATTCCGCACGGCCGCAAGGCTCGGAGGCGGGCTTTCGCTCAGATACACACGGATTCTGAGGAACAACCTCGGAATCTACGCCGGCGTCAGGGACAGGCTGGACCATACGCTGGCACCGGCCGCAGCCCTGCAGTCCGGATTCCGGAATGTGCTGGAAATCTCGGCTGGATGTACATTCTGAACATTATAACAATATCGACCAAATATATGAAAAATCATTTAAGAAGAATTTGCAGGACAATGCTTGTCCTGCTGACAATGGGAATAACAAGCCTGGCGGCGGAGAGCCGGACACAGACAAGGTATCTGCATACGGAGGAAGCCGGGAAAATCTGCACGGCAGACACCATAGCCTGCGACCCCCAGGTCATAAAGGGCCGGCTTGACAACGGGCTGACATACTATATCAGACACAACGCCAATCCGGCAGGATGTGCGGATTTCTACATTGTGCACAATGTGGGGGCCCTTCAGGAAGAGGATTCTCAGAACGGCCTGGCGCATTTCCTCGAACACATGGCCTTCAACGGCACGAAACATTTCCCGGACAAGGGGATTCTTGAATTTCTCGCCCGCGAGGGTGTGCGGTTCGGCTACAATGTGAACGCGTACACTACCCGAACAGAGACGGTGTACAACCTCTCAAGCGTACCTCTGGTCCGGGAAAGCTTCGTAGACTCAGTACTGCTCGTTCTGCACGACTGGTCGGGAGATATCTCCTGCGACCAGGATGCCATTGATGCGGAAAGAGGCGTCATCCGGGAAGAATGGAGAAGGCGGGACAATTCCAAGACCCGGATGTTCGAAAGCCAGTCCGCCCTTATCTACAGCGGGGCAAAACAGGCTGAAAGGAATGTGATAGGCACCCTTGAGGTAATCGACGGTTTTGAAAGGCATGAAATCCTTGACTTCTACCACAAATGGTACCGTCCTGACCTGCAAGCCATAATCATCGTCGGAGACTTCGATGCCGGGGAAATGGAAAAGAAAGTAATCAGCCGATTCTCAGACATCCCGTCGGCAGTAAATCCCGTCCCGAAAGAAGAGTGCCACATTCCGGCACTGGATAATCCGATATTCACTCATGTCACCGACCCGGACATCCGCTTCCTTGCCTTCAAGGCGATGCACAGGCAGCCTTATCCATCCGTTGAGGTCCGCCGCACAGAAGGATTCATAAAGGACAGGCTCATCAGGTCCATTATAACCGAGGCATTTTCCGCAAGGCTCAGTGAGGCGGTCAAGGCTGCCGGCTGTCCGGTAAAGCGGGCGGTGCTTGTCACCTATCCGTCCGGAACCGACTTCTATGTCTCACAGTTCACCTTCCTTCCGAAAGAAGAAGACGGGCTGGATGAAGTCATCGGATTCTACCGCAATGAGATGGAACGATTCCTCAGATACGGCATTTCGGAAGAGGAGTTTGAGAACGCGAGATTCAAGGTATTCAAAAAGGAGCATCTGGGAATGCCGGTATTTGAACAGAATGTCACCCACAGGCAGCTTGTCACCTCTTATGTGGCCAATTTCCTGACAGGAATGCCGTATGCGCATCCTGCCGAAATGCAGGAACTCACCGGAGAAATCCTTTCAGGCATCTCATACGGGGAAATCCCTGCTTATATCGGCAGGATGTTCGCCGACAGCGAAAAGATATATTTCTGCAATTCCGAAACAGGGAAAGAAGACATGCTTCCAACCGTGGAAAGGATGGAGGAACTCCTGCTCAGCCCGCTGCCTTCGGCGCCGGAGCCGCATTTCCTTGACTTTGACGACATAGACACTTCGGCGGCCGTCACTCCGGGGACAATAGTGAAAGTCTCCCGGGAAAAGGGAGGAGAGACATGGATACTCAGCAACGGGGCCAGAGTCTGCTGGACTCCGTCGGCACCGGTCAAGGCTTACAGGCATCTTGACGCCGTACTGGACTTCGGGACAGGATACGGGGTATTCCCTGCCGGACAGGAAAAGATGTCAAAGATAGCCCTGTCATATATTTCCCGGAATGCGGGATTCAGAGATTCGGATTTCGCCGATATCCGCAACAGTCCAGCCTGCTTCGGTGCAAATGTTTCATTCAGGGCATCCCAGGAACACGGATATGTGCTGATGAATTCGGACAGCGCCCATGTTGAGAACGGTTTCCGCCAACTGTATCTGCATCTCACAGAGCCGTACTTTTCCGACTGCGCGAAGCTCGAGGACTTCAAGGACGGCAGCATAGACAACCTCAGAAAGGCTGACCCTGACAAAAGAAGGTTCAACCGGGCCATGCGGGAAGCCCGATACGGGGGACATCCGTGGATGGAGACGGCTGATTCCGGTGACTTCAGGGCGCTTGACATGGCTTTCATAGAAGAGACATTCCGCAGGGAATACACGGACTTCAGCAACATGACGGCTTATATTGCCAGCGACCTGGACAAGGAGACAATAATGAAACTCGTCTGCCGCTACCTGGCCTCACTGGGCAACGGAAGCAGCAGCCCGCAGTCCGGAATCCGTCCGGCAGAAGCCTGCTACAAAGGCAATGTTGTCATTGACAGCACATATTCGCTCAAGACCGTACCAAAGTCTTCTGTTGAAATCTCTTTCCGCGGCAAAGCAGCAATGTCCCCGGAAAACATGGCAGCATTTGACATCGTTGACTACATAATGTCCGCCCGTTGTCTTGACAAAGTAAGGGAAGAGCGCGGAGGGACCTACTCGATCTCGTTCAGTACGGAATTCGAACCTGAAGACCGCGGCAGATATGAATCTTCTGTGGCGTTCGAGACCCGTCCTGAACTCTCCGAAATGCTCATCTCCGACATCCTGACCGAACTTGAGTCCATGGCAGCCTCCGGCCCGACAACCGAAGAGATGGACAACGCCGGGAAATACCTCGTCAAGGCCCGCGCCGAAAGGGCCAAGGCCCGGGAAAATTCACTTTCCTCCAAGAACCGCGACAGGATGACCCTTGCGGAAAGCGGCTTCGACCCGAACTTTGACTACGGCTCCGCTGTCGGAAAAGTCAGCGCCGGAGACATAAGGAAACTTGTCAGGAAGATACTCCGGGGGGACAGGATGACTGTAATCTACAGTGAAGACTGACATACACATCGCGGCCGATGGCAAGATTTTTTATCGCCTACGGCCGCGATGTTTCCATTAATCAATGTCTTCCGGAACCGGGTCAGAGCAACAGGACGCACATGTTCTGGCAACAACGGGAACTGCATGCAGTCTCTTTACTCTTTCAGAACACAAAACCAAGGCTTATACCAACCTGGTTAGTCTGCAGTTTTGAATTTACGGCAATATCATTTATTCTATACGAATAGAACTCGTATTTTAATGCAATATTAAGCGCAAAATTCTTATGCATTGCAGTGCATATGCCAAACATTGGCTGCAATAACAGTCCGCCCGAAGTCTCGTATACATAGTCTATTTTGGTCCCGATATCAACGCCTGCCATCAAGTCCAGATTTTTTGCAACAGGAAAATATCCTTTGGCATTAAAATAAATCGGAATATAAAATTCTTCATCACTGAAATTTTGTGATATGCCTATACCGGCACCGGCAAAGAAACATCTCGAGAACCTCACTCCGTTTATAACATCTATCTTCACATAATGGAAATCCTCCTCAAGGCCGAAAGAGTACCCGAGCACCGCCTCTCCCTGATAATTGAATTTCTTTTCCTGTGCATTGACGCAGACGGCAACAAACGCGCATAAGAGCAATAATAAATATCTTTTCATGCTTCTGGAACTGTTTTAATCTTTTTAGAAATCCCTTTATGTAATAAAACAATGCAATATATTGAAAAAAAAAATCAATCGCAAGAACATTATGGCATTCATGGTTCCCTGATACAGACAAAAAAGTTGCGGCGGTGAAGACAGCCGCCGCAACCGACATAGGTTAATTCTCAGGCCTTTTGATTATAGGTTGAAAATACATTACGGACAAGATGCCCGCATGTAGGCCAATACTGCCGACAGGCACCGGAATGCCTGCCCGACAGTCATTATTCGGAATATGGTTTCCAGGACACTTTCAAAATATCTGTCATATCCGTACTATTCCCTGCTCTGCCACTTAAACAATCATTTATAATCTGAATTTTAAATTCTCCTGACTCATTAATATTAAATTCTTCAGTATATATTGTGGCTCTCTCTAAATCCTCTTTTGCCACCGTAATCTTATTTGTTTGCAAAATTTCATCAGTTGAATTTAAAATATTTACTGTCAGAGATAGGCCCTTTGTCAAACTCGCCGGCATTGCTGATATGCCGTAATTTACCATCAACATATCGCAACCACCGGAAAGTATTGGCGATGTCAATTTCCCTACTTGCGAAATATTGCCACTCAAAGTAATGACTGCTGCCGGAATATCTTCAGCATATGTCTCAGGATCCTTAAATCTGACATTCTCTGCTATCCAACCCGCATCTGATGTTCTTGTCACTGTAGTTGTCGGACTTAAACCTTCATCGTCTGTAAAGGTGCTAAAATCTGCCTCTTTCCATTCTACTTCAACTCCGCTTGCAGCATTCTGAACGATTACAAATGTCTTGGCCGGGTCTCCGGACTTGTAATTAATGCTGATTGTTGAAGACCTCTGCGAAGTCTCGGTATTCTCTGCCACAGAGAATGTAAGCACATCCTGACGGAGAGCCTTTGTTGCAGGAACCAATGAAATCCAGGCCCTGTCATCTTCAGGAATGACCACATCATATTCAAGGTTGGTATTGACGGTCACTGACACATTTCCACCCTTTGCAGGGACCGGCTGCACATCATAGACCACTTCAAGCTGTCCGGCTGCAAAGGAAAGTATCTTTCCTGATGTCACCCCGTCCCCGTTTACTGCAACGACATAGATGTCGGCATCCACGACCGGGTCAGGGGCCGTGATGTTCAATGTACCTTCAGATGATGAGGTCTTTGTGACTGATACGGAATAGCCGGCCACAGGAATAGCCGTAATCTTGGTGGCATCATCGGCAGCTGTTATGGTATATGGTATCTGCGCTGTCTCTCCGGCTGCTATGCCGACCTCCGTATTCTCTATATTGAGGGCGAAGCTCTGGACCTTAGGAATAGTAATGGTACTGTCATCATAGAGAGTGAACACAACACTGTCTCCTTTGTCCTCAACGCCCTTGATGGTACCGATTCCCTCTGAGGCCACATCCCCGCATTCAATCCATTTCTCCCCGTCCGTAGAGAACCAGAACTTACCGTCCTCTATCTTTATCTGAGGCACGCCATACTGTGCAGTGGCAGGTATCTTCTGATTATTCCCGTCAAGCAGGAACTCCCCGTTGAGAGTCCAGTAATATATTCCGTCCGTGTCTTTCTGGACCCCGATTACCGGGGAATCCCCGTCCTTCCCGTTTGCTCCGTTATATACCGTGACAGTCCCTGAGTTTGCAAAGACTATCTCCCATCCGGCATCTCCCGGAAGTTTGTTCACGGACACAATCCTGTCCTGATTTTCAAGGGCATCGATTGCAGTCACAAGGGTCCCGAGATTGGAGGTAAGTTCATTCACCAGTCTCTCGAGTTCAGCCACCCTGTTCTCCAGGTCATCTACCCTGCCTGTAATTCCGGAATCATCATATTTCTGACATCCGACAAAAACAGACAAAGAGAGCAGGAATATTCCTATTATTTTCAGTGTTATTTTCATATCAGTTAATTTTCCAGATTCCGGCTCCGGACAAGCCGGAGTCTGGAATCATATTACAATAGTTAAACTATTCAGCTGTAGCCATATCGTATGTAATGGTATAGCCTGCTGGAACTGAACCTGCATCCCTTGACCTGTTTCCATTGTCGCAAGTAACTTCAGCTTCGAAATATGCCCCGTCAGACAGAGCCTGAAGTTCAGGGAGCGGATCGTTGTCAGAACGCATTCTGAGATTAAAACACATCATAGCGCCATAGCCTTCCTCTAAGGCTTTTTCAGCCCAATACCTGACTAATGATGACGGATAATCGGTTCCAAGGTTCAAAGCAACTGGCGCAAATTCATTGGCATTAATACCATTAATATTGCATGATGTATTATACATACCAAATGATCCATGGTAGACATAATCAATGCATGCAGCAGCCTCCGAATTTATAGTATGAGTATTCCCCCAATCAAAAACTGTAATAAGTTTGTCGGACGGCATAAGTTCATGCAGTTTTATAATAATTCGGCTATATGAAGTATTGTTCACACTACCATACGGATAATCAGCATATTCGTCATCAAAGCCGATGCCGTCAAGACCATATTTTTCAACGGCATAAGCGAGAATAGTCGCAAACTGATCAGCCTGTGTATTTGTCATATTGGCCACACCTATTTCCTGCCAGTCACCCAGTACGGTAAGTAATACTTTTATGTCTTTTGCCTGAAGTGGCTTCACATAAGTATCTACTCCTCCATTTTCAAGAACAGGAGTAAGTTTGTCATTGAGGTAGAGCGTTGGACGGACTTCCCCTTCTTCTGTGGTCTCTTTGTGAATATTCGAGGCAAAAAGTTCAACAATGTCAAAAAATGGCAATCCATCAACTTCATAATCTCCTGCGTTCAATGGGTTTACATCATTAGTTTCCACATATACAACTGCACAAGGAGATTTATCACCTAATGCTTTAGTTATAGGAGAATTCTGAAGCAGATCTGCTTCTTTGACCTGAGGGTTCTCTATCCTGTTGCAGGAGAGAACACCAACGAGAGCGGCAACTAATGCTGCTAATACGAAAACCTTTTTCATGATGTTAAAAATTTAAAATTTAATTAATATATGCCAGATGGCATATTGTTCTATTTCATTTTACTTAAGCTGTTTTACCAATCCTTTGTCCATTTGTTATATTGACTGCTTCCCTCTTTATTATCCAATCTGGCAGGGTAAATTATGCATCCGGGATCATCAAACCATGCAGAAAGAATATATCCGGGATTATTACATGCTCCTGATTCATATTGGTCCTGAATTTTTGAGCGGATATCGTAATACACCGATATGCCGTTGGGATTATATCCGTTGGCTACCCATTCCGTTACGACATCTGCCTTGGCATAGGTATAATTTGTATAAATGGTGGCATGGATACAGCCGTACCGCTTCGGTGAAAGCCCGGCGACTGGCTGGCGGGGATGGAGGTCCGACACAGGAGGGATTCCCTGATGCCACGGGTCGACAATCTGGACAGGTTCCGCGCCGTCGCAGTAGCCCGACCATGCATAGTCGAGATATTCTCCCGGGGCTATGCCGCCCATGGATTCAGTGTCATGGAAATATTCAGTCGGCTCCTCATAGTCGGTAAGGGTCAGCAGCTTGTACTCTCCGAGTGCTTCTCGGAGGGCCTTGATGAGTTTCGGATATGATGTCCTGTTCATTTCAGGGAAACCGTTCTCAACAGCCCTGTCATATCCGGAATTCCTGTCCCAGAGGTTGATGCCGTTGATCCCGTATGTGTCTACGAATCTCTTGACGGAAGACACGAAATCGGCTATCTGCTCGTCAGTGAAATTACAGAAGCCTATTCCCTGTCCTCCCCCTTCAATGCAGACACAGACCTTGCGGCCGCTCTCCTGCACAGGGAGGACTCTTTCGGTCGAGTGCTCCAGGACATATTTCAGGTCTGCACTCGGCTGGATGAAAACCTTTCCGGTCGCACTGTCATAACCTACGGATGCCATCCTGAGATTCACTATATTTCCCAATCCTTTGTATTCATATACTCCGGACGAAATCCGTTCCTGGAGTATCATGTCGTTCGCCAGCCGGGGGTCAAAAGCCGAAGTGTTGATATAGAATACGGTGAACATATCCTCTCCGGTGTAGAGTTCGTAGCCGTCCGGGTCCGTATATGGGGTACGGACGGTGACATCAACGAATACGGTGCTGTCGGCAAGTTCTCCGAGGACTGATGTCCCGACGACCGGAAGGAGGTAGCGGCCGGGGGCCAGAACATTGTCGAGAGGATTCTTTGCAAAGAGCCTGAGCTGCTTCGTTGCCGACTGGGCCGTACCCTCGGGAATGTCAACGGTGCTGCCGTTGATGAATTTGTAGAACGGGGCAGGAAGAAGCGTGTACTCCACTCCTGTATTCCGGGAGTATTCCTCCACCATTTCCTCATCCCCTGCTTTCAGCTGTATGGTCCGGGAAACGGACAGAGGGGCATTTGAACGGGCGAAAAGCCCGGCCGTAGTGAAGCCGTCGCCTTCGTTCAGGGTAACAGTCACCATATTGTCCGGAGACTGCTCCGCCCGGAGGGAAACGGCCGGACCGGCATTGACAGCCGCCATGTCCGGCTGCAGGTCTATGTACTCATGATATTCAAGGTCCGTGCATGAAGCGAGAACTGCGGACATCACAGACAGAAGAATGAATGGATTTCCTGGTTTCATGGCCTATTCCTCCCCTTTGTTGATTTCTGGTATCTCAATGCCTTCCGGCCACACAAGGTCGGTCTGTGCCTGCCCGTGGTTGCCGTACATGGAGTAGTCATGGATGGTGTTGCCCCCGCCTTCGTCGAACTTCCAGTAGCCGATGAGGTCAGGATAATTTTCGGCTTCATAGTCCGGGAGACGGTACATGTTGTCCCATATCTCCTGCTGTGTCCTCGCGACTCTCCAGACCCGCGCTTCGGCTATTTTCCCCTGAAGCGGGCGATAGTCATTGTAGGACCAGCCTATGCAGAAGCGGTAGGACTCGGCCATGCCGAGGGCCTGCATCGCAAGTGTAATCCTGTTGTCTTCACCGGAGCCTGTGACACCCACATCCTTGGCCTCATCCGTCATCTGCCCGTTCACAAAAATGCGGGCTGTGCGTGTTGCCTGGTCATATGTGCATGCCACATGATACCAGACTCCGGACTCAAGTCTCTTGGACGGGTCGGACTTGGACGGGAGCTTGCCGAACTGGGAGCCGTTTCCGCTGCCGTCGAACTGGAGCTGCTGCCGCTCGAAATTGGCGTCCCCGATACGCAGGAGCAGGTATTGTTCCACGCCCATCACCGTAGAGATGTTACATTCGCCGAAGCCGTTGGTCGTGTCGAATTTGTCTATATTGATGAGTGCCTCGTAAGTTACTGCCGTAAGGTCGTTGTAGACATCGGCAAGCCCGCCGGGCTCGTCAAGCAGCGGGAAGTTGATCCAGTTGTCGGTCAACTGTGCGGCGACAGTGATGGCAGAAGTGCGCTTGACAAGATAATATGCTATGGAGGAACCGTCCATGGTGTCCATGTCGTCAGAAGTGACTCTGACAGGAAGGAGCCATGTCCGGTCTATCTCAAGAGCCCCGGTCTGGTCAGCGCCATCTCCGGCAAGCCCCTTGAAACCTATCGTTATCGTCTCGGATACAGTTCTGCCGGCCTCAATGGTCACTGTCCTGGCCGTAAAGTCGAGATACTGTGACGGCAGGAAGGCGTAGTCTGTGCCGTAGCGGGAGTTATATTCCGCCACAAGGGACTCGTCGACCGACACTGTGGCGGTGACATCATTGTCTGCAGGATACGCCAGCACTACCGAAAGCTGACGGGAGGCTGTCTCCACCCGGTTTGAAAAATTGGCTATCTGCTCCTGGTCCGTCTGACTCACATCAAGATAAATGGAGTTAGGAAAGACATGGCCGGCCGGGTCAAACCTGCCGCACGAAGCCAGGAAGGCTACAGCCGCCTGAAGCGTAACTATGCCGATCAGGAATCCCCGCAGAACAGGACGAAGGTGATATAATATGTTTTGTATCATAATTTTCCGTATTAAGGGTTCATTCGGGAGATGATGGAGCGGACTGTGAGCCAGTCTCCGTCATAGTGGTAATAGTCCGACTCTATGTTGTACAGGGCGAGTCCTGCCATCGGGCCAAGGATTATGGTCTGGTCCGCCATTGATGTCAGAACATCCGCCGAGGCATTCCCGCTGTCATAGAAGGCCCCGCCAAAGTCGGCGGCGAGGAGCATCTTCTCTTTCGGCACACCCGAGACCTGTGCATCAAGGACTATGTTCCTCACTTCATAAGCATCCTCAGCAGCCTCGCTTGCAAGTACGAACAGATCAATTTTTCCGATGTCCTCCGGCGCTATGAAAGCCGGATTGCCTTCAAATGCGAGGATGCCGTCGGCCCCGGCTGCTGCGGAAAGGCGCTTCACGACAGTCTCCGATGCAGCAGCAGTCACTCCGCCGTCATCTTTCGGAAGCCCGGTGAAAGAGAAGCCGTCGAGACTGTTGGCCTCCGCTATGGAGACGGCTCTGTCAATGGCGGCAGCAAGCTGTCCGCTGTCATAAAGGAGGTCCGGAGAACCGGCAAAATCCAGCTGATAGAGGACCTTGGTGCCTACGCTCTTCATCCAGGCCATGTCCTCGGCATCGTACCGAGAGAAATTTTCCGCATTGGTCAGGGACACTATGTCAAGCGAGTCGGGCAGGCTGCGCATATAGGCCTTCTCGTTCACGGCCCCTTCCGGGGAGTTTTCAAAGCGGACATAGACGAGCCGGTGGTCACGGCTCTTGTAGTCCCGGATTGCCGCCTTGTATTCTTCCCACAGCTCAGAATCCTGCTCCCACGGCATCACCGTGTCGACCCGGACCGGTTCCGTCGCCGTCCATTTTGAGCATGACACAAGAGCGGCACACATGATGGCGGCAACTGCCATTATGAATATTCTGTATCTTCCCATTGTCTTATGTTTTGTTTCCGTTTATTCGCTGAGAGAGTAGTCCTTGCAGTCCCACCAGACCCTGGTGGCCATGGAGTCTCCGCTGCCGTCTGCCGACTCGGAGTTGAGGATACCCACAGCCTCGTTCACATTGGCGCCGTTGCTGCTGTATTCCTCCACAGGATAGGTAAGCCTGCGGGCATGGTGATTCAGGTCCACATTGTCCGGACCGAGATTCTGCACGGCAGGAAGGAGTTTCGGATAGCCTGTCCTGCGGTACTCGCACCATGCTTCCGTCCCGAGAGGAAAGATGGCTATCCATTTCTGGGTGATGATCTGCTCCAGATTGGTCTCCAGGTCACCTGCGGCATCCCATGCTATCCTGCACTCGCTCATACGTCGTGTATATGAGTTGGCGCCGAGCGGGTCGGTATAGATGTCCGGCATGCTGGTGTTGTCCGCAATGTAGGTTTCCGCCCCCGAGGCCCCGCGCTCCTCAAACGAGAGGCGTATCCCGTCCTCATAGTATTGCCTTGCCAGAGCATTGTCCCCCGCCATCCTCAGATAGTATTCGGCAAGGAGGAAGTTAACCTCCGCGGCATTCATCCACAGTATCGGGGTGCCGGATTCAACTATCAGGTTGGAATAATTGTCCACGAAATTGGTCTTGCTTGACACCGTGGACCCTATGCGCACTCCGACATAATTGCCTGAGGCATTCGGGAGGAACATGGTCTCCAGTCTCGGGTCCTTGTAGCCCGTCATGTAGCACAGGATGTCTGCGCCGACCCTGTGGTCCTGCCAGTCGTTGTAGATGAGGGTCATCCTGTTCTCCGTCGGATGCATGTATGCATTGTCCGCATTGGTCAGGATGAGACCTCCGGCTATTGCCTCTGCCGCCCTGACTGCCGCCGTCTCTGGTGCGACATAGCTGATGCGCATCGCAAGGCGCAGCTTCAGGGAGTTGGCGTATTTGAGCCACTTGCTGATGTCGCCGTAGTAGACACGGTCATAGTTGCTCCATGCGGAGGCATCAAGTCCGGCATTGTTGCCGAATGCCTCGATCGCAGCATCAAGTTCCGCGAACATCTGCGCATAGACATCCTCCTGGGAATCGTATTTGACCGTTATGCTCTCATTTGCGAGAGCGTCGCTGTACGGCATCGGGCCGTAGGAATCTGTCACACGGTTAAGGACCGCGACCCTCAGCAGGTTGGCAAAGGCATTGGCCACCTCGTCGTCTGTGCCGCCGACTATTCCCCTGTACGGGGCATAGAACTCGGTGATGACATTGGCGAACGGCCATGCCCTCCAGTCTGCCGACGGATTGAAGGTCTCGAAGCGGGTCAGCCATGTATCCACGGTCGAACCGATGTAGCCGGCGAACGGCCCGCCGGTCAGGCTCTCGTTGAACTGGTACATGTGTTCCTCAACAGGAATCACAAGACTCTGCATCAACACGACTTTAGTTCCGACCCTGTAGTTGTTGGCTTCCATCTGCTCCGCCGTGACCTGGTTCGGATTGGTGTTCATCATCTCGAAGCGTCCGGTACAACCGGCAAAGATCAGCACGGGACAGAGGATGAGGCAGAATCTCCTGCTCCATTCCATGCCGCTGCTTCTGACTGATTTGTGGTATTTGTTCTGTATCATAATCCTTAGAAGTCGAGTTTGATATTGAATCCCATACTGCGCAGAGACGGCATCATGAAATAGTCGATTCCCTGGTAGTTGTTTCCGGTAGATGCCACGGCCTCAGGGTCAAACGGCGCCTTGCACCATATCATCCAGAGATTATGGCCAACTGCGGAGATGGTCAGACGGCAGACATTCCTGAACCATCTTGCCGGAAGAGTATAGCCTACAGACAGTTCCTGCAGACGGAAATTGGTCGCGTCGTAGATATAGTACTGCGGAAGTCCGCTCTGCGCCCCTATGGCCTGATACCATTTCTGCGCGTCGACCATCTCCCTGCCGTTGACAAGCACACCTCCCGCAAGACGGGCGTCCGCTGTCGCCTTTGATGCCCCGTACAGGTCAAGGTTAGCCTGCGTGGCAGAGTAGCAGATGCCTCCTATGCGGCCGCTGAACAGTATGCCGAGACGAATGCCCTTCCAGCTGAAGTCATTGCGCCATGCGAGATTGTAGTCCGGGAATACCGAGCCCAGATACCGGTCCACTCCGTCGTCCACTATGGAAATCTGCCCGCTGTCGTCAAGTTCGATGTACCCCTTGTCATTGCGCTTGATGGCGGATGTCGTATACAGGTCCCCGAGTGTACCCCCTTTCTTCAGGACATATTTGGCTCGTCCGAGCCCCTTGATGTCAAGCTTGTCAAGGTTTAGAGGCTCCCCGGTCAGCGGATTGACAGCGTCGGCGGCCAGTTCCCGTATCTCATTCCTGTTCCATGTGAAAGTGAAATTGCTGTCCCATGTGAACCCGTTCCATGTATGGCCGTAGCCCACACTCGCCTCTACTCCCGTGTTCCGTACATTTCCGGTCTGGAGGTAGATGGTAGTGTAGGTTGAGGACGGAGGCAGGGACGGGTCAAAGGTCTGGTTGTAGGTGTCGGCAAGATACCAGGAAAGGTTGATGTTCAGGTCCTGCCACAGGCTTGCCTCCACCCCGACCTCGTATGTAAGTGTCCTCTCAGGCTTCAGGTCTCCTATAGGATAGTGTGTCTTGTCCTTCCAAATTTTGTTTGTCGCGTCGTATTCGTATGTCGGAATGGTCAGGAAGCGCGGGAACGGCATTCCGACGGAAGCCACTGACCCCCTGATTTTCATGTAGTCCAGAATCCCCATGTCCCAAAGGGCAGTCGGCACCCACGAGAGTCCGGCCGACGGGTAGAAGAACGACGGCTGCGACGATCCTGCCAGCTGCGACGCCCAGTCATTTCTGCCCGTCACAGTGATATAGAGCATCTTCTTCCAGCCTACCTCCACGCTTCCGAAGACAGACTGCGTCTCATCGTTCCATCCGTCCTTTGTGGCACGCTTGGCCACATCATCAAGGTCCATCACATTGAACACATTGGCAAGTCCGTTGTCCTGGATGGGGCCGCCGTATGTGAAGGTATCCGTCTTTATGTTGTTGATGCTCGCCCCGACATTCGCCACAAGGCTCCAGTCCCTGCCGAACTCCTTGTTGATATTGAGCATTATGTCGGCGTATGTCTGTGAATCGAAGCCCCTGGCCTCGGTATAGTGGCCGTTCTTGCCGCCCTCGGTTATGGTCGACTCCGAAGAAGCGTACAGCTTCTGTGTATAGAGGTTGCTTGAGTTGTCGATGCGCACGCGCCCGGACACATTGAGCCAGTCAAGGATGTCGTACTGCGCGCTCAGTGTCAGCATGTAGCGCTTCTTGTCGTTGTTCCGCAGGTTACGGTAGTTGATCCAGTACGGGTTCTGCATCCTCAGGTCGCCCACAAGGTCGTCACCCCAGAACTGCTCCATCAGCTTTGTGGCTTCGTTGTACCGCTCGAAGTTGCGGTAGATGTCAAAGTTGTTCCCCCTCGGGAAAAGGTAGGCCGGCACCAGAGGATTGGAGTACACGCCCTGGTTCGTCATGTTCTGGTCCTTCTGGATGATATAACTTGCCGAGGCGTCTAACTTCAGCCTGTCTTTCAGGAAATAGGTGGTGTTGCGGAAAGTGAAGTTGTAGCGGTCGTACCTGTTGTTGGGGATGATGCCGTCCGAGTTCACCGCCGCGGCGGAAAAATAGGTCTGGTTCTTGTCCGTGCCGCCGCTGACCGAAAACGAATTTGTGTAGGTGTGACCTGTCTCGAAGTAGTCGTTCGGGGTGTAGTTGTACCTCGCGCTCTCCGGAATGTATGCGCCCCAGCTGAAAATCCCGCCGGAACTGCTGCTCCCGTTCAGTCCCGTCCCGTAGACGGACTGGAACTCCGGGAGGACGAAAGGACTCAAGAATTCCGTATTGCTGGAGAACGACACCTTCAGCTTCCCTGCCTCCCCGGCCTTGGTCGTAATCATGATGGCCCCGTTGGCAGCCTCGGAGCCGTAGAGGGCAGCCGCAGCCGCTCCCGTCAGCACTGAAATCGAACTGATGTCTTCCGGGTTCAGGTCCGCTATGGATTCTGTCGCACCCTTGGAATCGAATTCAGTGCCGCCTCTGCCCCCGAAGTTATACATCGGTATGCCGTCTATCACATACAGGGCGTTGGAAGACTGGCTGATGGACTTGTTTCCCCTCAGCACCACCTTGGACGCTCCACCGACTCCCGACGAGGAGGTGTTGACGGTCACGCCTGCCACCTTTCCCGCAAGGGCGTTGATGAAGTTGGCGTTCTTCACTTCGGTAAGCATATCGGAGCTGACTTCCTGCACATTGTAGCTCAGGGCCTTCTCATCCCTCCGGATGCCCAGTGCCGTCACGACAGTACCTTCCAGGGCGACCGCCTCTTCGCGAAGAGTGACATTGAATATTGTCCTTGTGCCGACCGGCAGAGTCACGGAATCGTAGCCCAGACTGCTGAAAGTGACTGATGCCGAGGCATCACTGACCGTAAGGGAAAACTTTCCGTCCAGGTCGGCCGTTGTCCCGTTGGATGTGCCGCTCTCGATTACCGCGGCTCCCGGCACGGGAAAGCCGTCTTCGCCCAGGACTGTTCCGGAAATGTTGACCGGCTCAGGTTCACGCGCGTTCGTGATGATGATGTTTGACATCTGTATGTCGTAGCTGATCCCGACAGGGGTAAACAGAGCTTCGCATACTTCCTTTATTGTCGCATCGGAGACATTGATGCTGACGGTCCGTCCCGTATCCACGCCCCTGTTGATGAAAAGATAGCCGGACTGCCCGGTTATTTCATCCATAACCTCATTCAATGGCAAATCCCTCATGGTGATGCTGATGAAGCCTTCGTCCTGCGGCCTTGCGGACATCAGGAGAGTCCCGCAGAGCAGCAAAGACATAAAACAGAGACATCTACAGACGGTTTTGCAGAATGCCGTTTTATTCATATTTTTGTGAAATATTGGTAATTAGTTCAGTGCTGTGTCGTTATGGCCGGACTTTTTCCATCCGCCTGCGGTGCTGGAGACATCGCAGGCTTTATTTTTGTCCGGCATCTTCTGTATGCGGTATCTATGTCATGGCTTCCGGGTTTTAAGTGTTAATAATTATGTTGTCTGATTATGGTATTGCATCTGGTGTATTACGCCGGAATCATCTGATGTATTGCGGCCTTAATCATCTGATATAGATTGTACCTGTCCGCGGATCCTTGCTGTAACTGAAGTCCGCCAGCAGGCCCAGGACTCTCATGGCGTGGTCTATGCCGTCGGAGATGCGGATCTGTCCGCTTGTACAGTCAATCTCCGGCATGTCCTGCCGCATGATGACTATGTCTACGCCATACGCCCTCTCCATCCGCCGCATGAGGGCGTCAAAACCAACATCGGCAATGTCAATGATGCCTTCAGTCCAGAGAACCGAACCGGAGGCCTCCGTCTCCTTCATCTGAAGATTCCCTCCACTGAGAATCACCATATGGTCCGGTACCATGACAATGCTCTGCTGCGGGTCAATCCTGCTGGTGACAGACACCTTTCCTTTCAGGAGCGTGGTGGAAAACTCTCCAGCCTCCTCATCTGAAAACACATTGAAGTCCGTTCCCAGAACTTTTATGTCAGCGGCAAAAGTACTGACGGTAAACGGTTTCTTTTCATTATGGGTCACATGGAACACCGCTTCTCCCTCAAGCGCCACATTCCTTTCCCTGCCGGAGAACAGGGCCGGATAAGTCAGAGTCGAGCCTGCATTAAGGTCTACAGCCGTCCCGTCAGAGAGAGTCAGCGTCAACCGCTGTCCGCACGGGACACTGACTGACAGCATCTCCCGGGACAATGCATTGTCGGAGCTTCGGTGCGCAGCCCAGATGCCCAGGACAAAGAAAAGCGCAGCAGCCGCCGCTCCCATGAAAACACCCGCAGCGGTGCCGATTCTCTTTCTCGCCCCGGGCACTTTCTTGCTCCATGCATATGACGGCCGTTCCGTATCAGTCTGCATCACAAGCATTTCGTACTCTATGCCGGCATCCCTGAAGATTCTTGCGTTTTCATCGCTCTCTCCCACCCATGCATCGAGAGCCTTTTTTCCAGCATCGTCAAGTTCTCCCCTGAAATACCTGAATATCTGTTCCTTCATGTCATTGTCTTTCCGAATCATCTCCATTTTCTTTTCAACACTTTTATTCAATCTATTCATCTTCTTCAAACCGACATCTATATAAGCGTATCAGAAGCAAAAAATTTCCGAAAAATTTAACTTTTTTGAAAATTTCCATACATTTACCTGAATTTTGCGGACCAAGACAAGTGTGAAATGGGAGAAAAAGGGTTGTCGGATGATATCCTTCTGGGTCTTTACAGAGAACGGGAAAGATATATCGCAGTCGCATTCAGATACCTTCAGGACAGGGAGAAAGCGAGGGATGTCTTTTCCGACAGCTATGCATATGTCCTTGAACACAGGCACACCTTGACCGGAGACCTCACGAAGATGAAAATCTATCTGATGCAGACCGTCAAGCACAAATGCCTCGACGCGATGAGGCACGACGACGCTGCCAGAAAAGCCTGCGCCAACCTGTATGAGAACAGCATCAGGATGCTCCCAGGTGACAATATTACCCAGAATGTAATCAGACAGGACATCTACGCCCTTATCAGGGACACCGGCAACAAAATAAGCCGCAGAACCCTTGACATCTATGTGTCAAGAAAGTTCCACGGCCTGTCACACAAAGAATTGGCCGGACGGTTCGGCATCACCCGCAGCCGGGTGGCAAAGGAAATCTCAAAGGCCGGCAAAGTCATCGACGAAATCATCCGCCGGTATTTTCATTACGGGTCAGAGCAACAGACCTGAGACAAGAGGTGCACATTGTGCAGGCGAGGCTGTCAGGCGGGGCCATTACCCTGGACTTTATTTTATGGTGAATGTTATTTCGTAGTTGTCTTCCAGCCTGTGGCCGTTGTTCTTTGCAGTCAGAAATTATAGGACACTCCGACATGCCATCCGGGATTCCCTAATCCGCCATTCTGCCATCTGAACCGATTGTGGTCCCAGCCTGCACTTACTGAGAACCTCCAAATGTCAACCCCTATTGAAGGATACCTTAACCTTGACCCGAGCTTCTCTCCATTGTATTCTGAATAGCCGTAAAGCGCTACGCTTATCACATCATATCCCAAACTATTGACTACTATATTTCCCAGTTTGCTTTTGTTTGTAGAGTATCTGATCCCATCGACCTTAGTTACATCAAGTCCGTTTTTTTTGCCCCATGACAATGCGGCATCACATTCCTTCTCAACGCTCGCCGCCGACATGTTTACAGACATCGGGCCTGTTGTGAGCTTCGTAGCTATCACATAGCTTGCCCCCGAATATGATGTTGTCGTAATATCAACCCAACCTGTCGGCAACAAGGCGGTCAAGCTCATGACTCGCCTTTAGGTCAAGCTCATTGTTACCGGATATTGCTGCAGTGAAAAACTTGTTCAGAAGTTCAAGTCTGTCATTCAGCACTATCAATATATGGTATGCCGGCTCATCTTCATATTCCGGATAGGAGTTCCGGTATTGTTCTAATGCTGATGTCAGGCTGAGATTGTCTCTCTGGTCTCTCTTTATCCTCATTGTCTGTATATAATTACAATCGCGGCCGGTGGAAGCCATTTTGCATATCCACCGGCCGCGCTTTACTTTAATCGGCTAAAATGTCTTACTCTGCCATCATTTCCTGTCCCTCACAACTATCTGGCCGTCCTTCACATCGACTTCTATTACGGAATCCCTGTGCACGCGGCCGTCGAGAATCTCCTTGGCGAGCAGGTTGACAAGCTCACGCTGCATGAGCCTCTTGATAGGACGGGCACCATATGCAGGTTCATAGCCTTTGGTGCTCATATAGTCAGTGAACCCTTCCGTGAATGTGATTGAGACACCGTTCTGGGAAAGCTTCTTCTTCAGGTCGTTCATCTGGAGATGAAGGATGTCACGGATGTCTTTCTGGGACAGGGGCTCGAACATGATGATTTCGTCAATCCTGTTGAGGAATTCAGGACGCACGGTTTTCTTAAGGATGTCTATGACATCTTTCTTGCACTCAAGCAGCATTTCGTCCCTTTTTTCCCTTGCGGCCTTCTCGGCAGACGGGTCAGCATCCTTGATGCCGATGACCGGAAGCCGGTCCATATAGCCCTGGATGATTTCAGCGCCGACATTCGAGGTCATGATAAGAATCGTGTTCTTGAAGTCAACTGTCCTTCCCTTGTTGTCGGTAAGCCGTCCGTCATCAAGCACCTGAAGCAGGATATTGAATACATCCGGATGCGCTTTCTCTATCTCGTCGAGCAGAATGACAGAATACGGCTTGCGTCTCACGGCTTCCGTAAGCTGTCCGCCCTCGTCATATCCGACATATCCCGGAGGCGCACCGACAAGGCGGCTCACCGAATGACGCTCCTGATACTCGCTCATGTCTATTCGGGTAATCATGTTCTCGTCATTGAACAGGAATTCTGCCAGGGCCTTGGCCAGTTCAGTCTTTCCGACACCTGTGGTACCCATGAACAGGAATGAGCCTATCGGCCTCTTCTCGTTCTGCAGCCCGGCACGGCTTCTCCTCACTGCATCGGACACGGCAGCTATCGCCTGGTCCTGGCCCACCACTCTCTTGTGAAGTTCATCCTCCATGCGGAGCAGCTTCTCCCTCTCGCTCTCAAGCATCCTTTTCACCGGTATGCCCGTCCACTTGGCCACGACTTCGGCTATGTCTTCAGGCGTGACGGACTCGGTGATGATAGGGTCCTTTATTGCCGCCTGCCTTGCGGTCAGGTCGTCTATCTTCTTTTTCGTCTCTGCCATCTTGCCGTAGCGGATTTCGGCTACCTTGCCGTAGTCCCCCGCCCTTTCGGCATTCTGGGCCTGAATCTTATAGTCCTCTATCTTCTGGCGGGCGTCCTGAAGTCCGGAAAGTATGCCTTTCTCCTCGTCCCATTTCTTCATCAGCTCCTCGCGCTGACTGTTCAGGGAAGCGAGGTCTTCCTTGATTTTGTCCATCTTCATCGAGACTCCCTCCCGCTTGATGGCCTCCTTCTCGATTTCAAGCTGGCGGATCTTGCTGTTGAGGTCATCTATAGGCTCCGGCACGGAATTCATTTCCAGCCTCAGCTTTGACGCAGCCTCATCCACAAGGTCAATGGCCTTGTCCGGAAGAAACCTGTTGGTAATGTACCTGTGTGAAAGTTCCACGGCCGCAATGAGGGCATCATCCTCTATCCGGACCTTATGGTGGTTCTCATATCTTTCCTTCAGTCCCCTCAGGATAGATATGGACTCGGCCGGAGTAGGCTCGTCCACCATGACCATCTGGAATCTTCTCTCAAGGGCCTTGTCTGTCTCGAAATACTTCTGGTATTCATCCAGGGTAGTCGATCCGATTGTCCTCAGCTCGCCCCTTGCAAGGGCAGGCTTCAGGATATTTGATGCGTCCATGGCTCCGGAAGTCCTTCCTGCACCGACCAGAGTATGTATCTCATCTATGAAAAGAATGATTTCTCCGTCGCTGTCAACGACTTCCTTGACCACTCCCTTCAGCCTTTCCTCAAATTCTCCCTGATACTTTGCACCCGCAATCAATGCTCCCAGGTCAAGAGAATATATCTTCTTGCTCTTAAGGTTCTCCGGGACCTGACCGTCGACAATCTTCTGGGCAATGCCCTCTGAGATGGCCGTCTTTCCCACACCAGGCTCGCCCACCAGTATAGGGTTGTTCTTGGTCCTTCGGCTCAGAATCTGGAGCACCCGGCGGATTTCCTCGTCCCTGCCGATGACAGGGTCAAGTTTTCCCTGCGCCGCCTTCTCGTTGAGATTGACGGCGAACTTGCTCAAATTTTCAAACTTGCTGTTGGTATTGTTCTCCATAATTTTTCTCCTTTTGTTCTGTCCGTACGCTGCATGACTTCAATTGCTGCATCTTCATGACGGGGAAATACCATACAGGAATAGCCGTCTGCCCGAACGGACAAACGGCTATAATCAAAATATATTCCAACGCCCCGCAGACTGACATTTTGTCAGTTCTACAAAGCTTTATTCTTCTGTTTCAAAAAGTTCTATTCGGCATCTGCAGCCGGAGCTTCCTGGGCCGGAACTTCCTGGGCCGGGATTTCAGAAGCCGGGGCATCCTGAGGAAGCGGTGCGAAATCA
Source organism: Candidatus Cryptobacteroides gallistercoris (assembly GCA_017694835.1). Classification (GTDB taxonomy): domain Bacteria; phylum Bacteroidota; class Bacteroidia; order Bacteroidales; family UBA932; genus Cryptobacteroides; species Cryptobacteroides gallistercoris. The sequence goes on from JADIMJ010000065.1 coordinate 47,899, forward strand.
GGAGTCCTGCCTGCTTCATTCTGCTCCACATTGTCGAAGAAATCATCCCCGCCGCGGTTTCCGGTGGTGAAAGTTGTCACTATTGAAAGAACAAATATGAATGCTACAAGTCCCCAGGTGACTTTCTCGAGGATATCGGCTGTCTTGCGCACACCGAAAGTCTGGTTACCGACAGCAAAGTTGCTGGCAAGTCCACCCCCCTTGCTGTTCTGAAGCAGCACAACTACAGTCATAAGCACGCTTGCCAGAATGACCAGCACTGTAAGAATAGTAAATACGACACCCATAATCGCTATTTTTTAATTTCTTGGTCCAATTTTTCAATAAGGGCTGCAAAGTAAGCATTTTTTTCCGGATATGCCAAAATTAGTTTTGAATAAATGTCCTTTGCCTGTTCATAATAGCCCTGATCGGCATATATCTGCGCCAGAGTCTCCGTATAGAAAGCCAGGCTCTCGCCTGCGGCCCCCCCTTTCTCTCCTGCATAGTCTCCTGCATGCGGATGGAAGCTGCCGAATACCGGATCCTCCTGTTTCCTCACCATGTCATATTCTTCCTGAGAAAAATAATCTCCGCCGGCCACATGCACCCTGCGGGAATTCATGCCGCTGCTCATTTTCCTGAGCAGGCCGGCCAAATCCCCGTCAGAACAATCCCTGCCTGACGGGTCACGGAGAATACCGGCAATGATTTTTCTGGAAGGCACATACATGGCGGCATCCGAATACTGGGACAGCCCCCAGCCTTCACCTCCGGCAGAATACATTCTCCGGCAAAGTTCTTTCCTTGCGGCCCCGAACCAGGGATAGAGGCTGACGACTCCGGCCAGCTCTTCCATGGACAACTTTTTCAGCTCAATGAATCCTTCCATAACCTCAGCCTCCGATGCCGTTTACCAGTTGGCAACAGTCGCATTGAATATGTCCTCGACAAGTGTCTCTATTATATCCGTGCACAAAGTCGACTCCACCGCATCCAGCGACTGCATGGAATCATAGTCCGCATATGCGGAGAAGGACTTTTCAAAATCATCCTCGGGATACTTCCTGTTCATGAAATATATCTTCACCGTCACGGTCAGCCTGTTCTGGGCGGCGACCTCGTCCGCCGTCACTGCCGTTGCGCGGACATCATATCCTGTTATCTCCCCCGTTATCTCAAGGTCTCCCTCCATGTCCACTTCCTCAAGTCTGGTAAGGCGCCTGAACTGGTCCCTGAGCGCCTCGGTAAGCTCGTTGCTCAATGTCGGATTGACCCGGAGCGCCTTATATTCAAAATAATTGATTGTAACAGTATAGACATCCGGCTGGATGGATGTGCCGGAAAAAGAATATATGCCGCACGAGTGGAAAACCGGGACGGAGACCGCAAGCACGATGACCGCCGAAAGCAGCGGAAGCCACCTCCTGAATCTGTTTCCCGTTATCTCTTTGCTGCTGATTTTCTCCTTGTTGTTTCTGATTATCTTTCTCATTGGTCTGCCGTTGTCTTTAATTGGTCTGCCGTCGTCATTATTCGGCTATGTTCTTGAGTTTCCGGTAAAGGGTCCTTTCTGAAATGCCGAGCTCGGCGGCAGCAAGTTTCCGGTTACCGTTATATTTTTCCAACGCTTTTCTGATAAGGCCCTCCCCCGCCTTCTCAAGGGAAAGGCTGTCCGGCTCCTCATGATGTTCTCCTGACGGACGCACGGACCCGTCTCTGAGATTTATGACCGCCGCAGGCGTTATATCCGGGGCATCAGGCTGTTCAGGATCCTGCCAATCGGCATCTTCCGGGTCTCCGGGAGCAACGGGTACATCCGCCGTATGGGCGGAAAGCCTGCCTGCCGGCATGCCGGAACTGCCGCCAAGCACCACTTCCTTAAGATAGTCCACTTCCTGCCGCAGCTGGTATATCATTCTTATGACAGCCTCCCTTTCCGACGGACTGACCGTCTCCTCTGCCATCCTTGACTTGACAGGCAGCATGCTGTGGTCATCCTTGGGTATATACATGGAGAGCACGTCCGCATTTATCTCAAGGCGCTCTGCCTTTGAAGTCAGTTTCACGGACTCAAGGGCAGAGACGGTCTCTGCCACATTCTTGAGCTGACGGATATTGCCCGGCCACCTGTAACTTCTGAGCAGCGCGACCGCATCCGGAGACAGCGACACTTTCGCCATTCCGTATTTTTCAGAAAAATCCGAAGCGAACTTTCTGAACAGCAGATGAATATCTTCCTTGCGCTCTCTCAGGGCAGGCATTGTTATCACCACGGCAGCAAGCCTGTAATACAGGTCTTCCCTGAATTTGCCGCGGGAAACCGCATGCATGAGATTGACATTTGTGGCAGCCACAACCCGGACATCCGTCTTGAGCACTTTCGACGAGCCGACTCTGATGAACTCGCCGGACTGCAGCACCCTCAGGAGCTTTGCCTGCGAAGCCAGAGGAAGTTCCCCGATTTCGTCAAGGAAAAGCGTACCGCCGTCCGCCTCTTCAAAATACCCCCTCCGCATCTCCGCGGCTCCGGTAAAGGCGCCTTTCTCATGTCCGAAAAGCTCCGAATCAATCGTTCCTTCAGGAATCGCCCCGCAGTTGACGGCAAAATACTTTCCTGTCCTGCGGCGGCTGAACTGATGGATGATTTTCGGTATGTTCTCTTTTCCCACCCCGCTTTCTCCGCTGATGAGCACAGTAAGGTCAGTAGGGGCGACAGCGACAGCAATCTCAAGGGCCCGGTTAAGCCCCGGATCATTGCCGATGATATCAAATTTATTCTTAAGAGTCTGGAGTTCCTGATTTGTCATAATGCGCAAAGTTAAGAAAAGGCATGAAAAATAGCGCAGGAATACCGAAAATTTAAAATAATGATTATATTTGCAATGATTACGCGCCGGAAAAAGCGTGCAGTCGTTTATGAAAAACAAACCATTAATTTATATTTGAAATGAAAAAAGGTATCAAACTTTTGTCATCTGTCGTCCTCGGACTGGCAGCAGTTGCCTGCAGCTCCCCGGAAAAAATGGCAGACATGGCGGAGAACGTGACTGTTAAGTGCGACCCTGCCGTACTTGAAGTTGTAGCCGGAGAAATCGATGCTACTGTTTCCGTTACTTATCCTGCTGACTATTTCCATCCTAAGGCTATTCTGGAAGTGACTCCGGTACTGGTCTATGAAGGAGGAGAGGCAGCCATGGAACCATTCATGTATAAGGGAGAAAAGGTCCTCGACAACTACAAGTCCATCTCTTCCGAAGGCCAGACCGTAACTGAAAAAGTACATTTTACATATGTACCTGGCATGGAAAAGGGCTATCTTGAGCTCCGCGGCGTCGTAATACACAAGAAGAAATCAGTCAACCTTCCGGTGAAGAAAGTCGCTGACGGCACCAACACCACATACATGCTCGTAAACAAAGAAGGCAAGCTTGACTACATTCCTGACAGCTATCAGGAAATCATCAAGCAGACGGCTGAAGGCCAGATTCTCTATACCATCAACAGCTCAACTGTCAGAAACAGCCAGCTCAAGTCAGAGTCTATCAAGAGCTTCCAGGAGGCACTTGATGAAATCAACGCCAACGAGCGCAAAGAAATCGTAAGCACTGACATCATCGCCTACGCTTCACCTGACGGAGGAGAGGAACTCAACGCCAAGCTTTCCGACAAGCGTTCCACTTCAGCGGAAAAGGCTTACGGCAAGGTTACAAAAGGCCATGAGGTAGAGGCTCCGGTAAACGTGAAGAGCATCGGACAGGACTGGGAAGGCTTCCAGGAACTCGTCGCCCAGTCTGACATCGCAGACAAGGACCTTATCATCCGCGTGCTTTCAATGTACAGCGACCCGGCTGTCCGCGAAAAGGAAATCAAGAACATGTCTGCAGTATACCAGACACTTGCAAAGGAAATCCTTCCTGAACTCCGCCGCGCAAGATTCATCGCAAACGTAGAGTTCACCAACTACTCCAACGAGGAACTCCTCCAGCTCATCGAAGAAAACATTGACGTGCTTGACGAAGAGGCTCTGCTCCGCGCAGCATCAGTAGCCAAGGAAAATTCCGCAAAGGCTGACATCTACAAGAAAGCCATCAATAAATACGGCAGCGACCGCGCACAGTATAATCTCGCTGTAGTATATCTCAAGGAGAACAAGCTTGATGCAGCCAAGTCTGCCCTTGCGGAAGTCAAGGACCAGAACGCATACTGGCAGAACGCCATGGGCGTCGTAGCCCTGAGGGAAGGCAATGCGGCTGAAGCTGCCAAATACTTCAATGCCGCAGGCACCCAGACAGCAAAGGAAAACCTTGCAGTGCTTGACATCCTCAACGGCAACTATGCTGCCGCTGCCGAGAAACTCGCAGATGCACAGGGATGCTGCCACAACAAGACTCTTGCATACATCCTTACCGGACAGCTTGACAAGGCCGCAGCATCGGCAAAATGCGCAAGCCCGAGCGTTTCTTACCTGAAGGCAATCATCGCCGCACGCCAGGGCAATGCAGAAGAAGTCAAGGCTAACCTTGAGGCTGCAGGCAAAGTCGAGGCTCTCGCAGAAAGGGCAGCAAAAGACATTGAATTCGCACAGTACAGGTAATCTGACGCTGCAGTTCACGAAAAAAGGAAGTGGTCCGGAAGGATCACTTCTTTTTTTTCGTATTCCCTATTTTAACATGGCCTACAATATATGATTTACCTGAATTAATGCCTATATTTGAAACAAAAACAAAGCATGAACAAGACACTGGTAACAGCTTGCCTGTCCATGGCCGTCATGGCCGTAGCAGCATCTTTCAGCGAAAGAGAAATTTATGCCGCGGATTACACTCCTGCCCCGGAAAACCTTGCATCACGGGAAGCATTCAGAGAAGACAGATTCGGAATATTCATCCATTGGGGCGTATACTCCATGCTTGCCACCGGTGAATGGACCATGACCAACAGGGACCTGAACTACAAAGAATACGCAAAGCTTGCCGGAGGCTTCTTTCCGGCATCATTCAATGCAGAAGAATGGGTGTCGGCAATCAAAGACGCCGGAGCAAAATACATCTGTTTTACCACAAGGCATCATGACGGTTTCTCCATGTTTGACAGCGGCGTCACAGGATATGACATCATGGATGCATCTCCGTTCAGGCGAGATATTGTGAAGGAACTTGCAGACGAATGCCACAGACAGGGCATTGAAGTACATTTCTACTATTCGCTGATTGACTGGGGACGGGAAGATGCCCCGAGGGGAAGGACCGGACTCGGTACTGGACGCCCGCTTGACACTGTGGACAAGGACTCATACTACGATTTCATGAAAGCCCAGCTCACCGAATTGCTGACAAACTACGGACCTGTCAGGGCAATCTGGTTCGACGGGCACTGGGACCAGGACCAGAATCCGGACTTTGACTGGCGATATGATGAGCTGTACGGACTTATACATTCCCTGCAGCCCGGCTGTCTCGTGGGCAACAATCACCATCTTGCTCCGTTCTATGGAGAAGACATCCAGATTTTCGAAAGGGACCTGCCCGGAGAAAACACCGCAGGCCTGTCCGGACAGGAAGTCAGCGACGCCCTGCCCCTGGAGACCTGCCAGACAATGAACGGCATGTGGGGATACAAGATAACCGACCTTGACTACAAATCCGTCGGGAATCTTGTCCAGTATCTTGCCGGAGCAGCAGGCAGAGATGCCAATCTGCTCCTCAATGTCGGGCCTCAGCCGGACGGCAGACTTCCGGAGCAGGCCCTTGACAGGATGAAAGGCATGGGAGAATGGCTCCGGGAATTCGGACATACCATATATGGCACGAGAGGAGGAGAAATGACTCCCCGCGACTGGGGCGTCATGACCCGCAGGGACAACATCCGCTATGTACACATCATGAACTGTCATGACAATACTCTATTCGTCCCGTTCACATCCGGGAAAGTCCGCAAGGCAGTATGCCTCAACGACGGCAGGACACTTGAATTCCGCCAGGACAAGGACGGAGTTCTCCTGAAGCTCGGACGCATCCCGACAGAAACGGACATGATTGTGGAACTGACGCTCAACACCATTTAATGCCATGGACGACAACAACTACATCCCGACCGCACAATACAATTATGTCATCGGCAAACACTATTTAAGCACTGATGACCCCAATCTGGCGACAGTATTCTATGAAATAAAGCATCTTGAAGCACGAATGGCTGACCCTGAGGGATTTTTCTTCAATACCCTCACAATTATGGTGGAACTGAACAGATTCGCAGCCTCTGCAGGGCTCTCTGACGAACCTCTCCTGGAAGACATTCTGGAACGCCTGAGGACATCAGTAAAAGGACCTGCGGAAGACCCGATGTGCTACGCGGAGATGGACAATGCCATTATCAGGATACATGATTGCATTCCGGACATCTGCCGCCTCGCAGAAATGGCAAAAGGCGGAAACAGAGAATCTGCCGCCCCGGAGCCAAATGACACAAAAGAGTCAGAAGAGACAAAGAGGTCAAATGCGACAAAGGACACAAAAGACCAGGAAAGTCCCTGCACAATTGACGAGACAGAAGGTGATCCGGGAAAAGAATTGAGGGTCCGGGCTACGGAGCGCACCATGGACATGTCCGTCAGCAACACCGAATATGGAGACATGGATATTCCTGAGAAGGACCTCAGGAAAGGATTCCGGTTTGAAGTTCCGCACTTCCCTGATTCAGCCTTCGAAATACTTGAGGCCTCAGAGGACAAAGTCAGAGTACAATGGTGCTCGCACGAATATGAGATACCGTTGGGCAACACCGTCACGACCCAGAATATCCTGCTCGACAATCCGTATTTGAGTGTGGATGAAATGCGTATGCGATTCGAATATCGGGAAATCCCGCTTTACGCAAGAACCATAAGACTGTTGAACAAAATCATGGATTTGCACAAAGCCATGGACCCGAGAAAAGCAGACACTACCAAAGCCGAACAAAAAGTGCTCGATATGCTGGACGAACTCATATATAAAAACGGCAGGACAGACCTGTATCCGCTCAAAGCCCTGCTTGATGCATCCAACAACTGGAGCACCGGCCAAATCGTCCGCATAAGCCACTTCAGGCACATTCTTCTGGAAGGCATCGACAAAGGATGCCTTGCCCCGGACCAGGAGGAAGCTTGGGACTGGATAGAGAACGCCGCCAAGAACAATGACCCGGCTGAATTCATGGATGACACCGAACGCTGGTACGATATACTGATGACTGCCACTGAAGAAGGCAACACAATTGCCAGAGACATCATGGACCGGATATGGGAACCGGAACAGACTATTGACGAGGACTGATGAGGACTGACGAGAACTGATAAGAACTAATGAGGACTAATGAGAACTGACGAAGACTGAACCAAATTTTCGGCACATATTTTATGTCGCAAGGTCATTCTTGTGCGCGGCCGTTGGGAGGCATTTTTGCTGTCCAACGGCCGCGGTTTTGCGGGGTTTTCGCGCCCGTCGGCATTTTGAAAATGCCAACGGCCACACTTTCGCGGGAAAATCGCGGCCGTCGGACACTGTTTTATATATCCACCGGCCGCGGCCACAAAAAGAGGTGCAAGAAATTGATTTTTAATTTCTTACACCTCTTGTCCTTTGCGGTGAGAGGGGGATTCGAACCCCCGGTACGGTAATCCCGTACGGCAGTTTAGCAAACTGCTGGTTTAAGCCACTCACCCATCTCACCTTTGAAAGGGATGACAAAGTTATATCAAAAGTTCCTTTCTGCCAAATAAAATTATGAAAACCGCCTGAAGGAAGAAAGCCGGGGGCGACCCAAAAGGAGGAATTTCAGGGCTTGCGAAGATAAGAAAACCGCAGTGCACTGATGTACATGAGGATTTTCGCATCAAACATAACGCAGAAAATACCCTTTTGAGTCATGCTCCGGAATTACTGCTTGGCGATGTTTTCCCGCATGTCGGTGTCGGCCTGGATATTCTTGATGCGGTAATAATCCATGATGCCGAGATTTCCGGTACGGAAGGCTTCCGCCATGGCAAGAGGAATCTGTGTCTCCGCCTCTATGACTTTTGCCCTGGCTTCCTGAGCCTTTGCCTTCATTTCCTGTTCAAGAGCGACGGCCATTGCCCTGCGCTCTTCGGCCCTGGCTTGCGCGATGTTCTTGTCAGCTTCAGCCTGGTCCATCTGGAGGACGGCGCCGATGTTCTTTCCGATGTCGATGTCGGCTATGTCTATCGAGAGGATTTCGAAGGCTGTGCCGGAATCAAGTCCCTTGTTGAGGACGACCTTTGATATTGAATCAGGATTCTCAAGCACCACCTTATGGCTTTGTGCCGAACCGATGCTGGACACGATGCCTTCGCCGACTCTTGCAAGTACTGTCTCTTCTCCGGCGCCGCCGACAAGCTGGCGTATATTGGCACGGACCGTCACTCTGGCCTTAGTGATAAGCTGGATGCCGTCCTTGGCCACGGCGGTCACAGGCGGGGTATTGATGACCTTCGGGTTGACGGACATCTGTACAGCCTCGAACACATCGCGTCCGGCGAGGTCAATTGCCGCAGCCATCTTGAAGTCAAGGGAGATATTGGCCTTGTCAGCCGATATCAGGGCATTGACGACATTCGGAACATTGCCTTTTGCAAGATAATGTGCTTCAAGCTCATTCGCATCAAGCTTAAGCCCGGCCTTGGTCCCTGTGACCATTGCCATAACTATTGTGCTTGGCGGTACTTTTCTCCAGCGCATAAGAACCAGCTGGATGAGAGAGATGCGGACTCCGGAAATGAGCGCCTGGAACCAGAGCGTCACCGGGAAAAACCAGAGGAAAATAATCAGGCCGACTATCGCTATAGCGACCCATACTGCAATCATTGCCATGTCAAACATAACTTTTATCTTTAATTTTAATCAGGAATATCCATTGTCTCTATCATAAATATCAATGCTTCTATCAGAAAAACACATTGCTTCTATCAGAAAACCCGTTACCGTTATCGGAAATACCTGTGGCGTCAGTCTGGACTATCCGTTGCCGCACAGGACAGGGGCCAGGGCGTCAGAAATCTTTCTCCACCGGCTTCACATATATTTTCTTGTCCTCAATCATCACTACTTCTATGTCAATCCCCGGGTCAATGATTCCTTCGAGGGACTTGACTTCATATACTGTCCCGTCAATCCTTGCCATCCCCATAGGAGCCAGTCTTGTCATGGTCACTCCGACATCACCGGCAGCAAGCTTGTGCTCATCGAAAAACTGAATCTTGGAGTCGATGTTGGTGTTCAATGCAAGTTTCTTCCATGTCTTGGCCCGGAGGACATAGATGGTGAGCCCGAGGAGCAGCACGGCATTGACGACAGTCACAACTGTGCCTCCGGTCGGACCGAATTCATGAAAAGCATAGAAACAAGACCCGCCCAATGAGACAAGGCCCAGGATTCCGGCAACACCTATTCCGGGAATCAGAAGGATTTCCGCAAGGATAAGGACCAGACCTACCGCAATAAGAATAATTACAAATGCCATAAGACTTATTTTACTTTCATTTTTACATCTGCCGGAAAAATGTCAGTTGACTGAAAATGTCAGTTGACGGGCAGAGTGACAACTGAAACCTCCCGGACTCCTGCCGCCCTGACCGCAGCGGCGGCTTCTTCTGCTTTCCGTTGCCCCGACAACGGCCCGGCGACATATTCAACCGCTTCACCGTCTTCTACCCTGGCTATATCCCGTGCCCCGAACTGCTCCAGCACCGACACGGCCGTCTCCGGAAGAACGCCTTCGGCAGGAACCATCCTCAGCTGAAAGACATTGCTGTCCTCCTGTTCTTTTTCAAGAGTCCTGGCCTCCGACATCCTGATGACCTGACCGTCCTTGAACGGAACGATATAGGCCGTCTTGAAACCGGCTTTCTTCACTGTATTCAGCTTGGAGAGGACATCATTGTAAGTCCTGAATACACCGACCCTGTAAATGTATTTCCCTGTCGCCGTCCTGGATTCGAATACAGGGGACAGGCCGTTGAGCTGGCGTACCGTCGCCTTCCGGGCCAATGAAAATATCTGTATCTGATACACCAGACCCGGGGGAAGGGCATTGTCCTCGGCGAATCTTCCTTCCGGAAGAACCATGAAGGAATAGTCGAACTTTTTTTCAGGCTTGCGGAATTCCATTGGAGGCATTGTGCCTGCATTCATCCTTGTGAATACGAACCCTGTCGAAGCCCCGACTACCTCCCTGTCCGATTCAGCCTGTATTTTGTCAGGGTCTATCACAACTCCATTGAAGAGAAATTCCATTTCAATTTTCTGCAGGTCTTCCATTGCCTTGTCAAGCAATGCCTGTAGCCTCGGCATGCTCCCGCTGTTGGAAGCTATTCTGTCCGACAGGGCCTTTTGCACATCTTCCTGCTCACTGGCGGCAAGCTCCTGCCTGTCTTTGTCTATGGCGGACATGCAGCTGTACAGGGAATCCCTGCACGACCGGACCTCCTCAACTTTCTGCATATATCTCCTTATGTCCAGATTGTCCGGCATGGTATCAGCGGCGGATGAAGCCCCGGGAGCGGCAGAGACCAGGTCTTCATCCGGATCAAGGGCGCAGATCCGCCTCAATTCGGTAATGTCCCTGACCTCCTTTCTGACTGGCATGGGGTCATATTCAAGGACATAGACAGAGACACTGTCCAGCCCGCAGTCCCTGTTCGACGCAAAAATCGAATATCTGCCGTCGGCCGTGTTCATATACAGAAAATCATCCGCAGGCGATGAATACGGGAAGCCGAGATTGACCGGTTCCCCCCACTCTGATGAAGCCTCGTCCCAGACTGTCATATAGATGTCAAATCCGCCGGCCCCGTAAAGTCCGGATGACGCAAAATACATGGTCCTGCCGTCCGGTGACAGCATAGGATATATCTCATCGGAAGAAGATGTCATGGACTCGGTAAGCAGGGACGGAAGACTCCACAACGAATCCGCGAATTCCGTCATATAGACATTCATTGCCCCGGAAGCGTCAGGCGCGGAATAGTAGATTCTGTTCCCGGGTTCTTCCCGCAATGCGGACTTCGGAAGATATGTGGCCCTGCTGAAACGGCTCGTCCCGGCAGTGTCAAGCTGATTTGGCACCGGGACCCAACTGCTGTCTTCAAGAGGATAGAACAGATAAAAGTCTTCAAGAGAAAAAGTATGACGGGCAATCACTTTGGGTTCGCTTACAAACCCGGTCATGCTCATGCAGTTTTCTGCAAGAAGAAGCTTTTCCTCCGCGGCAATCTTTTCAAGAGAATCGGTGGCCGCGGCTGATGCTTTCCTGTATGCCGCGGCTGATTGTTCAAACTCGTATTCCATGCGGAGAGAATCGGCAAGCTCCGTCAGACGCACGGCACTGCTGTCTCTGGCCTGAAGTGCAGCGACATTCAGAACCATTGCGGCCACAGCCGCGGGAATACAGGTCAAATACAGTTTCATTTTCCTCTCACAGCTCATTTACAGCCAACAAAAATAAGAAATACTTTATTTATAAGAAAAAAATAGTAAATTTGTGCCCTATTTTGCGGTTGGCAAGCGCCTTGCCGGCCGATGACGACCTGATAAACCCGGTTAAGAATAAAACAAATAATCAAATTATAGAACATTATGCAAAGTAAAGGTGCTATCAGATTTGTGGCTATCGTTCTTGCCATCGTATGTCTCTGGCAGCTTTCGTTCACCCTTGTGACCAAGATTCAGGAAAACAAGGCTGCGAAATATGCTGAAAAGGCAGTGGCAGAATACCAGAAATCAGCAGAATTCAGCAATGTGCCGGCTGAAGACCAGGCCTACTGCCTTGATTCCATCAGAAAGGAACAGAACAGGAGATACATTGATTCCGTATCCACTGAGAAGGTCTACCTCGGCTACACTTACAAAGATGTGAAGGAGAAAGAGATCAATCTTGGTCTGGACCTCAAGGGCGGTATGAACGTCATGCTGCAGGTCCAGCTTGAGGATCTTGTGCGCGCTCTGGCAGGCAACAATGACTCTCCTGAATTTTCACAGGCCCTCGCCCTCGCAAACGAGCGCAGCGTCAACTCCAGGGCCGATTTCATCACCCTGTTCCAGGAAGCATGGAATGAAGTCGGCAAAGGACAGAGGCTTGCCCAGATTTTCGGCACATACGAAATGAGGGACAAGATAGGTCCGGAGTCCTCCGACGATGATGTAATAGCAATCATCAGGGAAGAAGCGGAGAGCGCCATCTCAAATTCATTCAATGTATTGAGAAACCGTATCGACCGTTTCGGAGTGACACAGCCGAGCATACAGAAGCTCGGGAACAGCGGAAGGATTCTCGTGGAGCTCCCTGGTGTCAAGGAGCCTGAGCGTGTAAGAAAACTCCTCCAGGGAACAGCGTCCCTTGAATTCTGGGCAACTTATGACAACAGCGAAATATATCCTTTCCTGCAGCAGGCAAATACGACATTGGCCCAGATTCTGGCCGAAAGCGCTCCAGCCGAAGTGCAGGACAATGGTGAAAGTGTCCGGGACAATGCCGAAGAGTCAGCACCGCAGTCTGTCGCCGATTCACTGATTTCCGCAGGACTCCAGAGCCAGAGCACTGAGGCAGCGGAATATGAACAGTTCAAGAAGAACAATCCTCTTTTTGCCGCCCTCAATCCGGCAATGTTCAACGGCAGGCTTGCTTCAGGTGCCTGCATAGGATATGCAAACTATGCGGATACCGCCAAAATCAACCGCTGGCTGAAGATGCCTCAGATCGAGGCCCTTTTCCCGCCTGAGTTCAAGGCATACTGGACAGTCAAGCCGTCTTCCTACATCGAGGGAGGAAACACTTTCGAGCTTGTTGCAATCAAGGCCACTTCCCGCGACGGCGAGGCTCCCCTTGACGGAGGGGCAGTGACCGATGCCCGCGTGCAGTACGGAAGCAACGGGGGTAATCCGAATGTATCCATGACAATGAACGCCGAAGGCGCGAATGTATGGGCAAGGATGACAAAGGACAACATCGGCCGTCAGATAGCCATTGTCCTTGACGGGATGGTATATTCCTATCCTGTCGTAAACACTGAAATCACGGGAGGAAGTTCCGAAATCACCGGAAACTTCACACTTGAAGAGGCAGAAGACCTCGCCAATGTGCTCAAGTCAGGTAAACTTCCTGCCCCGGCAACCATCATACAGGAGCAGGTCGTGGGCCCGTCTCTCGGAGCCGAATCCATCAACGCAGGTCTCATATCCTTCGTGATAGCCTTCCTACTCGTGCTGGCATACATGGCATTCTTCTACCATGGCGCAGGACTCGTGGCCGATGTGGCATTGCTCTGCAATGTGCTTCTGCTTCTCGGCTCCCTCGTGTCATTCGGTGCAGTGCTCACTCTCCCTGGCATCGCAGGTCTCGTCCTGACTCTGGGTATGGCAGTGGACGCCAATGTCATCATATATGAACGCATCAAGGAGGAACTCCGTTCAGGCAAGGGCCTGAGCAAGGCAGTTGCCGACGGATATTCCAATGCATATTCAGCCATCATCGACGGACAGCTGACCACCATCATCACCGGTATCGTGCTCTTCATTTTCGGTTCCGGTCCTGTCCAGGGCTTTGCAACAACCCTCATCATCGGTATCATCACATCAATCCTGACATCGATATTCATCTCAAGGCTTATTTTCGAAGACAGGCTCGCAAAGGGCAAGAACATCACATTTGACAACAAATTTACCCGAAACCTGCTTCAGAATACCCACTTCAATTTCCTCAACAAGAGAAAATACACCTATACTATCTCGGGAATTGTCATAGTAATCTGCATTGTGTCAATGTTCACAAAAGGATTCACCTATGGCGTGGACTTCACCGGAGGCCGTACTTTCGTGGTAAGGTTTGACCAGCCGGTAGAGGCAGAGGAAGTTAGGGAAGCAGCAATTGAAGCCTTCAGCGCCGCTGACGCAGCCGACGAGAGCCAGAGCTACGGTTCTGCAGTCGAGGTGAAGCAGTTCGGAGGCGAAAGCCAGATGAAGATCACCACCCAGTACAAGGTTGACCAGGAATCCACCGAAGTGGATGCGGAAGTGGAGCAGATTCTCTACAACGCATTGAAAGGTTTCTTCGCTGAAGACCTGACAATAGATGAATTCACTTCAACCCTTGAGAATCCGAACGGTATCATCAGTTCAGACAAGGTGGGACCTACAATTGCGAATGACATGAAGAGCGATGCAATCATAGCCGTAGTAATCGCGCTGTTTGCCATCTTCGTCTACATCGCATTCAGGTTCAAGAAATGGACATGGGGATTCGGCGGTGTCATGGGACTTGCCCACACGGCTATAATAGTAATCGGTTTCTTCTCCCTCTTCTCGGGAGTCCTTCCGTTCAGCCTTGACGTGGACCAGACCTTCATCGCGGCCATCCTGACCATCATCGGATATGCAATCAACGACACCGTGGTCATCTTCGACCGTATCCGTGAGTACAAGACCCTGCATCCTAAGATGCCTCTTGACATCAATGCGAATGAGGCCCTCAACAGTACGCTCTCCCGTACGATGAATACCTCCCTGACTACCCTCGTGGTAATGGTGGCAATCGCCATCTTCGGAGGTGAAGTCATCAGAGGTCTTGCAGTCGCCCTCATCCTCGGTATCGCCATCGGAACATATGCATCCCTCTTCATCGCCACACCGCTCATGTACGACGTGACAATGTGGGCTGAAAGGAGAAAGGCAGCCAAGGAAGAAGCCAAGGCAAGGAAATAAATGACTTGACATACCATAGAACAGGCGGGCCTGATGACCCGCCTGTTTTTTTTTATTCGGACCCATGACATCTCCGCATTCCGTTTCATGAGATGTCATTATGCCGTTCTGCTGCATGACATCACATGGCATGTCCTCTGCACGGGGCGGCATCCTGTCGGCGCATCCTGTTGAAAACTTTATGTTGACCGCCCGTCTATTTTCAGTATCTTTGTCTTTCCCCGGAACTCCGGAAGCAAGTGAAATCACCCGAAAAAAAATACCGCACAGCCATGTCGTTCGTCCACCTTCATGTCCATACGCAATACTCCATCCTCGACGGCCAGTCATCAATCGAGAATCTCTTCAACAGGGCCGAAGAGCTCGGGATGCCGGGTCTCGCCATCACAGACCACGGAAACATGTACGGAGTCAAGGAATTTTTCAAATTCGCGAAAAAGCATCCTTCCGTAAAGCCCATCATCGGATGCGAGATATATGTGACAAGACATTATGACCACAGGCTGAAGGACAAGGACCACAAGGAATATTACCATCTCATCCTTCTAGCCAAGAATTACAACGGCTACAGGAATCTCATGAAAATTGTGTCTGCGGGACACATTGAGGGCATGTACTATAAGCCTAGGGTCAGCCACGAGGTGATTGAAAAATACTCCAAGGACCTGATATGCTGCTCCGCCTGCATCGCCGGAGAAGTGCCGAGGAATATAATTGACGGAGACCTTGCGGCAGCAGAAAAGGCCATAGAATGGCATAAGAAAGTATTCGGGGACGACTACTACCTTGAAGTGCAGCTGCATCGCACTGAAGTGCCGAACCAGTCACAGGAAGTATGGGAAAGGCAGAAAATCGCGCTTGCCGGCATCATTGAACTGGCGAAGAAGACCGGTGTCAAGATTGTGGCCACCAATGACGCCCACTTTGTCCGCAAGGAGGACGGCCCGGCGCACGACAGGCTCATCTGCCTGACCACAAACGCATATCTTTCAGACGAAAAAAGGCTCAGATATACACAGCAGGAATACCTCAAGAGCGAAGAGGAGATGGCCGCCCTGTTCCCTGACCATCCTGAATTCCTGTCAAACACCCTTGAAGTCTGCGACAAGATTGAAACGTATTCCATTGACAGGGGACATGTCCTGCCTGTATTCAAGATTGACCCTGAATTCATGAACGACATTGACAGTCATCTTGAAAAATACAAGGATGTAATAGATGCGGGAAGATGCGACAAAGACGGGAACGACAGGGGCGAAGGCTTCACGCATTCCGTCGCCTATCTGTGCCACCTGTGCTATGAAGGGGCAGCCCGGAGATATGGGGAGCTCAACGCCGAACAGGCAGAACGAATTGACTTTGAACTGAAGACAATCTGCAGAATGGGGTTCCCGGACTACTTCCTCATCGTTCAGGACTTCATTGCGGCAGCACGGAGGAACGGGATATCCGTAGGTCCTGGAAGAGGATCCGCTGCCGGCTCTGCCGTAGCCTACTGCCTTGGCATCACGAATATCGACCCGATCAAATATCAGCTCCTCTTCGAGCGTTTCCTGAATCCGGACCGAATTTCAATGCCTGATATTGACATCGACTTCGATGACGACGGACGATACCGCGTGTTCAAATATGTGGAGGACACATACGGCAAGGACCACATCTCACATGTCGTGACTTTCGGCACAATGGCGGCAAAGATGGCCATAAAGGATGTCGGGAGGGTCAGCAACATGCCGATGGAAGAATCCAACAGGCTTACCAAGATGATTCCCGACAGGCCCATCAAGGTTAAGGTGCCGATGGAAATGCCGATGGAAGACGATGAAGAACTTTCTGAGGAGGACAGGAAAAAAGGCTTCAAAATAATAGAAAAAGAAGAAGAAATTCCTGACCCTGAACATGAAGGACAGAAAATCAAGGTAAGGAAAAGATTCAGGAAAGGAGAAGATGACAAGGATTTCAAGCCGACTCTCAAGAACAGCATAAAGTTCATCCCTGAACTCCGCAATGAATTTGAGAACGGATCGGACCTTACCCGCGAAGTCCTGAATTATGCCCTGCAGCTGGAAGGCTGCGTCCGCCAGACTGGAGTCCATGCCTGTGCGATGATAATCGGACGCGGCGACCTCACCGACTATATTCCGATAAGCATAGCATCAGACAAAGCCACCGGGGAGGATGTCTGGGTATCCCAGTACGAGGGGTGCTTCATCGAGGATGTCGGAATGCTCAAGATGGACTTTCTCGGGCTGCGCACCCTGTCAATCATAAAGGAATGCATCGAGAATATCAGGAAAAGGCACGGCATTGTGATTGACATTGAAAAAATCCCTATAGACGACCCCCTCACATATGAGCTCTACAGCCGTGGCGACACCACGAGCGTGTTCCAGTTCGAGTCCGAAGGCATGAAGCAATGGCTCCAGAAACTTGAGCCCACGAGATTCGAGGACCTGATAGCCATGAATGCCCTGTACAGGCCGGGTCCTATGGACTACATCCCTTCATTCGTAGACAGGAAGCAGGGAAGGGAAGAAATCACTTATGACCTTCCTGAAATGGAAGAGTACCTTCAGGATACATACGGCATCACAGTCTATCAGGAGCAGGTCATGCTCCTGTCGCAGAAGCTTGCCGGATTCACGAAAGGCGAAGCGGACAAGCTCCGCAAGGCCATGGGAAAGAAGCAGCTGGATGTTCTTGAGTCCCTCAGGGACAAGTTCCTCAAGGGTGGAAAATCCAACGGCCATCCCGAAAAGGTCCTGAAGAAAATCTGGAATGACTGGAGAAAATTCGCCCAGTATGCCTTCAACAAGTCCCACGCCACTTGCTACGCCTGGGTCAGCTACCAGACAGGCTATCTGAAGGCCCACTATCCGGCAGAATTCCAGGCCGCCAACCTGAGCAAGAATCTCTCCAACATGGACGAGATTAAGAAAATCATGGATGACGCCAAGAAATCCAGGATAAAGGTCCTGAATCCGGACATAAATGAAAGTGACGCCCGCTTTACGGTCAACAAGGCCGGAAACATCCGGTTCGGGCTCGGAGGCATCAAGGGTTTCGGGGACAATATAGTGACCGCTATCCTGAAGGAAAGGGAGGAGCACGGAATGTTCAGGGATATATTTGATTTCGCCGAAAGAATGGCAGGCACGGTCAACAGAAAAGCATATGATTCCCTTCTGTATTCAGGCGCATTCGACAGCTTCGGATACAAGAGAAGCCAGTATACAAAGCCGACAGGCTCCGGGGACGCATTCCTTGATGCGCTTGTCAAATATGCCGAACTTTACAGGAAAGATGCCATGGAAGAGGCCGTTTCCCTGTTCGGGGATGCAGAGGAGATGAAGCCGCAGCGGCCCGAGATGCCTGAAATGACCGGAGAAGAGAACACTCTGGACCTTCTGCATCAGGAAAAGGAACTCGTGGGCATGTATCTGTCCTCGCATCCGCTCGACAAATATGCATTTGAGCTGAACCATTTCACTTCCGTGCGCCTTGACTCGCTCAAGTCCCTGATAGAAGAATGCTTTGAAAAGAAAGCCCCTGCCAATGCGAAAATCGGAGGCTTCATAACTTCTGTAAGTTCGGGGACCAGCAAGTTCGGGAAACCGTTTTTCCGGGCAACAATAGAAGACTTCGACGGAAGCTATGAGCTGTCGGTCTACGGAAAGGCCTGCGATGACATAAAGAAGCAGCTGGAGGAGAACTCGGCTGTATTCATAGAAGGCCGTATTGAAGAACTTTATCCGAGGTCCGAGGAAGAAAGGAAAGCAAAGGGAGACCCGCCTTTCGGCTTCAGGATAAAGAACATAATTCATTTGGGCAATGTTGCGGAGACTTATGTAAAAAGCTTGAAACTAAGCATCTCCACGACAATGCTGACCGGAGAGTTCAGGGAAAGCCTTGTGAATATCATCAAAAGGAACAAGGGCAGCATACCCCTGACCATGACTCTGCATGACCCGCAGACTCATTTCAAGATAGACTTTCTGTCAAGAAAATTCCAGGTCACCATCACCCAGCAGCTTATGAACCAGCTGGAAAGCATAGGCATCGCCATCCAGCTGGTAACCAGATGACATCAGAATATCAGGACGGCTGTCACAGGATAATGGTCCGAGACAAACTGCCAGTCGCCGAATTTCTCTGTGACAGTCCTGAATTCAGGGCAGGATGAAAATCCTGTAAAATATATGTAGTCAATGACTGACGAGGCTTTTCCCCAGTCATTGTATGTACCGTGCCTGTCAGTCTTGACGGCAACGTCCCTTGCGCTGGTCATCTTCCCGTCCAGGGCTTCCAGGATGCTGTCATCGGGCTCCACATTGAAGTCCCCCGTAAGGACTACCGGCAGATTGTCAGTATTCAGTTCCGCCACCTTCTCCATAATCAGGTTAAGACCGTTGCGCTGCGCTGCCTTGCCGACATGGTCAAGATGTGTATTGACATAGATGAACTTGTGCCCGGTTCTCTTGTCTTTCATCAGAGCCCATGTCGCAGTCCTGCGGCATGCCCCGTCCCAGCCGAGAGAAGGCTCGTCAGGAGTCTCGGAAAGCCAGAAAGTCCCCCATTTCTTCAGGGAAACTGTCTTCTTGTTGTAGAAGATGGACATGTGCTCACCTTCATGCTTTCCGTCTTCGCGCCCTACTCCGACGCATTTGTAGTCCCGGAGATTCTCGGCAAGAAAATTGACCTGATATTCATAAGCCTCCTGCAGCCCCATAATGTCCGGCCGTATTTCCCGCACCATGAGCACCGATGCCGGATAACGGTATATCCAGGAATTGGTCCCGTCATTGGCCTCGCCGTTGCGGATATTGAACGAAACTACCCTCAGGGATGAATCTTCCCCGGACTGTGCCATGAGTCCCGTAAGGGATGAAGCCGCCGGTGACAACAATGCAGCCACCGACAAGAGTGTCGCAAGCAGAAATTTTTTCATTGTATATCGATTTTTGTTTTATCTCATTTCAGGGCATCAGGACTCATCCTGTAGTTCTCCGGTGCATCCGGGTCACGGAGGATATTCAGGGCGGCATCATAGTCGGGTTCATCCGTCACTTCCGGAACAAGCTGCTCATAGACAATTGTCCCCTTTTCATCAACTATGATGACGGCCCTTGCAAGAAGTCCCTTGAGCGGGCCTTCAGTCATGGTGAGGCCGTACCTTTCGTCAAAATGACGGCATCTGAACACTGAAAGAGGAACTACATCTTCAAGTCCTTCGGCAGCACAGAACCTTGACTGGGCGAAAGGCAAGTCCTTTGACACGCAGAGGACCACTGTATTTTCAAGGGAAGAAGCCTCTCTGTTGAATTTTCTCACGGATGCAGCGCACACCGGAGTGTCAAGACTCGGGAAAATATTTATAAGCACCTTTTTCCCGCGCAATTCAGGAAGATGCACAGTCGTAAGGTCACCTTTTACACCGCCGAACTTGGGAGCCTCCTCCCCTACCTTTGGAAGTTCTCCGGACAGTTCGACAGGAGAACCTTTGAAGTTTACTGTTGCCATAGTGATATTATATTTTCATGTTTATATTCCATTTCCCTGATATGGTATGTCCGATTTCCCGATATGGTCCGTCCGAATCAACAGGTCTGACAATGTCAGATCAAAATCAGCGGATTTTTCACATCTCTCAAAATTAGGAATTTTCAGATGATATTCAAAATTTGTATTTTTGTGTATAATCTCCGGGCCGGGGAATGAATCAGGAAAAACAGAAACAACCGACATACTATGCAGGAAGAAAAATTCTCTGAAATAGGCCGTATCGAGGCCATCGAAAAACTTTTTGACGGGACCGGATACCGCCCGTGGGACTGCAGCGGAGCAGAGGCTGCCTCAAAGGGGGACCTTGCAGTGACTGCATCCCGCCTTCTGCTTGAAGGCATAGACTTCGACCTTGTGTATTTTCCTCTGAAACATCTGGGATACAAGAGCGTAATCTCCGTCATCGGAGAACTCTATGCATCAATGGCCAAGCCGGCTTCCATTTCCGTCGTACTGGGACTTTCCGCAAAGCTCGACTTCGGGCAGACGAAAGAAATATGGGAAGGCATGGCAGCGGCAGCAAAGGAGCACCGGGTGAAGAGACTTTCACTGGACCTTGTCCCGTCCCGGAACGGCCTGTGCATTTCCGTGTCGGGGACAGGATTCACTTCAAACCTCACGGCAAGGAGAAGGATGCCGGCCAAAAGCATGGACCTGATATGCATTTCCGGCAATCTTGGAGGAGCATTCATGGGTATGCAGGTGCTGGAAAGGGAGAAAAAGAAATTCTCCGCCACAAAGGATGACCGCAACCAGCCGAAGCTGGACGACTACAGGCATCTCATAGGGGCCTACCTGAAGCCGGAAATCAACCCCGGGACAGTGGAGCAGCTTGAAGATACAGGAATCATCCCGTCCTACGGATATTTAGTCACCCGCGGCCTTGGAGATGCTGTCAAACGGCTGTCCCGTGACAGCGGATTCGGAGTCAAAATATATGTGGACAAGATTCCGTTCCCGGGAAAAATGTTCGATGTCGCCAAGGAATTCAATGTAGACCCGATGTCTGTGGCCATGAACGGAGGCGAAGACTGCCGGCTGCTGTTCACAATTCCGATAGGACAGCACGAGAAATTCCGCCGGGACTTCCAGGTCTATGATGTCATCGGGCACCTTGCGAAGCCGGAAGTGGGACAGACGGCAGTAACTCCGGACGGAGTGGAGTTCCCGATAAAGGCCCAGGGATGGAAACAGACGGAACAGGAATGACAATTGCACGGACAAATAAACCGATACTGATATGAAAAAGATTATCTTGATTGCCGCCGTCCTCACGGCATTGGCTTCAGCGACATGCCGGACGGCATCTGCACAATCTTTCAAAGACCTGCTGAACAAAGGAAAAGACCTGCTCGGCAATGAACAGGTGCAGGATGTCATCAGCGGAGTTGCCGAAGGTCTCGGCGCCGACATTCTGCAGGCAGACATCTGCGGCTCCTGGCAGTACAAGGGGGCTGCAGTGAAATTCACGAGCGACAACCTGCTTGCAGGAGCAGCCTCAACACTGGCATCTTCACAGATTGAAGAAAAGCTAGACGAATATCTTCAGAAAATAGGCCTGAAAGAAGGCGCATTCAGCTATACCTTCAATGCCGACAGCACCTTCACCAATACTTTCCTGAAACAGCAGCTCAAAGGCACCTGGTCCGTAACCAGTGGAGAAGACGGCAAAACCATCGGTCTGAAATACGGCAGAAGCGAAAAATTCGACCTCTTCACCCTCAAGGCGACAGTATCCATAGGGACTGAAAAGACGGAATTCCTCTTCAATGCCGACAAAATCCTTGAATTCATCGGAAAAATATCCTCCACTTCCGACAATTCGATGCTGAAGAGCCTGTCGCAGCTGACAAGCCAGTTTGACGGGCTGAAGATAGGCTTCGAGATGGCAAAAGTTCAATGAAAACGGCCGTACAGGACAGGAAATAATAGACTATAATCTGTACGGACAGAGCAGCAATCTGACTGCCGGCCATGCCAAGGCTTGCGCCGGCAGTATTCATGTTGATGAATGCCCTTACGGCAAATGTGGACGGAAAAATCCACGAAAAAGCCTCCCACACCCGGGGAAAATTGCTCTGCGGCCACGCAAAGCCTGTCAGGAACAGGCATACCGGCGACATGAAAAGAAACAGGACGAACACAGTTTCCCTGTGACGCACAAATGAACTGAAGGTAAAGCTGAACACAGTGCAGGCGGTGACATAGAACAGCAGCAGGACAATGATGCTGCCGAAGCTGCAGTTGCGGGGCAACCCCACGACAGCCGGCACAATCACGGCAACATATATCCCTATTGCCATATACAGGAGCCAGTATGCCGCTCCCCTGCCCATTACAGTCCTTGATATGCCCCTCCCTTTCAGCGTGTCTGAGAGAACGGCAAAGCTGCGGTTTTCCTCCCTCATGGTACCCGTCAGCATTGATATGCCGTAGAACATGGTCTGCTGGATGACGATGAGCAGAACTGCCGACAGGAAAAACAGCGTATAGGAGAAAGTCCTGTTGTACGGCATCGACGCTTCATACAGGACTGGCTGCGGGAGCGGAGACATTTCCCTCATGCTGTCGAGCATCACATTGTTCACTCCCATGGAAAGATTCTTGTAATACAGGAAGCTGCTCATGTCGGCATATGTGGAGACATGGGCCTGCCTGCCTTCTGCAAGACAGAGGTCAAAATCCTCCGGAATCAGCACGATTCCATGCACTTCCCTCTCCTGCATCAGCTTTTCCGCCTCAGCCATTGCATGACAGCTGCGGGTCACCGCAAGCTCCCTTGTCGCATCCAGTTTTCTGATGAATTCCCTGCCGGCAGCGCTGCCTGAGGCATCAATCACAGCCACAGGCATGTCATCGACCGTCCCGTTGTGGTAGATGATGCCGTATAGCAGAGGATAGACGAGCCCGGCAAGGAAAAATATTACCATGACGCCGCCGTCGCTGAATATATGGCGCAGTTCCCTGGAAAAAATCAGCATCCAGTCTTTAATCCATGCCTCAATATATCTTTTCATGATGTCTTGTGATGTCTTGATACAAGAAATTCAGTTGCGGGGAAAATTCTGGTTTACATAAGCCGCCCGGAGCCTCGCGTACACAGGCAGAGGCAGAAGCAGGAAAAGAAGCAGGCATATTGCCTGGAAATACCAGCCTGTGAAGCCGCTCCCGAATATGGTTTCCTGCACATAAATCAGATAATAATGCCTGAGTGGGAACAGGACGGACAGTCCGCGGACAGCCGGCGGCAAGGCCTCGACAGGAAATGTAAATCCGGTCAGGGACAACGCCAGAGTGCTGAAGAGTGCCGCTATGCTGAGGGCAATCCGGAGAACAGGCAGGGTTCCGGCTATGAAGAATCCCACCGCTTCACTGGCCAATATCATAAGGAATGTGGCAAGGAACATGTTCCATATGGAACCTTTCAGAGGGAATCCCGCCCAATGGTACAGGAAGATGTCGCAGACAATTCCCATTGCCGTGAACAGGACAGTATAGACTGCCAGCTTCCCGGTCATGGCGGCTGTCATAGAGCCTCCGGATTTTTCAAGAAGATGCCTTGAAGTCCCGTATTTCAGCTCGGAACACAGGGCATATACAGTCATCAGAATCACCGTCATCTCAAGTATTCCCGGAACCAGCATGTTGGTAAGGTATACATTGTAGCTCGTTGCCGCATTGCCTATCTGGTGGGAATCAACAGCCACAGGCTGTATCCTCGCCATGGCAGCCTCATCGCCGAGCCCCATTCCGCGGAGCACCTCCCTCTGTATTCCTCCGGAAATCATGTTGGACATCATCAGAAGGTCCTTGTAGGCAAGTGCCCCTCCCACCATATACAGGGAATTGACATAGAAAGTGAACTCCGGCTGCCTTCCGGAAAGCACATCTGCATACATCCCGTCCGGAATGAGGAAGAATGCGCAGATGCATCCTGTCTGCATCGCCTCCCTGGCCTCGGCATATGAACCGAATCCTATGGTTTTCCCGAGTTGGGTGGCGTCAATCTGCCTCACCATATTCCTCGACAGGGAAGTATTGTCAAGGTCCACCACTCCTATCGGCAGGTCCTGCGGTACTCCTTCCCTGAAAAATGTACTGAAAAAGACCATGCAGAATGTCATGACCCCGACAGAAGCCATAAGATACACCGGACGCTGCACCATGATGCGCAGTTCCCTGCGCATCGCCGACCGGACATTTGACAGAATTTTCATCGCGCCGCCCTTCCTCCGCCGATTGCTATTGCCGTCATTCCGGGAAGAAGCCCATCAATCTTTTCTTCCGGCACGCTCCTTACTTCAAATGTCCTTGCATCATAGCCGCCCGTGTCTTTTGTGGCCCTCCAGGTGGCATAAGACTGCAGCACACTCATATGGCTGACGCGTGTCCTGTAACAGGCATTGCCGAGGGCCGGTACGGTGACTGTCAGTTCATCTCCTATATTCAGCCCGCAGAGCATGTCCTCCCTGATGTTGAATGTGAACCACATGTCATCAAGGTCTGTGACAGCCATTACAGGAGCCCCCTGCCCCACAAGTTCTCCAGCCTTCGGGAAACGGGCTGAAATGATCCCGTCTGCAGGCGCAGTGAGATAAAGTTCGCCGAGATAAGACTCGACCTCGGCAAGGGCTCCGGCGGCCTGCTCTGCAAGGGCGGCTGCGGCGTCTCTGTCTTCTTTTCTCGCCCCGCCCGCAGCCATGTCATACTGGGACTTGGCTGCCGCACTCATCGCCTTTGCCGCCTTGTACCTTGCCTCGGTCTCGTCATATTTCTGGGCGCTGACCACATTCTGTTCATACAGGCGGCTCACCCTGCTGAACGACTTTTCCATTATTTCCTCATTGGCCAGGGCCTGCTGCCATAATTCATATGCGCCGGCTATCTGTTCCTGCCTTGCTCCTGCCAGAGCCTTTTCCTTCTGTGCTTCCGCCGCAGATTTCACGGCCATTGCCTGTGCAAGCTTAGCCCTTACCTCGGGGCTGTCGATTTCAGCCAAAGTATCGCCTTTGCAGACCATATCCCCTTCGTCTGCATAGAACCTCACTATTCTTCCCGGTACTTTTCCCGACACCCTGTATTCCGTGGCCTCCGCCTGCCCCTGGATTACCGCAGGCTTCGGCTTTGACACAATATAGCCTGTGACAGCCACCACGGCAATTACAGCCAGCAGTGCAATGATTCCGATAAGCAGATTATAATTTTTCCTTGTCTTTTCCATCTTCATTCTTTTCCTGTATTTCAGATTCATCTTCCTTCGGCAAGAGCCAGAGCCACGGCATGCAGCTGCAGCTCAACTCCTGCATCGATATATTCAGAATGCGCCTGCATCCACGCTGTCTGCGCCTGCATCAGAGTATTGGCAGGGACCATGCCTTCGGCATAGCCGGCTGTTGCCGCCCGCAGATTTTCCTCGGCGCATCCGAGGCTGTTCTCCGCCATGCACAGCTTCTCCAGGGCCTCGTCTTCCTGTCTGCGCAGCTGCTCCACCTGCATGGCAATCTTCTTTTTCGCATCTTCGAGCATGCAGTCCGCCATGACAGACTCCGCCTTCGCCCTGCGTACTTTCTGCATTGCCTCACATCCGTGGAAAACAGGTATTTCCACGGCCACTCCGACATTGAACATCCCCGCAAAGCTGTTGCTGTAGCCGTGATACATATTAGGGTTTGTGAGCAGATAATTTGCTGTCAGAGCCACCCTGGGCATCATGTCGGCACGGGCAACGGCAGCTTTCCTGTCATAAATCCTTGCGGCAAGCTCCAGACTCCGTATCTCCGGCCTCGACGCAAAAATTTCTTCTTCTCCGACCCTGCCTTCAATCCTCGGGAGCGGTACTTTGTCAAGGCATTCGTCCGCAAGCTCGAGCTCCGTGTCCAGAGGCAGTCCGCACAGCCGGCACAGCAGCATCTTCGCAAGCACAAGGCCGTTGCCCGCCTTGGTGAGCAGCAGGTCGGCTTCATTGGCCCTGACCTTTACAGACAGCAGGTCGGCCCTGGTCGCCATTCCCTCAGCTACAAGAGCTTCGGTATCATGCAGCATCATTCCCAGCAGGTCGGCGTAATCCTGTGCGAGCCTCTTCTTGTTGGAAATGGAGACAATCTGCCAGTAGGCATTGTCAACCTCCGACACGACGGCCCTGTACTCAATATCATACTGCGACCGGGCAAGGTCTTCGGCAAGCTTCGCCAGACGGTTGGCATTGATGATTTTTCCTCCGGCGAAGACCGGCTGCCTCAGGGAAACGGCCCCGGCAAACACATTATGGATGTCCATCTCAAAGGCTCTGTTGATTTCAGAGCCGATGGCATTGACCGGAGATGCTATGTCAGCCGACATCAGTTCCTCCATCAGCTTCATCATGCCAGGATTTTCCTGCAGGATGGCGGAAAACACCGGGTCGGACATCAGATTCTCCAGGCCGGAATGCAGGGACCCCTGGATACCGGTTCCCAGACCTGTCAGCATGTCCGACTTCTCCTGAGAAAGCAGGCTGAGATTCCTGCTGTTGTACATATAAGCCCCGGTGACGGAAATCCCGGGGAAATAATTCGCCATGGCTATTTTTCTGTCATAGCCGGCCAGAGTCACCTTCTGCTGCGCCATCTTCAGAGAAATGTTGTTCCTTACAGCAGAATCACGGCACTGCTGCAGAGTCATCACCTCAGCCGCCCCGGCCGCAGAAGGGGCAAGGGGCAGGAGGAGAAGGAATGCCGCAGCAAATGATTTTCTTTTCATTCTTGACCAAATTTTAAATCTTCCGGAATCCGTCATTCCGATTCCGGATGCGACGGAGGAAGCATACTAAAAAAATGCCCGTCGTATGAAATTTATATTCCGTTTGAACCTCAAATTTGTCAAAAGGTAGAATTTTCTAATTTTGTCGCAGGTTTGGCAAAGAAATGGAGGCAACTGCCGGAACAACATCAACGGATATGGCACACAAAATCGCACAATCGGATGTACGCACAGTAAATCTGGCTGAATTCATGCAGATGTTCCCAGTCACAAGCAGAATGAGCGTGGGGGACGACTTCTGTGTAATTGACCTCAGGTACGACAAATGTCTGGAAATGCTCGTCCGTCCTTGCAGATTCGACGGTTTCCTGATGTTTTTCTGCATCTCGGGGCATTTCAGGATATCCATCAACCTGGCAGAATTCGAAGTCTGTGAAAACTCCCTTTTCATCGATTTTCCCGGAGACATCATCACTGTACCGGAAATCGACGGGACACAGAAAGAACAGCTTCATTTCATGGTGATGGCAATGACACGGGAATATATGTCAAGCCTCAAATTCAATGTCCCGCAGCTGATGTCAAAAAGCCTTGCGCTGCTGAAAAACCCGTGCTTTACACTCACGGAAGAGGAAAAGACGGCGGCAAAGAAATACATAGAAATGGCATCTGAGATTCTCGGCTCCACATTCACATACAAGAGAGAATGCATGGCGGCCCTGCTGTCCTCCTCATTCTACCTGTTCGGCAGCGTCATCGAGAGAAGCATAAGCTCATGCGGGACTGAAACTTCCGGAACAGACCGCAGCAAGGCTGTCTTCAACGAATTCATCAGCCTTGTATCTGAGTTCCATACACAAGAAAGGGGTGTGGCATTCTATGCAGACAAGCTGTGCCTCACCCCTAAATATCTTTCAAGACTGGTCAAATCCGCTTCCGGGAAATCAGCCCCGGAATGGATCGACACTTATATCATATTGGAAGCCAAGAACATGCTGAAATATTCAGATATTCCTATAAAAGAGATTGTGAACAGGCTTCATTTCCCCAACCAGTCCACCTTCCACAAGTTCTTCAAGGCCCATACCGGCCTCACTCCCCTGAGGTACAGAAAAATGTAGCGAGGAAGAAGAGGCTGGATTGTCCGGTATCTCAAGGACATCGCCTTCCGCCACATCCTTCCTGACAAGATAATACATCTCGACCGGCTCAGAATGTTCCCCGTTCAGATACACGCCTTCTCCGGAAGCATCCGTGCCGTATGGCCAGAGGGCCGTGATAAGGAAGCCCGTGCCGTCCGAGGCTGTGAACTGCTTTCCGAATATCTTGATGACAGTCCTGTTGAGATTGGCCGCAAAGCCGCTGAAGCCTTCGGCAAGAGGTATCTGCTCCCCGTATGTTTCGTCAAACGGGAAATAAGTCACATCTGTGGCTCCTCCGTAGAATGTGCACCATGAATAATACTGCCACTCCACCCCGGAATCGGTTGTGATTGTCTGGGGCAGCGTGATAGTGAATGCCCCGTATCCGTCGCCGTCATCAGCATAGCCGAGCCTGAGGGGGCTTGATGAATATTTGTTGCGGCTTCCTCCCCAGCCCCTCATCTCAAGGGCTCCGTCCGCCGCAGCGGAAATCGTCACATTGAAGATTTCTCCCTTGTCTTCAACAAAATATCCGCCTTCGGACCTGAGGGTAGCGGAAGTGACAAGAGTCCACTCGCCGATATAGTCATCCTTTTCAGCGGGGAAAGATATCGCGGACTGCAGGGATGCTGCAAAGAACTGATGACTGAAATACACATCAGACGATACGGTTATTCCTGACAGGGTGTTGCTGACAGGAACTGCCGCAAAGCAGAAGTCCCCGTAGTTGGTGAAATTGAATCCGGGGGATTCTGCCGTCCCGTTCATGATCAGCCCTGCCTCCACAAGCTCATCCCAGCCTACTCCATAATAATCGGTATAATACTGTATGTCTTCCTGAATCCATGCCCGGGCTTCGGCCATGCTTTCTACTGGTACGGCACTTACCCAATAATACACATCTTCGACGGATGTCTCTACCATTGCATGAGGATAGACATATCCGTCTGATGAATATTTTTCGACCGGAATGACCGTAAAGGACATGTCAGAGCCGCCTGCCGTAGTCACGCTGCCCTCAAACCAGTTTCTGGAAGTCTTTCCTTCCGCACGGGCGGCCACCCTCACCTTGTACTCCACGGCAGGCTGCAGGGACGAGAGCGCAAACGATGTTTCCTCAATATTTTCAAATGCAACAGTCACAGTCGCCCCGTCCTCGACAAATGTGACTTCATAGCGGTATCCGTCAGCTCCGCTGACCTCTTTCCATGAAGCAGTGAAAGATGTAGAGGTAATGTCTGAAAATATTACTTCAGGAGCCGCAGGCTCACCGTCTCCAGTCTGCTCCCCGGGTGTCTCCGGTGCGTCCGGATCAACATCGGAGCAGGCAAACGCCATCGCCGCCGATGCCATCAGCAAAAATATTTTTTTCATGTTTGTTCAGTATTATTATATCCCGGCTGAATCAGAACCTGCTGATTGCCCTGAAAGGGTATTCTTTGGTCTTGTAGATTTTCTCCTGTTCAAGAGTATTGGTACCGGTAGCCATGTCGAATGCATATGCTATCTGTGGCCCTAACTCTCCTGAAGTCCAGTACAGGACATCGTCAAGCGGAACTCCGCCATGGGAAGTCAGGCAGGAGTTGAACCATGCCATGCACTCTTCCTCTGTCATTCCGGAGCTGCCTTCGGCCCGTGATGAGACGATCGCATTCTCATCTTCCGCACCGTCTGGCACATGTCCCTTGAATGCCGCATATATCAGAGCCATCTCCTGGCTTGACGGCACATACCAGTTGTTCAGCCCGAGCACATTCTTGCTGTCCGCCCAGGCGAATCCAGGATAATTATCGTTCCAGTTATCCATTTCCCGGATAAGGGCACAGTTGTAGTCCCCGTTGGGTGCAGGCATCCCGTACATGACATTTTCGTTGACATATGACCATACTGTCACAATCTCATCCGTGGCCATGATATAGCCATGCTCACCTGTCTCGTCCACATTGAAGACCACTCCCTTCAGAAAGCCCTTCTCGTACCAGTCGCCTATGGAATACACAGGCTCCTCAACTGCAGGATTGTCCGTGTCGGGCTCTCCTGTCCCCGAGCCGTTTCCACCACTGTCAGGCAACGGCTCCTTGCCGCAGCCGGCCAGTACACCGGCCGCTGCGGCAACAGCCATTATGAAATACAATGTCTTTCTCATTGCCGTCAGTGTGTCTGATTACTGTCATTCATCATTGCCTGACGCAGGAGCAGCTCATGAAGACGGGCGGCATCAACAGGCTTCATTTCGAATGCCGAAGCGGACCTGCCTGCCGACGGACTGAGAAGTCCCTCGGCATTGACCGAAAGCGAGGCCCCTTCTGAGGATGCTGAATCAGAGACCACGATCAAATCAAAGTCAATAGAGTCGGAATTCAGTCCGCCCTCTCCGGTCTCCGGCACAGCATAGACTATCTTGTACACGTCAGTAGGTATTCCGTTTGTATCATAGCATACGGCATACGCATACCAGATGCTGCCCCAGTTCACTGTTATAGGTGTCTGGCTTGAGAATTTATAGCCGATTCCTTCCTTCTGGAGAAGCTGAGCAAGCTCTGAGGCAGGCTTTCCTGCCCATTCGTCATTGTCAATGAATGTCTTGACATAATATTTGTCCTTGGAGCCGCCCGGAAAACCCCAGATTCCGTACATTGTTGAACTTGTCTCAAAGAAATCCGTAGCTGCCACTTCCAGACTCAATGTAGCGAGACTTGCGGCGTCTGCAACAGTTGTAAATTCTTCAGTGACTGCGGATGTTGTGAATGTACCGTCGGCCTTCATTCCGAACAGATATACGACATATCCTGTACCAGGCTCAAGGTCAGTGAGTTCATACTCCGCAAACATTCCCACTCCTTCCAGCAGACTCCTTGAGAGGAATTCCTTCCGGTCCATCTGCGAAGCTGCGGAATGACTGTCGTTCCATTCTTCGAGGCTCGCATCAATGAACTCATTCATATCTTCCTGCAGATATTCATCCACAGTACCTCCGAAGTAGTCTACCTGGCTTTCAATCGACGCATATTCATCTGCTGTCATATAGTTGAACAGATATGTCTCATCATCATATCCTGACGAAGCGTCCACATTGACCGTAGCTGATGTCTTGGCCACATCGTACATGTAGATGCTGAAGTCTGCATCAGACATCAGAGCCCCGGCAGTGTGTACGGGAACCTTCATAAGGTTGACCTTGCTTTCGTCAAGCTTTGGCGACCCGTCCGGAGAACATGCGAAGATGAGGAGCAGATAGTCCTCATCCGGAATCAGACGGGTGAACTCCACATTGGCTGACCTTGAATGGATGTATTCAGAGATGTCTTCACCATTGGCAGTATAAAGTGCTCTTATGATATCAGCATCAGTATCCGTATCGGAGAAATACACCGACCTTTCCAGCATCACTGCGAAATTCTCGTCCTGTGCTGCGGAAATCGTCGCAGTAAATGTCACATCGGAAGCATTGCTACGGATGACCTCATATTCATTCTTCGGAGTCTCCGAAGTCACCACTTCAATCACCGCAGCGTCCGTATATGCAGTCATGTCATTGGCCACGCCGACTGCGAAAACATAATATGCGCTCTCCGCATCAAGATTGATATATGACTCGCTGTCTGAAGACTCGCCGCGGACTGTCACCCCTGCCACGAACTGAGGGACAGAATACTCATCCTGATAATATGACTCATATGTCGCCGCAAGATACTGCTCCACAAAGGCAGGGACATTGGCCGGGTTACTGCCGCAATATTCCTCATAAGTGGCAGCAGGCATCACATCATAGAAATAGAAGCATTCATCGTCAGAAGGCCTGACATTGACAGTAAACGAGCTTGAGGTCACATCGGTGGCCGTGATGGTGAAGTCTGTGTCCATGAATTCCACCGCCGGAGCCCTGAATTCATATTCATTTACCGAAGTCAGGCTTTCTCCTTCAGTCGAAAGTCCGTATGCATAGAAGATATAGTCTGCGGCAGGAGCAAGCTCATAATAAATGTACTCCTGCTCCCCTCTCATCAGAGACTCGATGAGAAGCTGGTCAAGGGAAATGCCTTGAGAAGCGGCATACTGTTTGAAATATTCGAGATTGTATTGCTGGAGTGCCTCTCCGTCTTCAAAATTAGCCTCGTAGTCATCCTTGGACATCAGACCGAAATAATAGGTCATGTTTTCATCCTCAGGAGAAATCTTCACGCCGAATGAACCCTGGGTAAGTTCAACTGTCTCAAATGCAAAGTCCGTCTCTTCGGCAGCCGGCGGATTCTGCCCCTGGTCCGGTCCTGCAGGTTCTTTCTTACACCCTGTCAGGACAATTCCCCCCCCAATCACAAGGAGGGAAGCATAAACAAAGAATTTTTTCATTGCTATAGATATTGAATTTGTAATAAGTTCGTTCTGAATTCAAAATTACAGAAAAATGATTCAATTACAAAACAAGAATCTGCTTATAAGATAGGCTTGCCAAATATAAATTAATGATTGCCAATTGATTCAGGTATGATTAACATTTTTGTTGGTGACAGCGCGCCCGGTGGAGACCCAAAATGCTGTCCACCGGCCATAACAGAAACTAAAAAGAGAGGGCGTGTCTTGCTTTTGACACGCCCTCGTTTGGATATATCCGATTTCCTATTTCAGTTTCTTCAGAAGAGAAGTCATGCTCACGCGGTCATTGATGAGCTTGTGCAGATCCTCAATCTTCACCCTTTCCTGGGTCATGGTGTCGCGGTCGCGCACAGTCACGCAATGGTCGTTGAGGGAGTCATGGTCTACAGTGACGCAGAACGGCGTGCCGATGGCATCCTGACGGCGGTATCTCTTGCCGATGCTGTCCTTCTCGTCATACTGGCAGTTGAAGTCATATTTCAGTTCATCCATGACGGTCTGGGCAAGCTCAGGAAGCCCGTCTTTCTTGATGAGAGGAAGCACAGCCACCTTCACCGGGGCAAGCGGAGCCGGAATGCTGAGCACTACCCTGCTTTCGCCGTTCTCAAGCTGCTCCTCATGATATGAATTCGAGAGGACTGCAAGCACCATCCTGTCAACTCCGATTGAAGTCTCGATGACATACGGGGTATAGCTTTCGCCGCTTTCAGGGTCAAAGTACTGGATCTTCTTTCCTGAGAATTTCTGGTGGTTCCCGAGGTCGAAGTCAGTCCTTGAATGTATGCCCTCGAGTTCCTTGAACCCGAACGGAAAATTGAATTCTATGTCAGTCGCCGCATTGGCATAATGTGCAAGCTTCTCATGGTCGTGGAAACGGTAGTTGCCGTCGCCCATCCCGAGGGCCTCGTGCCATGCGAGACGGTTCTGTTTCCATGTTTTGAACCAGTCGAGCTCAGTACCCGGCTTGATGAAGAACTGCATTTCCATCTGCTCGAATTCCCTCATCCTGAAGATGAACTGGCGGGCCACAATCTCGTTTCTGAAAGCCTTTCCTATCTGCGCTATTCCGAAAGGAATCTTCATGCGCCCTGTCTTCTGCACATTGAGGTAATTGACGAAGATACCCTGCGCAGTCTCAGGACGGAGATAGATGACATTGGTATCATCGGAAGTGTTTCCGAGCTGGGTGCTGAACATCAGGTTGAACTGACGGACTTCAGTCCAGTTCTTGGTCCCGGATATAGGGCACACAATCTCGCAGTCGATGATGATCTGGCGGAGCTCAGCAAGGTCATTGGCATTGAGGGCCTCATTCATCCTCCTGCGCACCTCGTCGATTTTTGCCTTGTGGCGGAGCACATTCGGATTTGTCTCAAGGAATTTCTCCTCATCGAAAGTCTCCCCGAATTTCCTGCGGCCTTTCTCAACCTCCTTCTTTACCTTCTCCTCAAGCTTCGCTATATAATCCTCTATGAGGACATCGGCACGGTATCTCTTCTTGGAGTCCTTGTTGTCAATCAGAGGGTCATTGAACGCTCCGACATGGCCCGAAGCTTCCCATATCTTCGGATGCATGAAAATACAGGAATCGATGCCGACTATATTTTCATGAAGCCTTACCATTGCTTCCCACCAGTACCTCTTGATGTTGTTCTTCAGTTCCACACCCATCTGGCCGTAGTCATAGACTGCCGCAAGCCCGTCATAAATTTCGCTTGAAGGAAATATGAACCCATATTCCTTGCAGTGTGCGACCAGAGTCTTGAAAAGTTCATCCTGTGTCATAATATACTGTTAATTTATTGTTTCCATTTGTCACGGCATTGTCCGCCGGCATGAAATCAGAAGTGCAAAAATACTAATTTAATCAACACCGGAAGTCCGCTCAATAAAAAATCTCCGGGAAATGCGAAACTATACTTCCGTCTGCAACTTCCCTCAATGGCACCATCACGAAGTCCCTCTCCCTCATCAGATGATGAGGAACTTTCAGATCAGGTTCATCCACAGTCTCCTCCCCGCAGAAAAGTATGTCAATGTCAATGGCTCTCGATTCATATATCCGCTTTCCGCCTTCATCGAACTTAGGTTCAGATACATCCCTGCCAAGTCTTGATTCAATGGCCTTGCAGACACCGAGTATTTCCCGGCACGGCATGTCAAGGCTATAGACGACAACACAATTGAGAAACTTGTCCTCGCTCTCAAATCCCCACGGGTCCGTCTCTACGAAAGAGGATATCCTTTCATACCCTCTTCCGAATGCAGCGGACATCATTCTTATTGCAGCCTCCATATTCTGCCTCCTGTTTCCGATGTTCGCCCCAAGAGAGAAGTATACCTCTTTGCATGTCCTTTCCATATCAGGCAGAAAACGGTCAAAGCCAGTCATTGGAAATATTCATCCGTTTTGAGACTATTCATCAAGACCCAGCTCGACGAGAGCCTCTTCAGACATCCTGCTCTTGTCCCATACAGGCTCGAACACAAGTTCTATCTTTGCGCTCACGACTCCCGGCACATCCTCTACAGCAGCCCTGACCGCATCCACCACATAGTCAGCCATCGGACAATTGGGGGCAGTGAGAGTCATCTGTATATATACATTGTGCCCCTCGTCGACCTTCAGTTCATATATAAGACCCAAATCATAGATGTTGACAGGAATCTCCGGGTCATATACCTGTCTCAATGCCATTATTATATCTCTTTCCAAAGCCATAAGCCTCTCCTTTCTGTCCTGATTATCCTTTGCGTCCTGATTATTCCTTTCTTCCGGGCTGTCTTCCTTTTTTGCTTTCTTTCTGAAAAACATCTGTCCAAAGTTCATTCTTTCAAAATTTAAGATGCCCTTTCAGGCATACGGCCTTTTTCTAAAGGGATTGCGCTGCAAGTTCACGGATTTTGCCAATCATCGACACCAGTCCGTTTGCCCTTGTCGGAGACAGGTTTTCCTTCAGCCCTATCTTGTCCACAACCGAAAAATCCGAAGACAGAATCTCTTCCGGAGTCCTTCCTGAATAAATCTTTATAAGCAGTGATATTATTCCCTTTGTGATGATGGCATCACTGTCTGCATTGAAGAATATTCTGCCGCCTTCCACCTTACAGTCAAGCCATACTCTTGATTGACAACCTTTTATAAGTTTTTCATCAGTCTTTTCCGACTCCGGGTAGTCTTTCAGGGATTTTCCGAGTTCTATGAGGTACTCATATTTGTCAAGCCACTCATCATACATTGAAAACTCGTCAATCACTTCATTTTCAATATCTTTCAATGATTTTTCCATATTATCAGACATTATTTTCAGCCTATTTCCATTTTCAGCTAACCCAACATTTTTATAGCCTTGTCAAGGCACTTCACGAAATATTCAGCCTCCTCCATAGTATTGTACGGAGCAAGCGAAGCCCGCAGCATTCCAGTGACGCCGTACCTGTCCATGAGAGGTTCGGCGCACATCTGCCCGGACCTTACGGCCACTCCCATCTTGTCAAGCAGAAGTGCAAGATCCTCATGATGCACTCCTTTCACAGAAAATGAAAACAAAGGTATTTTCTCTCCTGACTCTGCCCCGCAATCAAGACATGTCTTCTCCTTCTCAGGAATACCGTAGAGACGGATGCGGCCGTCAGACATGAAGTAATCCAGCAGAAAATCCCGCACACTGTCCGAATACTCTCCAAGGGCTGAATCTGAATTCAACTTTTCTGCCAAGGCAAGAGCTGGCGTCAGAGTGGCAACGCCGGCAATATTCTGGGTCCCGGCTTCAAATTTCTGAGGCAGCGGAGCATATGTAGTGCCGCTGAACTTCACAGTGCCCACCATCTCCCCTCCTCCCATATATGGAGGCATGGCATCAAGCAGACTTTTCTTTCCGTAAAGCACACCTGTTCCGGTGGCAGCATATATCTTATGTCCTGAAAAGGCATAGAAATCGCAGCCGAGGTCGCGGACATCCACCTTGCAGTGCACAACACCCTGCGCCCCGTCGACGAGCACCGGGACATTATGCCTGTGGCATACGGAGACAATGTCTTTTACAGGATTGACAATACCGAGTACATTGGAAATATGCGTCACGGCAACAATCCTCGTCCTGTCGGTCAGCATACCTTCAAGAAGCTCTACTTTCAGACGACCGTTTTCATCAACAGGCAGAACTTTCATGACAGCCTTCTTCCTCCTGCACATCATCTGCCACGGGACAATATTGGAATGATGCTCCTCTTCTGTCACAATCACCTCATCATTTTCCGAAACAAAAGCCTCCCCGAATGAAAATGCCACAAGATTGATTGACGCAGTCACCCCCGATGTAAATATTATACTGCTCCTGTCCGGAGCATTGATGAACTTCGCCACCGAGTCCCTTGCCTGTTCATAGGCTGAAGTAGCTTCCTCGGCAAGAATATGGACCGCCCGGTGAATATTGGCGTTGCAGCCTGATGTCATCCTCAGCCACTCGTCCATGACCTGTTGCGGACGCTGTACAGTTGCGGCATTGTCAAAATACACAAGGGGCTTTCCGTATACGCGGCGCCCCAGAGCCGGGAACAACTGCCTTACTTCCGATACATCCATAATCAACAAAAAATTGATACCAATCACTGATTGAGCCTGCAAATTTAACAAAAACAATAATGAGTTGACATCGGTACAAATGATTTTTAAAATGATTATTATTATTTTTGCCCCAATGATACAGGACATGGATAATAATGAAATTAATCAACTGACAAGATGATAGAATATATCAAAGGAGAACTTGTTGACCTTTCCCCTACTGACGCGACCGTCGAATGCTGCGGAATCGGTTATCACATCCTGATTTCCCTGCAGACATTCAGCCAGCTGGAAAACCAGAAAAACATAAAGGTATATATTCACCATTACCTCCGCGAAGACGAAGAACTGTATTATGGATTCGGAACCAAAGAGGAAAGAGAACTTTTCAGACTGCTTATCGGAGTATCCGGAATAGGAGCAGCCACAGCAAGAATGATGCTGTCCTCAATGTCATCAGAAGAAATAAGAAATGCAATCATAGCCGAAGACATCAACAGGATAAAAAGCATA
Source organism: Candidatus Cryptobacteroides gallistercoris (assembly GCA_017694835.1). Classification (GTDB taxonomy): domain Bacteria; phylum Bacteroidota; class Bacteroidia; order Bacteroidales; family UBA932; genus Cryptobacteroides; species Cryptobacteroides gallistercoris. The sequence continues at coordinate 85,530 of JADIMJ010000065.1, forward strand.
AAAGGCATCGGACTAAAAAGTGCCCAGCGACTGATTCTGGAATTGAAAGACAAAATTGTCAAAGGAGAAGGAAACGATTCATCCGCCATATTCAGCCGGCAGAACAATGCAATCATTGAGGAAGCCGTCACAGCGCTGGTACTCCTCGGCTTCACAAAGGCAAATGTCAACAAGGCAGTAGCCGCAGTAATAAAGGAAAATCCAGAAGCAAATCTTGAATCAATAATTAAACTTTCTCTTAAAAAACTTTAAAGTTCCACGTGGAACAATTATAATTATGGAAACACAGGAAAATAAAAAAAGAGGAATGCATTGGATGATAAAAATGCTGCTTCCTCTGATGATTATGGTATTCTCCGGCATATTTCTCTATGTCGGATATTTTAAGACCGATGTTTCAGAAATGCCTTTGCTGAACAAAATCATCTGGTGGATTCTATTCGGATACGGACTATTCAGAATAATCGTCATACTTGTCAAAAGAAAGTAATCCGAAAACCGCACCAAAGACAATTCAGCGACCGAAATACACAAGAAGCACTGACACATCAGCAGGAGAAACACCTGAAATCCTCGAGGCCTGGGCAATGGTTCTCGGGGAATATTTTTTCAGCTTCTGCCTGCATTCTATAGAAAGACTCTCTACTTTGTCAAAGTCAAACCCTTCCGGTATAGCCAGGTTTTCAAGGCGCATTATCTTGTCGGCAATCTTCTGTTCCCTGTCAATGTATCCTTTATATTTAATGGATATTTCACAGGATTCCAGTATTTCCCTTTTATATATTTCCGAAATCCTGCCATCCATATCAGTCTCCCCTACTTCAGACAACGGATAATCCGCATTACTCTTCAGAACAGCAAGAGCATCATCCAAAGAAGATGCTGAACATACAGGATTATTTGAAACTCCGTTTAATATATCCCTGTAACTTTTGCCGCCGGAGATTTCATCAAATGGATTATAAAAAATCTCGTCAAGACCGATTTGATGTTTTTGAAAAGTTCCACGTGGAACAAATCCAAAAATATCATTCAATTTTACCTGCGGCCTTATGACAAGATCTGAAAATTTCTTTTTAGAGACAAGCGGGGCAGTTCCGACTGATTCCAAGTAATCATTTATGGTATCCGGACGCAAGGATATTTCATCAAAGAAAGTATTCATCTTTGATATCGATTCATACTTTCTCATCGTATAGTCATATCTGAACTTGTCGGCAAGCCCTATTTTAAAGGAGAGAGGTGTCAGCCTGAAATCAGCATTGTCCTGCCTGAGTAGAATCCTGTACTCCGCCCTTGATGTAAACATCCTGTATGGTTCGTCGACGCCTTTTGTTATAAGGTCATCAATTAGCACACCTATGTATGCCTGGTCACGCTTCAATACAAAAGGTTCCTGTTCATGAATCTTGAGATGAGCGTTGATACCGGCCATCAGACCTTGCGCAGCCGCCTCTTCATATCCGGTCGTACCATTGATCTGACCGGCAAAATAAAGATTTTCGATTGACTTCAGCTCAAGGGTAGGCTTAAGCTGTGTCGGGTCAAAATAATCATATTCCACCGCATAGGCAGGTCTGAAAATCTTTGCATTTTCAAGGCCCTCTATCTTGTGCATGGCATCCAGCTGAACCTGCAGAGGAAGTGAAGACGAAAATCCCTGGAGATAGTATTCTCCGGTGCTTCTGCCTTCCGGCTCAAGGAAGAGCTGATGCGAATCCTTGTCGGCAAAAGTACGGAGCTTGTCTTCTATGCTCGGACAATACCTCGGACCGATGCCTTTGATTTTTCCGGAAAACAAAGGCGAATCCTTGAATCCGGACTTCAGGATATCATGTACCTCGGCATTTGTATGGAGAATGAAACAAGGCATCTGCGGAGTCCCGTTCTGAGCAGTCGAAAGATACGGAAGATAAGAAAATTTTTCAGGCTCTGCATCCCCCGTCTGGACCGGGAGCCTTGATGTGTCTACAGACGAAATGTCAATTCTCGGTGGAGTACCCGTCTTCATCCTTGCTGTCCTTATGCCCATTTCAACAAGACGGGAAGTCAGACCATATGAAGACAGCTCCCCTATCCTTCCTCCCTCAAAACTCTGCTTTCCTATGAAAAGCCTGCCGTCGAGGAAAGTTCCAGCCGTCAGGATAAGTGCCTGAGATTTGAATATTGCTCCGGTAGTCGTACAAATGCCCGATATACGGGAACCATCAAAAATAAAATCAACCGCAGTATCTTGATAAATATCTAATTTACAATTACTTTCAAGCAATTTTCTCCAATTCAGGCTGTAATGCAATTTATCACATTGCGCGCGGGGACTCCACATGGCAGGCCCCTTCGACCTGTTTAGCATGCGGAACTGGAGAGTCGAAGCATCCGTGACAATTCCGGTATATCCTCCGAGCGCATCAATCTCACGGACTATCTGCCCTTTTGCAATCCCCCCTACCGCAGGATTGCACGACATCTGCGCAAAGCGCCCCATGTCCATTGTGACAAGAAGCACAGAAGACCCCATGCGTGCGGCGGCCATTGCGGCCTCGCAGCCGGCATGTCCGCCGCCGACTACTATTATATCATAAAAGACTCCGCTCATCTCCGCTAAAGCAATTCCCTCAGTGACAGATAATAATTTTCCTTGGCCCTCATGACCGCGGTCTCTTCATCGGTATGGTCGTCATATCCTATGATATGAAGAAGACCATGGACAATCACCCTGTTCAGCTCCTCGTTGAATTCAGTACCGTATTCAACGGCATTCTCCCCTACACTGTCCACACTGATGAACAAATCTCCGGACAGCCTGTCACCTTCCCTGTAATCAAAGGTAATGATGTCGGTGAAATAATCATGACCGAGATATTTCCGGTTAATGTCAAGGATATAATTGTCGGAACAGAAAATGACAGAAATGTCTCCGAGACGACATATCTCACTCTCTGCCACAAGTTTAAGCCATTTGCGCGTTAAGATTTTCTGCCTGAAGACAAACTTCGTGTCCTCAAAATAAAATGATACCATGCTATAAATTTTCCGCAAATCTACAACATATAAAGAAAAAAGTTATGAAATAAAAATTATTATTTCTAACTTTACCGGACAAAATGGAAATAAAGCACAAGTAATATGGAAGTTAAAAAATCAGAAAAAGCCAATCTTGAAAACAAGAAGCTGCTCTTCCTTGAAATCGGCCTTATAATTTCATTGGCTGTAGTATACTTCGCCTTTGAATGGACCACAAAGGAAAAGCAAACTGTCGAGGCATTTGAGGAGACACAGGTTATTGTGGAAACTGAAGAAATGGTTCCTATCACACAGGAGACCCCTCCTCCTCCTCCATCAGCCCCTTCAATCCCCGTTCTTTCCGACCAGATTGATATCGTGGATGACGAGATTCAGGTTGACGATGACCTTTTCATGAATCTTGAGGACCAGGCTGACCTTGCCGTGGATGTAAAGGACTATGTTGCAGAAGTTGAAGAAGAAGTTGTGGAAGATGATGCAATTCCTTTCATGCTTGTGGAGGAAAAGCCTTCATTCATGGGCGGTGACGCAAATGCATTCTCAAAATGGGTGAACGAGAGGCTTGAATATCCTGAAATAGCAAAGGAGAACGGAGTACAGGGAAGAGTGACCCTCCAGTTCACAGTCAACACTGACGGTTCAGTCAGCAATGTGAAAGTTCTCCGCGGAGTCGACCCATCACTTGACAAGGAGGCCGTAAGAGTAGTTTCAATGTCACCTAAGTGGACTCCAGGAAAACAGAGGGACCGCGCAGTCAAGGTTACCTATACATTCCCTGTTATCTTCCAGTTGAGATAATAAAGTGCAATATTTGACTTTTTATACCTTTGTTGAATTTATAGGATGGCCCGATGAGGGTCATCCTTATTTTTGTTGGGAAACAAACGGAAAATATATTAAGGATGGAAGAGAGATATAAAGAAAAAGCTGTATTTGTCGGTGTAATTAAGCAGAATGATGATGAGAGACAGATACTTGAATATCTTGATGAACTGGAATTCCTCGCTGAGACAGCAGGAGCGCAAGGACAGAAAAGATTCATACAGAAGGTAGACAAGCCGGACAGCAGAACATACATCAGAAGAGGAAAACTTGAAGAAATAAAGAATTTCATAGAGGAAAACGGCACTGATGTGGCCATATTTGACGACGAACTCTCCCCTACCCAGCTGAGGAACATTGAAAGGGAACTCAACTGCAGAATACTTGACAGGACCAATCTGATTCTGGACATATTCGCACAAAGAGCCAAGACAGCCTATGCCAAGACACAGGTGGAACTTGCGCAATACCAATATCTGCTTCCGCGTCTTACCAGAATGTGGACACACCTTGAAAGACAGAAGGGAGGAATAGGAATGAGGGGTCCCGGCGAGACACAGATTGAAACAGACAGACGCATCATCCAGGACAAGATAGCAAAGCTGAAGGAACAATTGAAGAAAATAGACAAGCAGATGGCCTCACAAAGAGGAAACAGAGGCTCTCTTGTAAGGATATCTCTCGTAGGATATACGAACGTGGGAAAAAGCACGCTGATGAATCTTCTCTCCAAAAGCGATGTGTTTGCTGAAAACAAGCTTTTTGCGACACTTGACACAACGGTCAGAAAAGTCGTCATTGAAAATGTCCCATTCCTGCTCAGCGACACTGTAGGTTTTATCAGAAAACTGCCTACACAGCTTGTAGAGGCATTCAAAAGCACACTCGACGAAGTGCGCGAGGCTGACATTCTGATGCATGTTGTGGACATATCCCATCCGAACTTCGAGGAACAGATGCATGTTGTGGAACAGACATTAAAGGACATAAATGCGGCAGAAAAGCCCGTATTCGTCGTTTTTAACAAAATAGATGCATACAGATACGAAGAATACGACGAGTTTTCCCTTGTGCCTAAAAAACAGGAAAACTATACTCTCGATGAGTTCAAGAGAAGCTGGATTGCAAAGGAAAACACTCCATGTATCTTCATCTCCGCAAAAAACAAGACAGGAATAGACAAACTCAGGGCTGACTTGTATAAAATGGTTGCCGAAATCCACGCAGGTCGCTACCCTTTCAACAATTTTCTCTGGTAACAGGGCAGAACGACAAAAAAGAGGCCGGTCAATGTAGCCGGCCTCTTGTCATATCTGGAATGACGAATTACTCTATTCCTTGAACTTGGCAGAGATAAATTCCCTGTTGAGCCTTGCAATATGGGAAATAGTCACATGCTTCGGACATTCCATCTCGCAGGCACGGGTGTTTGTACACGAACCGAAACCAAGCTCGTCCATCTTGGCAACCATCGCCTTCGCACGCTTGGCGGCCTCTACCCTTCCCTGAGGAAGAAGTGCAAGTGAACTTACACGGGCAGCGACGAAGAGCATTGCAGAACCGTTCTTGCATGTAGCGACACAGGCACCGCAACCGATGCAGGCAGCCGCATCCATACTCTCTTCGGCAATTTCATGGGAAATAGGAATGACATTTCCGTCCGGAACACCGCCGACATTGACTGAAACATAGCCACCGGCCTGCATTATCTTGTCAAAAGCCTGACGGTCAACGACAAGGTCCTTGATTACCGGAAATACATTGCTTCTCCACGGCTCTATTGTAATGGTGTCGCCATCCTTGAACTTGCGCATATGAAGCTGGCAAGTAGTCACTTCATCATCAGGTCCATGAGCCCTTCCGTTTATATAAAGAGAACATGCACCGCAGATACCCTCACGGCAGTCATGGTCGAACGATACAGGACCGCTGCTCTGGCATCCCCTCTCGACAGCCACCGGATCCATACCTTCATGGATGAGCTGTTCATTAAGGATATCGAGCATCTCAAGGAAAGAACTGTCAGGAGATATGTTCTTTACCTTATATGTCTCGAAATGCCCTTTTGTCTTGGCGTTTTTCTGACGCCATACTTTCAAAGTCAAATCCATTTCAATTAGTCTTTATAGTTTCTGGTAGCTATCTTGATATTCTCATAAACGAGAGGCTCCTTGTGAAGTTCCGGCTCCTTGTCGTCGCCCTTGTATTCCCAGGCTGCGACATACATGAAATGCTCGTCATCGCGCTTGGTCTCGCCGTCCTCAGTCTGCATCTCCTCACGGAAATGTCCTCCGCATGATTCCTTGCGGTGAAGGGCGTCACGGGCCATGAGTTCACCGATCTCAAGGAAATCAGCCAGCCTGAGAGCCTTTTCAAGCTCCTGGTTGAAATTGTCCTTGTCACCTGCGACATGAACATCAGTCCAGAATTCCTTGCGGAGTTCCTTGATCATCTCGATGGCTTTCTTGAGGCCGGCTTCATTGCGGGCCATGCCGACATACTCCCACATGATGTGGCCGAGCTTCTTGTGTATCTCGTCTACGGTATGCTTGCCCTTGATGGACATGAGCTTGTCTATCTTTTCCCTGACAGCTTTCTCAGCCTCTACGAATTCAGGGGCATTGGTGTCAGGCACAGGATACTTGAACTGTCCGGCGAGATAGTCTCCTATTGTATAAGGAAGAATAAAATATCCGTCGGCAAGACCCTGCATGAGAGCCGAAGCACCGAGACGGTTTCCTCCATGGTCGCTGAAGTTTGCCTCACCGATTGCATAAAGCCCAGGTACAGTGGTCTGGAGATTGTAATCTACCCAAAGTCCGCCCATGGTATAGTGGATAGCAGGATAAATCATCATAGGCTCCTTGTACGGATTGGTATCGGTAATCTTCTGATACATCTGGAAAAGGTTTCCGTATCTCTCGCGTATCTTGTCCTCACCGAGCCTTGCAATTGCAGTGCTGAAGTCAAGGAATACCGCAAGTCCGGTCTCATTGACGCCGAAGCCTGCATCGCATCTCTCCTTTGCGGCACGTGAAGCCACGTCACGCGGAACAAGGTTTCCGAATGCAGGATATCTGCGCTCAAGATAGTAGTCGCGGTCTTCCTCAGGAATCTGTGACGGCTTCACTTCCTTTCTGCGAAGTCTCATCACATCCTCCATCTTCTTCGGAACCCAGATGCGGCCGTCATTCCTGAGCGACTCGGACATAAGAGTCAGCTTTGACTGCTGGTCACCGTGGACAGGAATACAGGTCGGATGTATCTGTGCAAAACAAGGATTTGCGAAATAAGCTCCCTTCTTATAGCACTGCCATGCCGCAGAACCGTTGCTGTTCATGGCATTAGTAGAAAGGAAGTATGTATTGCCGTATCCGCCGGACGCGATTACTACGGCATGCGCGCCGAATCTTTCAATTTCTCCTGTAACAAGATTCCTTGCGATGATTCCCTTTGCCTCGCCGTTGATGAGAACCACATCAAGCATTTCATGACGCGGATAACTCTTTACGTTTCCTTCTGCAATCTGGCGGTTCATTGCGGCATATGCCCCGAGAAGAAGCTGCTGGCCTGTCTGGCCGCGGGCATAGAATGTACGGCTTACCTGGGCGCCGCCGAATGACCGGTTGGACAGAAGTCCGCCGTACTCGCGAGCAAAAGGAACCCCCTGGGCAACACACTGGTCTATGATGTTTCCGCTCACTTCGGCAAGACGGTAAACATTGGCCTCGCGGCTGCGGTAGTCTCCACCCTTGATGGTCTCATAGAATAGACGGTAGACCGAGTCATTGTCACTCTGGTAATTCTTTGCGGCATTGATGCCACCCTGTGCGGCAATTGAATGTGCACGACGAGGGGAATCACTGATGCAGAACACCTTGACCCTATAACCGAGCTGTCCGAGCGTAGCAGCTGCAGATGCTCCGCCAAGACCGGTTCCGATGACAATAATCTCGATTTTCCTCTTGTTGCCGGGATTGACAACACGAAGCTGAGATTTATGCTTTGTCCATTTTTCAGACAAAGGACCCTCAGGAATCTTAGAAATTAGTTTTTCGGCCATTTTATATCGATTAATGAAATTTCGGCACAATTTTAATCATTTTTAGGCGAATTAGCAATTAATTCAGCCATTATCATATCATCTTATGTTTATCAGCAAAAACTAAAACAATGAGGGGTCGGTTTCGCCGGCTCCCGGGCGGTCTATCCCAAGATGGGAATAGGCGAGTTCCGTCGCTTCCCTTCCGCGCGGCGTCCTGATTATGAACCCTTCCTTGATGAGGAACGGTTCATAGACTTCCTCAAGAGTACCCTGGTCCTCCCCCACTGCAGTCGCAATGGTATTTGCCCCGACCGGACCGCCCCTGAACTTTGTTATTATGGTCCTGAGAATCTTGTTGTCGATGGAATCGAGCCCCCTCTTGTCAATATTCAGGGCATCAAGGGCATATCTTGCTATACCTATGTCAATGTGCCCGTTGCCCATGACCTGGGCGAAATCCCGGACCCGTCTCAACAAAGAGTTGGCGATTCTCGGGGTGCCGCGGCTCCTGAGGGCAATCTCATATGCGGCGTCATCCTCAATCCCTATCCTGAGAATCGAGGCGCTTCTCTTTACTATATGTACAAGCGTAGGCGTGTCATAGTATTCAAGGGCGCATGTTATTCCGAATCTGGCCCTGAGCGGCGAAGTCAGAAGCCCGCTTCTCGTAGTAGCCCCGACAAGTGTAAAAGGATTGAGGGAAATCCGCACAGACCTGGCCCCCGGCCCCTTGTCAATCATTATGTCTATGACAAAATCCTCCATTGCGGAATATAGGTACTCCTCTACCTCGGGTGCGAGCCGGTGGATCTCGTCAATGAACAGCACGTCTCCTTCTTCAAGTGAAGTCAGCAGCCCCGCGAGGTCACCGGGCTTGTCAAGCACAGGACCGGAAGTCACTTTCATGTTTACACCGAGCTCATTGGCTATGATATGCGCAAGAGTAGTCTTCCCGAGGCCTGGAGGGCCGTGGAAAAGCACATGGTCAAGAGGCTCCCCTCTCATCTTTGCTGCCTTGATGAATATCCTGAGATTCGCGACGGTCTTGTCCTGGCCAGTAAAATCCTGAAGTTCCTGAGGCCTTATGATTCCGTCAAATTCCTTATCTTTGTCCGAGTTTACATTATGGGGGTCAAAATGTCCGTTCATCACACAGAAGCTAAATTAAAGTGCCTGGCCGGCATCATCATCATTAAAAACATACAAATATAGTCTTTTTATATTTCTGTTTATTGTGATTATACTCGTGTTGAAATGTTGACAATTATTTCAGATTGTTTATTTTCAATTATTTACACTTGAGTTTTCTTGTTGATAACGGCTTTTGAAACTTTTTTGAAATTATTTCTTAATCACTTTGATTTTGATTTCAGGCAGTGTATGTAAAGATTATTTTAATTTCATAATGTATTTTTGAATTTTTATACGATGCGTTTTCAACAGGTTTTTAACATTTGTTCCGATGTTTTCAACAGGTTGTCAACAATATTTGCAAAAGAATGAAAATATCAGAAAAAACAACGTCAGAACTTTCTGCGCGGCTGAAAAAAAATGAGGAGACATATTGTTCAGGTCTTATACTTTCAGCAAGATGGCTTGTGCTTTCCTCAGTCATGAAGTCCGGAATCCACCTTGTTGTCCTGCCAGACAGGGAGAGTGCGGAATATTGTGCGTCTGATTTCTACGGCATGATAGATGGGGACCGTGTGTTTTTTCTTCCGGATTCCGGACGGAGTCTTGAAAGAAGCAACTACAGGTCTTCGCTGAGGGTACAGAGGACTGCTGCCATAGGGAGGCTGTCCGAGTTTTCCGGAGATGATCTTCTTGTCATCGTGTCCTATCCGCAGGCTCTTGAGGAAGGGATGCCGGATGCTTCAGAAATAGGAGGAGCGGTGCTGAAGCTCCGTACGGGAGACGAGTGCAGTCACGATGAAATAGCGGAGGCGCTTTTTTCAAAAGGCTTTGAACGCGTGGACTTTGTGTCTTCACCGGGACAATTTGCAGTAAGAGGCGGCATAATCGACATATTCTCATATTCATTCAACAATCCGTACAGGATAGGATTCTTCGGCGATGAGATAGAAAGCATAAATGTATTTGACTGCAATACCCAGCTTTCTGTCAGCAAGACTGATGAAATCGAGATTTTTCCCGATTTTTCCGCCCGGGAAGAAGGAAATCTCTCATTTATCCATGACAAGCTGAAGCCCGGGAGCACAATATGGTTTGATTCTTCGGACATGTATTGTGAAAAGGACTTTTTCAGTCATCTGCTTCCTTTCCGTCATGTCTTCATTGATACCCCTGTCTCGGGGAGGGGCAAGGATGTACTTAAGTTTGAAATCGCCCCGCAGCCTTCTTTCAACAAGAATTTTGAACTGCTCACCGCAGACATCAGGGAGAAGATTGAATCAGGATATAAGGTATATATTTTCGGGGAGAAAGAATCCCAGCTGGAGAGGCTGCGTTCCATTCTGTCACAGAACGGCGGGCTTTTGCCTGAATTCTGCCGGGGGAAGAATATCCACAGCGGATTCATAGACCGCGAGGACCGTATATGCTGCTATTCCGACCATGAGATTTTCGACCGCTTCCACAGGGTGAGCATAAGAAGGACCGTCGAGAAGAGCGAGCAGCTCACGATAAACGACCTGACAGCTTTCAATATAGGCGACTATGTAGTGCATATAGACTACGGAATCGGTATTTTCGGCGGCCTTGTCAAGATGACCGATGACAAGGGGCGGGTGCATGAGCTCGTGAAGATATCCTACAAGGACAATGACACGGTTTTCGTGTCCGTCCATGCTCTTCACAAGATATCAAGATACAAGTCAAAGGATTCCGAGCCTCCGAAAATCAACAAGCTGGGCTCCAGGACATGGCAGAATCTCAAGAACAGCACCAAGTCCAAGGTCAAGGACATAGCAAAGGAGCTCATTCAGCTCTATGCCAAGAGAAAGGCTGCAAAAGGCTTTGCCTTTTCCCCTGATTCGTATATGCAGGAAGAGCTTGAGTCTTCGTTCATGTATGAGGATACGCCGGACCAGGAGAAGGCAGTAAGGGCCGTAAAGCATGACATGGAGGATGACTGCCCGATGGACAGGCTTGTGTGCGGGGATGTCGGGTTCGGAAAGACGGAAGTTGCAGTCAGGGCGGCATTCAAGGCTGTGGCTGACAGTAAGCAGGTGGCAGTGCTTGTGCCGACCACGATACTTGCGCTGCAGCATTACAATACTTTTTCGGGCAGGCTGAAGGACTTCCCGTGTTCAATAGACTATGTTAGCCGCCTGAGGACGGCAAAGGAGATATCAGGAATACAGGAAAGACTGAAGAAAGGAACCCTCGACATAGTCATAGGGACACACAAGCTCCTCGGAAAGGGATTTGAATTCAAGGACCTCGGACTCCTGATAATAGACGAGGAGCAGAAGTTCGGAGTGAGCGCCAAGGAAAAGCTCAAGCAGATGAAACTTTCGGTGGATACGCTGACTCTTACCGCAACACCTATCCCGAGGACACTGCAGTTCTCCCTTCTCGGGGCGCGTGACCTTTCCATAATAAATACTCCCCCGCCCAACAGGATACCTGTCCAGACGGAAATAATGCTTTTCGACAATGATGAGATAAGGAGCGTAATCAATTATGAGCTGAACCGAGGCGGACAGGTATTCTTCGTCCACAACAGAGTCGAGGAACTCCAGTCGATAGCGGACATACTCCACAGGATGATACCTGACATGAAGATATGTGTAGCCCATGGGCAGATGGAGCCGAAGGTTCTTGAAAACAAAATTCTTGACTTTATGGCTGGAGACTACGACCTTCTTCTGTGCACTACCATCATAGAGAACGGCCTTGACATTCCGAATGCCAACACCATCATCATCAACCAGGCCCAGAACATAGGACTCAGTGACCTGCACCAGCTCAGGGGAAGGGTGGGACGGTCCAACAAGAAGGCATTCTGCTATCTGATAGTTCCTCCGATGACTTCCATGACCGATGATGCCCGCCGCAGGCTGAAGGCGATAGAGGCATTTTCGGACCTCGGAAGCGGCTTCAACATAGCCATGCAGGACCTTGACATAAGAGGAGCGGGAAATCTGCTTGGGGCAGAGCAGAGCGGCTTCATTTCAGACATGGGACTTGAGACATATCAGAAGATATTGTCAGAAGCCATGGAAGAACTCGGGATGGAGACTGGAATACAGTCGGTCTCCACTGCCGGCGCATCTTATTCGGACTGTACCATTGACACTGACCTTGAGGTCATGATACCTGACAGCTACATAAATATATCCGCAGAAAAAATAAGGATATACAAGGAACTTGACTCCCTTTCCGACGAAAGGGAAATAGACAGGATGAAGCTGAAGCTTGAAGACAGGTTCGGCAAGATGCCCGAAGAAACTTCAAGGCTTTTCGATGTTGTCAAGACAAGGAACCTCGGACAGAAGCTTGGATTCGAGAAGATAATAATCAAGAACGGCATCATGATAGCATTCTTCATAATGAATCCTCTTTCAAAGTATTACAGGTCAAAGAAATTCGCAGACATACTTGACGCCGTGAACAGGAATCAGAAGATTTTTGAACTCAAGCAGCCGGACAACAGGCTTCGTGTCATAGTCAGGAATATCCCTTCTGTAAATGCAGCATATTCGGCTTTGAAAAAACTTGCTTGACAATGGTCAGGATTATTTATAAATTTGCAGAATGCATTTTAAAATTTGAATGTGGCCAATCTTGTTGTTGATATAGGAAATACTGCGCTGAAGGCGGCATGGACAGACAGGGTAACCCTCGGTAAGACATTCCGGTACCAAGGTGAAAAGATGTCCGAATTCATACTTTCACTTGTATCCAGGGACAAGCCGGATGTCATGGTGATTGCTTCATCAAGGGAAATTTCCGACAAGGATGAAAGAAAATTCATGGAAAGGTGCCGTGTCCTCGTAATAATGGACCCGAAGCACAGTGAAGTGGCTGAAAGGAACGGGCTTCCTTCCTATCTTGCTCCGGACAGGGCTGCATCAGTCATGGCTTCGCGCTACCTCTTCAGGAAAAAAGGCTGCACTCTCTTCGACTTCGGCACTACGCTTACAATAGACTTTCTTGACGCTGAAGGGAATTATTCCGGAGGAAACATATCTCTGGGATGCCGTACGAGATTCAAGGCCCTGAACAGGTATTCCCGTTCGCTCCCGCTTGCCGATGCATCTTCAGAAGCCTGTGAGACCGGCCATGACATCTTATCTTCCATCGAGTCAGGTGTCATTGAAGGCATAATATTTGAAATTGAAGGATATCTGCGCCGTTATCCGGACAATATCAATGTTTTTACGGGAGGAGATGCAATTTATTTTGCAAAAAGAATGAAAAACTCCATCTTTGTAGTTTGTAACCTTGTTTTAATGGGTTTGGCTTTAACGGCTGAAGATTATGTCTAGAATTTTATTCAGAATATTCCTGTTGTGCATCTGCATTTTGCCGACAGTGTCGTCGTATAGCCAGAACAATGGTGCATATGGCTCATTTTCACCATATTCAATATATGGAATAGGGAATATAACCAAAGAAGGGACTGCATACAACAGAAGTATGGGAGGGGTCGGGATTGCCAACAGGAGCAAGAGGTTCATCAACATAGTCAATCCTGCTTCATTGACGGCCAGGGATTCCCTTTCCTTCATGGCTGATTTCGGGCTTTCGGAATCGAATACTGTCTACCGTCAGAATGTCGGCGGGTCAAGGCTCACTTCAGGCAACAACACATTCAATATACACGACTTCGTCATAAGCTTTCCCATATACAAGTCATCCGCGTTCATGGTGGGCATTACTCCGTTCAGCGACATCGGGTATGAATTTTCTTCTATTGTCACCGACCAGGACATCATTGGGAACACAGGGAACATAGCATTCAACAATTATGGAGAAGGAAGCATATACCAGCTGTTTGCCGGCGGTGCAGTGACTTTCTGGAGAAGACTATCTTTGGGCGCCGAGTTCATATATTATTTCGGTTCCCTGGACAAGGTGTACAACATGGCGTTTGAAGACGATTCCTACAGGTCCGTGAACAACGGATACAACCTTCTTCTCCGCGGATATACCGGTAAATTCGGACTGCAGTATGAGCAGCCTCTCGGAAACAGCATTTCACTGACTGTCGGTGCCACCTACAGGCTGAAGACCAATGTGAAGGGACGCCTGACCGACTACAGTTATGCCAATACTTCCGAAATTACCGATACGCTAAGGAATGATGTCGCCGTGCTCAAAGCCGGTGACGGGATAAAATTCGGGGATGAGTTCGGTGTCGGAGTGTCCCTGAAGGGAGGCGACAAATGGAGTGCTGAAATAAACTATCTCATGTCCGACTGGAGGAATTCAGGCATGGAAAACAGGGAAGGATTTTCTGCCTCTGGAAGCTCTGTGTTCACTTCGTCTGTCTCACATTCGGTAAGGGCAGGCTTCGAGATAGTTCCGAACAGGAATGACATCAGATATTATCTGAGGAGGTGCGCGTACAGGGCCGGGGCTTATTATGACACTTCATACTATCTTTTTGACGGCAATGTCGTGAATTCGTTTGGCATAACGCTTGGAGTCACTTTGCCTGTATTCAGATGGTACAACGGCATTACGGTGGGCGTGGACTTCGGGCAGAGGGGAAGCCTCAGGAACGGCATGGTGAGGGAAAGATACGTGTCGTTTTCAGTCGGATTCAATATACATGACCTATGGTTCCAGAAACCACGATATAATTAAACAATTAAAACTATAAATTATGAAGAAGTTGCTTTTTTCTTTGATTGCCTTGGTGATGATAGGCGGAACATCGTTGTTTGCACAGGGAAGATATGGTGCCGACAGCGCGGAATGCATAAAATATCTCTCTTACTACAAGGAGTATTTCAAGCAGAAGAATTATGATGCCGCAATTCCTAACTGGAGAAAGGCATACACTCTTTGCCCTCCTACGGCAAACCAGACAATGCTCATTGACGGAACGACTCTCATGAGGTATCTCATAGGCAAGAACAGCCAGAATACAATCTACAGGAATGCTCTCATAGATACCCTCCTTACGCTTCACAACACAAGGGCACAGTATTATTCAAAATATGCCGTGACCGCAATGAACAACAAGGGCACTGATATCATCAACTATCTCAAGGATGACCCGAAGGCCCAGTATGAGGGTTTCAAGGAAGTGATAGCCGCCAATGAGGAGCAGACAAAGCCGAATATCCTCCTCTTTACCATCAATACGGCCGTAGACCTTTATCAGAGCGGTGTGATTGATGCCGAAACAGTCCTGAATGATTATGAGAAAGTGATCTCTCTCATGCACCGCATGACTCCGAAGACCGATATCCAGAAACAGCAGAATGACAAAATCAGGAAGGATATAGAGACTCTGTTCATCTCCAGCAAGATTGCAGACTGCGACAAGCTCATATCCCTCTTTACCCCGAGGTTTGAAGAAAATCCTGACGACCTTGAGACTGTAAGCGGAATCGTCATGATGATGGCCGCAACAGAGGGATGTACCGACAACAATCTCTTCCTACAGGCTGCAACCAAGATGCATCAGCTTGACCCTTCATACCAGACGGCATATTTCCTTTTCAGGCTTTACAATGCAAAGGGTGACATCGACTCTGCCATCAATTATATGGAAGAGGCAATTGCTTCCCCTGAATCAGACAATCTTACGGACGCATCATACTATTATGAACTGGCTGTTGCATGTTCACATGCCGGCAGCAATGCAAAGGCATTCAAGTCAGCCCTTGATGCCATAGACCTTGACCCGTCTTATGCAGGAAAGTCATACATGCTCATCGGAACCATATGGGGTTCTCAGGTTTGTCCTGGAAACGAGATTGAGCAGAGGGCTCCGTATTGGGTTGCCGTAGATTATCTTGTAAAGGCAAGAAATGCAGACCCTACACTTGCTGAAGAGGCAAACGGACTCATCGCAAAGTACAGTTCATATTTCCCTCAGACAGCTGAGGCATTCATGTATAACATTACTGACGGAGACTCCTATACCGTATCATGCGGCGGAATGAGGGCTCTCACTACAGTAAGGACTCAGGAATAGCGGATTGGTAAGAATACCTTACATATTCAGAACGGCAGCAACCGCATTTGCGGTTGCTTTCGTTGTCTATTCATGCAAGAGCAATCTCGGTGTGGCTGATTCTCTCGACATCAGGCAGACTCCTGTCCAGACTGTCGACAATATGTTCGTCGTGCAGTCCGAGAACGGCATTCTGCAGATGAGGATGGAGGCTGACCTGATGGAGAGGTATGAGAAGGACACCATGTCCTACGAGCTCTTTCCGCAGGGATTTGCAGTATACGGCTATACTGACGGGGGACTTCTTGAAACAGAGATAATTTCCGACAATGCCATACATGAGACATTCGAAGACAAGAGGGAAACATGGAAAGCCTACGGAAATGTCGTCGTGAGGAATATCATCAAGAAAGAAGTCCTGGAGACTGACACCCTGTATTGGGACAGGCAGAACGGGAAGATATACACGGACTGTTATGTCAAGATGTATTCGCCGGACGGTCTGATACAGGGCTATGGGATGGAATCTGATGAAAGGGCAAGGAATACCATAATACTCAAAGTATTTGATAATTTTGCAGTGGTGGTGCAGGATTCTACGGCCACAGATGTTGATTCTGTCAATTTTATAGGTCCCATTCTAAAAAAATAATGGACATTTGCAGGAAAATTATTAACTTCGCAGCCCAAAAACAAACAGTAAAAAATTAAAAGTTAGATAAAGAGATGGCGGTTCTTGAAAAAATTCGCGTGAAGCTCGGGGTGTTCATATCCATCGTCATTGCACTGGCGTTGCTGTCATTCATAATTGACCCGACCACACTTGAGGCTGTTTCCAATTCAATGTCATCAAAGAATGACGTCGGGGAAATAAACGGAAAAAGGGTTTCAATCCGGGACTTTGAACAGGAAGTGGAGGATTTCACTGCACTCAATGAGATGATGACCGGTTCCTCTGCACATTCTGAGCAGCAGATGGAGGCCACCAGAAATGCCGTATGGCAGTCACTGGTCGACAAATATCTCTTTGAGAAGGAAGCAAAGGCTGCCGGCATCAATGTCGGCAATGCCGAAATGTCGGCACTCATGTTCGGAGACGGGGATATGGTTTCGCCTCTTATTTCCGGTGACCCTGCATTTGCCGACGAAAGCGGTAACTTCTCCAGGGAAAGGTTCAATGAATTCGTGAAGGCGAGGAACACTGACCAGTCGGGAAGCATAAAGATTTATACCGACTACCTCAAGAATACAATATATACCCAGAGGTTTTACGAAAAGTACTATTCTCTTTTTGCGCAGAGCAATGTCGCCAATCCTCTCATGCTTTCAAGGCAGATTGACGGGAACAACAATACTGTTGACGTGGAATTCGTGATGGTTCCATACGGATTCCGCACCGATTCCACGATAGTCGTATCAGACAAGGAAATAAAGGATTACTATAAGTCACACAAGGAATTGTACCGTCAGCAGGCAAGCCGGGACATTGAGTATGTGGTGTTTGAGGTGAAGCCTTCCGATGAGGACATAGCGGCAGCAAATGAGCAGATTCTCAAGGTATATGACGAATTTGCCTCAGCCGGCAAAGATGAGATGAAAGGCTTTCTCCTGAGGAATTCCGACAGGCCTTATTCCGAATATTACTACAGGCCGGGAGAACTTTCAACCATATCAGCCGATGTCAACGACTTCGTATTCAATGACGGAAAAGGTGCATCAAAAGTATTTACAAAGGACAATACATTCTATGTGGCCAAGGTCATTGACAGCAGGATGGTGCCTGATTCAGTGTTTGTCAAGCATATTCTTCTTCAGGGAGAGCAGGAGGCGCTTGCGGACAGCCTTGTCGGAGTCCTGAACAGAGGAGGGGAATCATTTGCAAATATAGCCGCCCTCTATTCAGCTGACCAGAATCCGAATGTAGCCGAAAGGGGAGACATAGGCTGGATGACCCAGACTTATATGATACCCGGGATGGAATCTGTCATGACAGCTCCTCTCAACAAGATTTTTGTCCTTGACACACAGTATGGCAAGCATATAGTAAAAGTGACGGACAGGACTGAGCCTCTTCTCAAGAAGCAGGTTGCTATTCTGGAAAAGACTGCAATCGCCGGCAAGGAGACTTTCAACAAGTATTATTCCCAGGCCAATGACCTTGCTGTGAAAGCCGGAGGAAAATACGAGAATTACAGGAAAGCCGTCGAGGAGTCCGGTCTGTATTCACATCCTGTGAACAGAATGCTTGAGGGGACGGACCGCCTCGGCTCCATTGACGGAACCAAACCGGTTGCAAGATGGGCCTTTGATGCGAAGAAAGGGAAAGTGTCCGACATCATTACTGTCAACAACAATTATTTCTTCGTGGTTGCATTGAAGGGTATCCATAAGGAAGGATATGCTACTTTGGACGAAATGTCATCCGACATCAGGAATATCCTTTACAGGGAGAAGCTCGGTGCCAAAAGAGCAGCTGAGACAGCAGAGAAAATCAAGGGACTTGACAGCATGCAGGCGATTGCCGATACTCTCGGGACAACGGTAAGCACAAAGTCTGACATAGCATTCGCATCCCTTACTTCACAGGGTCTTGACCCGAAATTCATAGGTGCTGTGTCTGTAGCCGAAACAGGTAGGATTTCCGGGCCGCTTGCAGGAAATATCGGAGTCTATGTATATAAAGTCACCGGCAGGGACACGGGAGCATTCTATACAGAGGATGATGCCAGGACAAGAGATTCCCAGATGACAAGGTACAGTCTTCAGATGCTTGTGCCTGTCATGATGCAGGATGCTGACGTAAAGGACAACAGGGCAAGGTTCTATTGATTCGGCTTGGCTGAAGGCAGATGAATTTCTGCCGGCCTGGTCAGATACCATAAATTTTAAGGGCGACCGGAATGGCCGCCCTTAATCTTTGCTGTCAATAATCTTTGTCAGACATTGAAAAGGAAATGCATGATGTCCCCGTCCTGGACTACATAGTCCTTTCCTTCAATTCCGAGCTTTCCTGCGGCTCTGCAGGCAGCTTCGGACTTCAGTTCAACGAAATCCTCATACTTGATGACTTCGGCGCGTATAAAGCCTTTTTCAAAGTCAGTATGGATGACTCCGGCTGCCTTGGGGGCCTTGTCTCCTTTGTTGATTGTCCATGCCCTGCATTCATCTGCTCCTGCGGTGAAGAAAGTCTGGAGATTGAGCAGGGAATATGCCTTCTGTATAAGTCTTGTTACTCCTGACTCGGCAAGTCCGATTTCTTCCAGGAACATCTGACGCTCTTCGTATGTATCCAGTTCGGCTATGTCGGATTCTATCTTTGCCGCAATCACGAGTATCTCCGCATTTTCATCTTTCACAGCTTCGCGGACTCTTTCTACATACCGGTTTCCTTCGGCGGCGGAAGCCTCGTCAACATTGCATATATACATGACAGGCTTGTTGGTGAGAAGGAAAAGGTCCTTTGCAAGCTGCTCCTCTTCAGGAGTTTCCGTTGCCACTGTCCGGCATGACTTTCCCTGAAGGAGGGCTTCCCTGTATCGCTGGAGGAGCTCGCACAATTTTTTGGCGCTCTTGTCTCCGCCCGACTGAGCCTGCTTCTGTACTTTTGCAAGCCTGTTTTCAACTGTCTCAAGGTCTTTGAGCTGCAGTTCCATGTCAATTACTTCCTTGTCCCTGACCGGGTCCACGCTTCCGTCGACATGGACGATGTTGGGGTCGTCGAAACATCTCAGTACATGAAGTATGGCATCAGTTTCCCTTATGTTTGCAAGAAACTGGTTCCCCAGTCCTTCGCCCTTGCTTGCCCCCTTGACAAGTCCTGCAATGTCCACAATCTCTACTGTCGCAGGCACGACTCTTTTCGGCTTGCACAGCTGTTCAAGCACTTCAAGCCTCTTGTCGGGCACTATCGTAGAACCGATGTTGGGCTCTATGGTACAGAAAGGGAAATTGGCGCTCTGGGCTTTCCCGGAGCTTATACAATTGAAGAGAGTGGATTTTCCTACATTGGGAAGTCCTACTATTCCGCACTTGAGTGACATGATATTATGCTGTTTTTGGGCGGCAAATTTACTAATTATTCATGCATTTCGCCACATTTTTCTCTTTTTGGGCATTATTTCTCTTTCAAGTTCAGATATTGTGAATAAAAAAAATTGAGTCAATGTAAGTAAACTGTTATGGCAACCGGCGGTAAATATGCAGTCATCATTGTTTTGTCATGGCTCTTGTTCCTGCTTCCTTCCGTATGTGCATGCGGCAGATGTCCTGGCAATGACTCCCTGCTGGTCATGTTCTGGAATCTTGAGAATTTCTTTGACTGGAGGGATTCCGGTACAAGCGGTTCGGACAGGGAATTTTCTTCATTCGGCGAGAGGCACTGGACAAAGGGGCGCTTCTATGCCAAATGCAATGCTGCGGCAAAGGCAATCCTGTGGACAGGCAGCAAATATGGACGGATGCCGGATGTGGTCGGCGTTGCTGAAGTTGAAAACAGATTTGTGGTCAATTCTCTGGTGAAATCCACAGCATTGCGGAAATACGGCTATGAAACTGTGCATTATGATTCGCCGGACCGGAGAGGAATTGACGTAGCCCTCGCATACAGGAAAAGTGTCTTTGAAAAAGTACTTTCCAGACCTGTGCGGGTATCCGGGGATTCATCGGCATTCGTTACCAGAGACATTCTGCATGTGGCTCTGAAGCATTGTCAGACAGGGGTGACATGGCATTTTCTTGTAAACCATCATCCGTCGAAATACGGGGGAGCCCTGGTGTCCGGCCCCAGGCGCAGGAAAGCCATGGATGTGATGCTTTCCGTATGTGACTCCATTTGTTCAGCGCATCCGGATGCCGGATTGCCGGGACCGGACGGAGACGGGCCCCGGATTGTATGCATGGGAGATTTCAATGATACTCCGGACAGTCCTCTCTTCGGATTCGATGCTTCATTTCTTGTCAACAAGGCAGAATGTCTGCATCAAAAAGGTGAGGGGACAATCCGGTATGAGGGGAAACGGGAAATGATTGACATGTTCATAGTGTCTCCGCATGTTGCGGAGAACTCGGAAATGATTGTGCTGAAGATACCGTTTCTTACGGTCCCTGACAATGCCCATTCCGGAGAAAAGCCTTTCAGGACATATTCAGGGCCGAAATATATCGGCGGAGTGAGCGACCATTGTCCCATATTGTTGAAAATAAAAATTGATTTGTCAATGGATATTGGTATCTTTGGAAGATGAACTGCATGATTTTGACAAAACAATTAAACCACAATAGAAATGAAATCAAGGATATCTGAAAAATTCAGAACTCTTTTCGGCCATGACGGCGAGTTCTTTGCGTCAGCCGGCAGAATCAATCTCATCGGTGAACATACAGACTATAACGGCGGATATGTCTTTCCCGGAGCGGTGGACAAGGGGATAATCGCTGAAATAGAGCCCAATGGATCAGAGAAGGTGTGTGTCTATGCCCTGGATCTTGATGAATGTGTGGAATTCGGCTTTGAAGAGGAGAACATACCTCAGCAGAGCTGGGCAAGGTATGTGTTCGGGGTCTGCAGGGAAATCATCAAGAGAGGAGGAAAGATAGGCGGATTCAATGCCGTTTTTGCCGGGGATGTGCCTATTGGTGCAGGAATGTCCTCGTCCGCTGCCCTTGAAAGCACATTTGCATTTGCCCTTGATTGTCTTTTCAATCTCGGCATCGACAAATTCGAACTTGCAAGGATAGGCCAGTCCACTGAACACAACTATTGCGGAGTAAAGTGCGGAATCATGGACCAGTTCGCCTCGATATTCGGAAAGAAGGGGCATCTCATCAGGCTTGACTGCAAGACAATGGAATACAAATATTATCCGTTCAATCCTGAAGGCTACAGGCTTGTCCTTCTTGACTCTGCCGTAAAGCATGAGCTGGCGTCGTCAGCCTACAACAGAAGGCGCGAATCCTGCGAAAGGGCTGCTGCCGCAATCAGGAAAAACCATCCTGAAGTAGAATTCCTCAGGGATGCAGGCAAGGAATGGCTGGATGAAGTGAAGGATGTCATTTCGGAAGAGGACTACAGGAGGGCGGAATATGTTATAGAAGAGGTTCAGCGTGTTCTTGACGTGTGTGATGCCCTTGAAAGGGGAGATTATGAGACTGTGGGAGAGAAGATGTACGAGACGCATCATGGAATGAGCCGTCTCTATGAAGTCAGCTGCGAAGAACTTGATTATCTCAACGATATAGCAAAGGAATGCGGTGTAACAGGCTCCAGGGTCATGGGCGGCGGCTTCGGAGGCTGTACAATCAATCTTGTGAAGGACGGACTCTATGACGGGTTCATATCAAAGGCGAAGGCGGCCTTCAAGGAAAAGTTCGGCCATGAGCCCAAAGTCTATGATGTGGTCATCAGCGACGGGGCACGCAAGCTGGAATAGAACACTGTCGGCATAGGGCATGCACTGCATGCCGCTATCTTATATGAGATTCAAGCCAGGCGGAATCGATTTTTTCGAATCCTTCGCCTGGCTTCATTGAAGGATTCCTCTGCATGATGCCCATGCAGTCTTCATAGACATTGTAGCCTATGCTTACGCCGGTCATTCTGCCTTCCGCCGGATACATCAGTGTGATGGTGCGTCCCGGGCCTTCTCCTTGCATTGAGTAGAAGTGGAATACTGCCGATGCTGTATTTTCTGCCTTTTCCTTGTCAGGTGCCTTTGCCATCAGCTCCATCTTAGTGACATATTTGCAGATTTCAATCACAGCGTCGTCAAGTCCTGCGTCAGCGACAAGAACTTTTTCCATCAGGGAGCCCGTGTCCTGCACAAGCCTGAGCGTATAGTTTCCTATTGCCTTGGCATGGAGAGAAATCGAATTCATCTGTGCTTCGGATATGTCAATGCCTTCCGGAAGCAGCCATACCATCAGCCTTTGGTCCGGATCGTGGTAAAGTGTCTCGTATTTTGCGAGATTCACTTGTCCGCATGACGGGCATTTCCACAGAAAGAGAGAGCCGTCCTTCACCTTGTCCTTGAGTTCTGGGTTCTCGGAAACGTTAATGCTCCTGTAGATGGTGATGCTGTCCTTCGTGCCGCATTTCGTGCAGGCGGCCTCTGCATTTCTTATGATTGACATATCCTGCTCATTTTGTTCCTGAAATGCACTCTGTCCCGGAAAATCCATTCAAAAGGACAAAAATAGCAAATTAATCGTTTTGTCCATGACGCTTTCTTGATTTGGAATTATTATAAATTGAAATTATCTTTGCCGCTTCCCGTGCTGCTGCGGCAGTGATGCGGAGTGTACTGAACCCAAACCAAATTTCTGCAGAATGAAGAAGTGGCTTAGACAATTTGCCTCGGAAGACTGGATAATAGTCTTTGCCGGAGCGGTCATCCTTTCACTCGCCATAGCGTTTCCGACAATAATGCCCGAGATGCCGAAGACACTTGTGTCAGGCGAAGACTGGCTTTCGGCCCTGTATATGTTTCTTTTTGTGCTGGTGCTGACTTATGTCACCTCGGGGGCTCTGAGGAGGCCTCTCAAAGGCATTTTCCTGTCATTGCTCGTCATTTTCGCCCTGACTCTCGGCGCCCAGCTGCTGGCATCAGTCCCTGCCGTCAGGAAACTCGGCTTTGAGCCGGTTTTCTTTGCGGTGATACTGGGACTTCTGGTCAGCAATGTAACCGGTGTTCCAAAATGGCTGAAACCTGCCATTCAGAGTGAATTCTACATCAAGATAGGCATCATCTGCCTCGGTTCCACGATTCTTTTCAAGGAAGTCCTCGAATCGGGGGCGTTCGGGCTGGCGCAGTCGCTCATTGTTGTCTTCTCGGTCTGGTATTTTGCCTTCTGGGTAGGCAAGAAGATGCATGTCGACCCTGAGATGAGGACAATGCTGTCATCGGCGGTTTCAATCTGCGGAGTGTCCGCGGCAATCGCCACCTGCGGAGTCATAAAGGGAGACAACAAAAAACTTTCCTATGTGATATCCCTCGTTCTCATCATAGCCATTCCGATGATGTATCTGCTGCCGTGGCTTTCCGGACTGATGGGGCTGGATGAAGAAGTGGCAGGGGCCTGGCTCGGGGGGACCATCGACACGACAGGGGCTGTGGCTGCTTCGGGAACCCTGATAGGGGAGACTGCTGCCAAGACAGCCGTGATAGTGAAATCCTCCCAGAATGTGCTTTTGGGTGTGGCTGCATTCGTCATCTCGCTCATGTGGTCGTACCGGGGGACAAATCAGGCCGAGCGTCCGACTTTGGGCGTCATCTGGGACCGTTTCCCGAAATTCGTCGTGGGATTTATCCTTGCTTCCCTCGTGTTCAGCTTCTGCATGGACGAGACGACGGCCAAGGCAGTCGGCACGGTGACAAAAGGCTTCCAGAACACTCTCTTCAGCATAGCTTTCGTCTGCATCGGCCTTGAGACAAGATTCTCCGAAATATTCGGCAGGGAAAACCGCAGGCCACTCTATGTGTTCCTGATTTCGCAGACTTTCAACATCATCGTGACCCTTCTCGTGGCATGGGTGATGTTCGGGGTCATCAAGCCGATGTTCTGATTACTGCGGCAGGGAGAAGCTTATGGCCGGGCCGAAATAATTGCGCGGCATATCGATGCCTGCCGCTTCAAGACGGCTGAAGGAAGGGCCTCCGTTATATGACCATGTCAGGCCGATGCTGACAGGTGTGCCTATCCAGAAGAAACACCCGAACTCTATCTGGGCCGTGATTCCTGCCGAGAACAGTCCGCCTGAGAACAGTCCTCCGCCTGAGAACAGTCCGTCTCCTCCGTCAATGAAAGTCCAGTCCAAATGCGGTGTGACCACTGCCCTTTTTCCGTAGAATACAGGCCCTATGCTGAAGTCCCCGAGGTAAATAGGGATTGCATAGTCCGCAGAAATCTTTGCGCTGCCGCGTGCCCTGAATGCCTCATCCCGCAGGTCTCCGACGGATGCAAGTCCGCGAGGAAGAGTATTCAGCAGGCCGGCATCGAATATAGAGTTTCCGAGAAGCTGCCTCTGGTACATGGCGCTGAGCCTGAGTCCCTGGCTGTGGGTGATTCCCGGCAGATAGCCGTATGCGTACAGATAGCCTACGGGAGAAAACCAACGGGCAAGCCCTGCATTCATGGATATGCCCGCTTCGGCTCCGATTCCCCAGTCCGGATATATTTCCGAGGGTGCTGCGGAACGGATTGCATAGGCCCGCACGGCTGCACTTATGCTCTGCGCCGGCATTGAAAGTCCCGCTTCCTTGCTTCCTGCGGAAAGCAGAATCAACGGGATGCCGGTAGCCTGCAGCATCTTCCAGTGCAGGACTCCCGTATCGTACATGTCATTTGAGATGGAATATGACACCTGCGGAATCACTCCCCTTGACCATCCTCCGGAAGAAAAATTGAACGGAACATACACAGAGAGTTCCCCCCGTATATATGGTCTGGCAGATTGCCTGCCTGTCATTGAAAGCGAGATGCCGGTTCCGTCATACTGATTGAAAATGTAGTTGAAGGCAGCCCTGTCGTTGATGTCAAGAGACGCTTCTATTACAGGATACAGACCGGAATAAGTGAATCGGAGATGACCGGAATGTCTCCATGCCGGAATGTCATAGGGGTCCTTGTGTGCAGAATATCCGAAATTGGCCGACATGGTGCCGAGATTGTTCTGGATGACTGCCGCCGCTCCGGGCGAAGCGAGTTCATAGAAATAGTCATAGCTCAGGTCCATGATTCTGTCCGCATTGAAATAGACCGGAGCCCATGAATGGATGTTGAACAGATGCGCGAACTTGCGGTATCTTTCCGGACTTGAGAACCGGACAGCTCCGCCGTCATGTGTACTGTCCTTTCGGGCATGGGCATTTGTTTCCGGCATATCGGCCAGAGCCTTCTCCTGTCTTGAAAGTTCATCCGCTATCCTGTATCTGTGGATGTCGCTGAATGCGGTTTCCCTGTACAGAAGGGAATCGGAGGAGACAGCCATTACAGGTTTCCCGTCATGCCTGACTGCCGCATAATACAGGCAGGAACCGTCGCTGCTGAAGGCGAAATCCCCGGCCCCGTATTCCGTTGAGGTCATCTGCCTGAGCGTACCGTCGTCGGGGCTGTAGCAGTAAAGCTCATTCACCCCGTTCTTGCCGGAAGTGAACACAATATTGTCTCCATGCGGCCTGAACCTTGATATTTTGACCGGTTCGGGACCCAGAAGAGGCCGGAAATCTTCGGAATAAAGGCCGTATCCGTGCCCGGATATGCCTGCGATGAAAAGTCCGCCTGCGGCGAAGACCGCCTCTGTCACCTGCAGGGAATCGGGGGCATGGACATATTTCATGGATTTTCCGGATTCCAGGTCAAATATCTCTATCCCTGACCCTCCTTCTGCCGGATAGTCCGTT
Source organism: Candidatus Cryptobacteroides gallistercoris (assembly GCA_017694835.1). Classification (GTDB taxonomy): domain Bacteria; phylum Bacteroidota; class Bacteroidia; order Bacteroidales; family UBA932; genus Cryptobacteroides; species Cryptobacteroides gallistercoris. Next base: position 111,916 of record JADIMJ010000065.1, read on the forward strand.
ACGGCGAGCAGTTTGCCGTCAGGAGAGACAGAAGGGCAGAATTTCTTTCCCTTTTTTGTGAAAGATTTCTTTCTGCCTGTCTTCAGGTCGCAGTATCGGATGACGGAATGTATTTCCTGTGACCATCTTTCGTCACAGATAAATTCGCTCCACCAGACTTTGCCGGTTTCCGGAGAATGCCACAGCGGGCCTGAAGTGACTCCGAATGAAGAGAGGGCCTTTTCTTTTCCTGAAGGCAGCCTCATCACAAGGGACTTGGCCCTGCCCATGCTTTCCTTCAGGGCATATACCGTGTCTCCTGCGACAAAAATGTCAGAATATTCAGTGTATTCTTTTTTGGGTCTGCTGATTTGTTCCGCTTTCAGGAAAGGGGCACGGAGAGACTTTTCTTCACTCCAGATATCATGATACAGTTGCATGGTGGCGTCAAATGCCTTTCTGAAGTTCTTTCCTGTATATCTTTTGCTTATTGTACTGTATGAAAAGATGTCATAAGGCCGTCTGGAGACATGCGTCAGATAGTCTCCCATGAATCCTGCTTTTCCTGAAGAATATCTTATCCCGCTTATGGTCATGTAGCCGAGGGCGTAGTGGTCAGGAGTAAAATATTTGAATGAACCGTATCTCCACCGGTTCCAGTTTCTGAAGTCCCCGTTGTCAAAGGCCGCCATGTAATAATTGAGAAAATCGGCGGAACGGCCTCTTCCGGCATCTGTCAGAGCTGTTTCCGCCACGACCGCATCTCCCTCCAGCATCCATTTGCTGGGATAGATTCCAGGCATGGCTCCTGCGAACATTTCACCGAATATCCAGTAAAATGGCCTGAATGCATTGCTGAGCCCGAACTGCATCTGGGCGACATGCCTGGATTCATGTATAGCCAGCATCTTTTCCCAAGGCATGGCTTCGGCTCCGTAGCCCTGCGGGGAAGTGAACAGGTCCATCCGCTTCGGGGCCCAGGCCACAGACCCGTTTGACTGGGCATTATATGCGTGCAGGATTACCGGCATCTTTTGTCTGGTCATCTCTCCGGGAAAATATCCGGCACTTGCCCCTGCTGGAAGCCGGTATTGTTCCAGCATTTCGCCGTAGACTCTTGCAAGCGAGTCAAGTCCCCCCGGATATATGATTCTGTAGTTCCGGCTTTCAATGCTGTACCACTTCAGTCTGCCGGGGTCGTCTCCCACAGAATAGAACTGGGCCTCCGCCGCATGTGGAAGCCCCAGAAGTGCCATTATAATGATAAGATTAAGGAAATTCTTCATATTGCGCTGCAAAAATAGTCACAAAAATCGGAACAATTTATAATTTTGGAATGCCAATGGGACCAAATGGAAAAATAAAGGAAATAATATGAAAATCAGATATGGACAAATGGTTGCTGTCCTGGCAGTTGCGGCAGTCTGCCTGCTTGCCGGAGGATGCACTTCCTGCGGTGGAGGCAGGGGAGAATCCGGGTACGGCAGGGAGGTGTCGGGAGAACAGGCGGCGGCCAGGCATTTCCCGAAAGTGACGGTGCCGGATATGGTTGCTGCCGGACCGGAAGCAGCTGAATATGCCGCTGAACACTGGTGGGATGAATTCACCGATACTTCTGAGGTATTCTTCTGCGACTCGGCGCATGTCAACGGAGTCCCTTACGCAGAGGTGGAGCAGGCATTCGCCGACTATTGCCCCATACTTGAATCCGTTTCCATGACGGCCGCCCGAAGGAGCGTGTCGAGGCTT
>JADIMJ010000066.1 GCA_017694835.1 Candidatus Cryptobacteroides gallistercoris
GCATAATGCAATGCCGGGACCTGCTTGCCAACGGAGTACCCGCCGTGCATTTCTATACAATGGGCAAGTCAAGGAACATAACTGAGATTCTGAGGGAATGTTTCTGATATTCATATTCCAGGATTTCCGAGACATCGCCTTGCGATTGACATTTATTTGCAATTTGTCAAATATTCCAAAATTCTGTTTGCATTTTCAATAATAAACCGTAAATTTGAAAGATGCAAATTTCACAGGAAATAATTAATGAACACAAGATATGCAGAACAAATTGCAAGAGCTGACAGACAAACTCTACAATGAGGGCCTGTCCAAAGGGAAACAGGAAGGCGAGGCCGTTCTGGCCAATGCGAGAGTCCAGGCGGCTGAAATCGTTGACAATGCGAAGAAGGAAGCAGCAGGAATTGTCGCCGCCGCAAGAAAAGAGGCTGAAAATATCCGCGCAAAGGCCGACGGCGACCTCAGGATTGCAGCAGGCCAGAGCATTGAGGCCACAAAGCAGGCAATTGAAAATCTCGTCGTATGCAATCTTACTCAGAAGGAAGTTTCTTCCGCTCTCACTTCTGCCGCTTTCGTAAAGGAACTGCTGACTGCAGTGGTCAAGGCATACAGTGCCTCCTCTGAAGCAGAAGGGCTTGACGCCGTTCTCCCCGAGACTCTGAAGAAAGAGACCGGGCCTTTCATCAAAAAAGAACTTGCATCAATGCTGAAAGGCGGGCTCAATGTGACTTACTCGAAGAAGATTTCCGGAGGATTCACCATCAGTCCGAAAGGCAGCGGCTATTTCATCAGTTTCACAGACGAAACTTTCAATTATCTGATTTCTGAATATCTCAGACCTGCCACAAAGAAGATTCTGTTTGAGAAATGACCTGCATAAAGACAGCCGGAAATGAACAATTATGAATATATAATTGCAGGTCTGCCGTCTCTGTCCAAGGACTGGAAATTCACTGAAGGTGACTTCAGTTCATTTCTTGAAGACATAAAGGCCGCATGTTCCGCAAGGGACAGGGAACTCGTCGGATGGCTTGAAAAAGGATTTGACGACGACAGCCTCACAGCGGACTTCTACAGGGACGCCATGTCATGCAGGAACAGGTTCATACGGGAGTATTTCACCTTTGACCTCAATGTCCGCAATGCCAAGACCCGCTGGCTCAACGAAGCCCTGGGACGGCCTGCGGACAAGGATGTGATTTCTGTCGGCACCGGTGATGACGGCGGGACAGAGTTCAGGGGAACCTGGGGCGACCTCGTGATTCCGGGGGAATTCGAGGAAGCACAGAAGCTGGACTCGATTCTCCGCGGCAGCGATATCCTCGCAAGGGAGAAAGGGCTCGACGACCTGATGTGGGAGAAAATCGACAGCCTGACCACATTCGACTATTTTGACATCAATGTCATTCTCGGATTCCTGTGCAAGCTGCACATTGTCTCGAGATGGGCAATGCTCGACGAGCAGACCGGCCGCGAGATGTTCAGGAAGCTCGTGGACGAAGTGCGCGGCACCTTCAGGGGATTCGGGGCCGGCAAGGAAACAGAAAACAATAACAATAAAAACATCAGAATATGAAAAGTACAGGAAAGGTCACGGGCATCGTTTCCAACCTTGTCTCCGTGGAGACCTACGGGCCTGTATCACAGAATGAGCTCTGCTATGTCACCAGCGGCGACACTAAACTAATGGCCGAGGTCATCAAGGTGACAGGAAAGACAGCCTCCATACAGGTGTTCGAGAGTACCCGCGGACTCAAGAACGGCAACGAAGTCGAGTTTGAAGGCAAGATGCTCGAAGCCACCCTCGGCCCGGGGCTGTTGTCCAGCTGCTACGACGGACTGCAGAACGACCTTACGACAATGACAGGCGTTTTCCTCAAGAAAGGAGAATACACTTCTCCCCTGGACCACAGCAGACTGTGGGACTTCACCCCTATCGCAAAGCCGGGAGACAAAGTCATCGCGGCAGACTGGCTCGGGGAAGTGAAGGAAGGATGGCTGCCGCACAAGATAATGGTGCCGTTTGCCTTTGAAGGCGAATATACCGTCAAGTCAGTGGCACCTGCGGGACAATACAACATCGACACCGTCATCGCTGTCCTCACTGACGAGAAAGGCGAAGATGTGAATGTGACGATGACACAGAAATGGCCTGTGAAAGTGGCCATAAAGGGATACCGTGAAAAGCCGAGGCCAAGCAGGATAATGGAGACGGGAGTCAGAGTCATCGACACCCTCGACCCTATTGCAGAAGGCGGCACAGGCTTCATCCCGGGACCTTTCGGATGCGGAAAGACCGTGCTCCAGCATGCGATTGCCAAGCAGGGGGACGCCCAGGTCATCGTGATGGCTGCCTGCGGAGAGCGTGCCAACGAGGTCGTGGAAATCTTCACAGAGTTCCCGGAGCTCATCGACCCTCATACCGGACGCCATCTCATGGAGAGGACTACCATCATCTGCAACACGTCCAACATGCCTGTCGCAGCCCGCGAAGCCTCCGTATACACCGCAATGACCATCTGCGAATACTACAGGGCCATGGGACTGAAGGTGCTCCTGCTCGCCGACTCCACTTCCCGCTGGGCACAGGCCCTCAGGGAGATGAGTAACCGTATGGAAGAGCTTCCTGGTGCAGATGCATTCCCGGTAGACCTTTCGGCCATCATATCAAGCTTCTACGCCCGCGCCGGAATGGTGGTGCTCAACAACGGCCAGACGGGTTCCGTCACATTCATCGGCACAGTTTCTCCGGCAGGAGGTAACCTCAAGGAACCTGTGACAGAATCCACCAAGAAAGCCGCAAGATGTTTCTACGCACTTGAGCAGAACCGCGCGGACAAGAAAAGATACCCTGCGGTCAACCCGATCGACTCATACTCCAAGTATCTTGAATACCCGGAAATCCAGAAATACCTTTCGGATACCGTCGAGCCGCACTGGGTGGAGATGGTGGAAAAGGCCAAGAACATCATCAGAAGGGGCAAGGAAGCCAACGAGCAGATCAACATCCTCGGCGACGACGGAGTCCCTATGTCGTACCACGAGCTTTTCTGGAAATCCGAGCTCATCGACTTCATCATCCTGCAGCAGGATGCATTCGACCCTGTGGACAGTCTGACGCCGATGGACAGGCAGAAATACATGCTTGACCTTGTCCTGGACATCTGTGACAAGGAATTCACCTTCGAGGACTATGAGAAATGCCGCGACGCATTCAAGGAGCTCATCAATGTGCTCAAGCAGATGAACTACTCTGAATTCATGAGCGAGAATTTCAACAAGTACCGGACTGAGCTGGACGCTATGCTGCAGACTCTCGTACCTGAAATCGAGGCGGCATGACAAAGGCCGGAGCAATGAAACAAGACGCAGACTAAAGAAGAAAATTATGAACAACAAGGCATTCCAGAAAATATACACACAATTGGAAGGTATTACCAAGGCCACAGTTTCACTGAAGGCCAAGGGCGTCTCCAATGATGAGCTCGCCACCGTAGACGGCAGACTCGCGCAGGTGGTCAAGACAAAGGGAGACATGGTCACCCTCCAGATTTTCGGCGGAACAGAAGCAATACCTACAGATGCGGAAGTCGTCTTCCTCGGCAAGGCCCCTACTCTGAAAGTCGGCGACCAGCTTTCGGGAAGATTCTTCAACGCCTACGGGGAACCAATCGACGGAGGCCCTGCAATTGACGGGGAAGAGAGGGAAATCGGAGGCCCGTCCGTCAACCCGTACAAGAGGAGGCAGCCGTCCCAGCTCATTCCGACAGGCATCGCCGGCATCGACCTCAACAACACCATAGTGTCAGGACAGAAGATACCGTTTTTTGCGGACCCTGACCAGCCTTACAACAATGTGATGGCACAGGTTGCACTGAGGGCTGACGTAGACAAGATTATCCTCGGCGGCATGGGACTGTCCAACGACGACTACCTGTATTTCAGGCACGAATTCGAGAACGCAGGTGCACTCGACAAAATCATCAGCTTCGTCAACACCACTGAAGAGCCGCCCGTGGAGAGGCTCCTCATCCCTGACATGGCGCTGACCGCAGCGGAGTATTTCGCCGTGGACAAGAACGAGAAAGTGCTTGTGCTGCTCACCGACATGACCCTCTATGCTGATGCCCTGAGCATCGTCAGCAACCGTATGGACCAGATTCCTTCCAAGGATTCAATGCCAGGCTCGCTGTATTCCGACCTCGCGAAAATATACGAGAAGGCCGTGCAGCTGCCGGACGGAGGCTCAATCACCATCATAGCCGTGACTACCCTCAACGACGGAGACATCACCCATGCCATACCGGACAACACGGGATACATCACCGAAGGCCAGCTTTACCTCCGCGCAGACCCTGATTCGGGGAAAATCATCATCGACCCGTTCCGTTCGCTCTCGCGACTCAAGCAGCTTGTCATCGGCAAGCAGACCCGCGAGGACCACAACCAGGTCATGAACACCGGAGTACGCCTCTATGCCGATGCACAGAAC
>JADIMJ010000067.1 GCA_017694835.1 Candidatus Cryptobacteroides gallistercoris
GCCTACTTCTCGTCCATAAGCTGCATGTGCTGGACATAGATGGCCTTCTTGATCTCCTCTCTCCTCTTTACGGACGGCTTTACGAAAGCCTTTCTTGCGCGGAGCTCACGGATGGCGCCGGTCTTTTCGAATTTCCTCTTGAATTTCTTGAGTGCCTTCTCTATGTTCTCACCTTCTTTTACAGGAACTATAATCATCGCTAAATCACCTCCTTTTATTTGCGGCTGCAAAGGTAGTCAAATTATTCTTTATTCAAAATTTTATTTTCCTGAAATTATTCCGACGAACTTTTCCATGCCCCTGGTCGCCACTTCCCTTATGTGCACGATTCTGTTGTCGTGGACCGGAACATCTTTCGGGTCAATGATGTATATTGGTGTCCTTATTCCTGCGTAGCGGTACAGTCCGGCTGCCGGATATACCTGGAGCGAGGTGCCGACAATCAGAAGGATGTCGGCTTTTTCCACGACTTCGATTGCCCGTGAAATCTTCGGCACGGCTTCTCCGAACCATACGATGTGCGGCCTGAGCCTGGCTCCGTCAGGTCCCTTGTCTCCGAGGTGGATTTCCCCGTAGCCGATGTCGAATACGCCGGCTTCGGAATAGCCGTCGGCTTCGTTGCAGCAGTCCTCGGGGCGGACTTTCGTCAATTCTCCGTGCAGGTGAATGATTCTTGTGCTTCCGGCCCTTTCGTGCAGATTGTCAACATTCTGGGTGATGACCGTCACCTCATGGTCTTTTTCAAGCCCGGCGATGGCCAGATGGGCTGCATTGGGTCTGGCCGAGGCAAGCTGCTTCCTCCTTGCATTGTAGAAGTCCAGCACAAGGCCCGGGTTGCGGCGCCAGCCTTCTATGCTGGCCACATCCTCCACATTGTAGTTTTCCCAAAGTCCTCCGCTGTCCCTGAATGTGCTGATTCCGCTTTCCGCGCTGACACCGGCTCCTGTGAGCACCGCTATTTTCTTTTTCATGTCCTTCCTCCTTCTTATCTGTCCGTTTCCATTTCAAAATAGTCACGCCTGAGCCAGTACTCGAAGAGGGGGTCAAGTATCACCGGCTCGTCTTTTTCATTGAATGTTATGATTTCTTTTTTCTTCAGGGCATCCTTGACTCTCCTTACGTTGGCTGATGAATTGAGCCTGTATTTTTCGATTACATCCGATGCGCTGAATTTGATTTCTCCGTCAAGGATGGCTTTCATCAGGCTCAGCTGGTGGTCGGTCAGGCTGTTTGTCATGGAGAAAAACCTCGGCTCGTGTATCGAGATGATGATTTTCAGGGCTTCCATCAGGACTCCCTCGTTGATATATCCCTTGGACAGAGAGTCGCAGATGGAAATGAAGTGGTTCAGATACCAGATGTTTGACCTGAAAAGCTTCACTGCCCCGGCCGCGAGGTCGCGCTCTATGACTTTGCCGCCGACGAGGAACCCCTTGACGATGTGTTCCACGATTTCCTTGCTGTCGACGGGCGGCAGAGGGAGATGTTCCGTCATGCGCCAGAAATATTTCTTTTCCTCGAAAATATATTTCATCGCGTTGATCCGTGATCCGGTCAGAATGAATGTGGCGCAGAAGTCGCTGCCCTTGTCCTTTTCGGGAAGTACGGTTTCCATGGCCCTGAAGATTTCCTCATATTCCGGGATTGACATCAGGTTCTGGAATTCGTCGGCGATGATATAGATTCCGGTCTGTTTTTTCCCGGCAAGCTTCTGCGGCAGCCTCAGCATGCCGAGCATGTCATCCATGTCGGCGTCCCAGTTCAGTGACACCACTTCATCCGACAGGGAAAACCTCTGTCTGTCAAAGACGAAATGTGTCCCGGCAAGCAGGTCTGCAATTATGTCTTCATATTCTTCGGGAGTAGACGCGACAGACCGTATGACAGAAGACCCGAATTTCGTGAGAAACCTGTTCTTGTCCCTTACATTGAACAGGTTCAGCTCGCACACTGAAAATTTCAGCCCGGAAATCCTCATCCCGAACAGTGCCTGCTGTATGATGGACATCTTGCCGCTTTTCGGGGGCTCGTAGATAGCCACGTCCTCTTTGCCGGAAAGAAGATTGCGGAGCGTGTTGCATTCGGCTTTCCTGCCGATGAAATTCCTGTCGATGACATACCTGTCGTATACAAACGGTGTATCCATTCTGAAATCTGAAATTCACATTTGTCCTGCAAATTTATAAAAATAACAAAAAGGTTTTCCCGCACGGAATGATTTTCCGGCATGAAATGAACTGTGCAACCTTTCCCGCAGAACCTGCATCTATATGCTGCTCATTTCCTTCTCTTCATGCGAAAAAGACAAGAACCCGTCCGGGAACGGCGCCCCGATGTCTGAAAAATGCGGAAGCGCCTAAGATTTTTTGCAGTTTCGGCGAAATGTATTATCTTTGCAGACCCAAAATATGTATATGATTGTCAAGCCATTGATAAAGAGCCTGTTGCGAAGCGGGCCGCTTGCAGTCGGAACTTTTAAAGTTTATTATCATTTATGTACGCAATCGTAGAAATTGCAGGCCAGCAGTTTAAGGTTGAGGCTGGCATGGAGATTTTTGTCCAGCGTCTCGCTGCAGAAAAGGGCGCGGAAGTGGAGTTTGACAAAGTGCTTCTGGTCGATGAAGACGGGACTGTTAAGGTCGGTGCCCCGTATGTCGAGGGAGCTGTTGTCAAGGCAACTGTGCTTGATGACACATGCAGAGGCAAGAAGGTGATTGTCTTCAAGAAGAAACGCCGCAAAGGCTATCAGAAGCAGACCGGTCACCGTCAGAATTTTACAAAAATCCAGATCAACGCAATCGCTTAATCAGACAGGAGGAAACAGACTATGGCACATAAAAAAGGCGTCGGTAGTTCAAAGAACGGTCGTGAGTCAGAGAGCAAACGACTTGGTATCAAGAAATTCGGAAGCCAGGCAGTAAAGGCCGGCAACATTCTTGTCCGCCAGAGGGGCACAGTCCACAATCCCGGCAAGAATGTGGGGATGGGAAGAGACCATACTCTCTATGCCCTCATTGACGGAAAGGTAAGTTTCTGCAGGAAGGCAGGGAACAAGTCATACGTTTCGGTGATTCCTTTTGAGAATTAAGAACGGAGCGACAGATGAATCGATTAAGGGGATTGGCAACTCCGTGAGGGTTTCAGTCCTCTTTTTTATTTGAAAATGATATAAAGATGCTGACACTTAAATTGCTTCGCGACGATCCTGAATATGTGGTCAGGAAACTTGCGGTCAAGAATTTTGACGCCCGCGAAATTGTCGGGAAAATCGTATCTCTGGACGGGAACAGGCGCCGCCTTCAGACGGAACTTGACGGCTGCCTCTCCATGCAGAAGCAGAAGGCCGCTCTCATAGGCGGGCTCATGAAGGAGGGAAAGAAGGCCGAGGCGGATGCTGTCAAGGCCGAGGTGGCTTCTCTCAAGGAGCATTCAAAGGATCTGGAGAGACAGTCGGAGGAGAACAGCACTGAACTGAATTCCCTGCTCGTCCTTCTTCCGAACATCCCGTGCGACCTTGTGCCGGAGGGCAAGGATTCCAATGACAATGTGGTGGTGAAGACGGGAAATGGAATTCCGGACCTCGGCTCCGATGCTCTTCCGCACTGGGAACTCGCGAAGAAATTCGACATCATAGACTTTGACCTCGGCGTCAAGCTTACAGGGGCCGGCTTTCCCGTGTACAAGGGAAAGGGCGCGAGACTCCAGAGGGCTCTCATCAATATGTTCCTGGACATCAATACGGCGGCAGGATATCTGGAGGTGGAGCCTCCGGTGATGGTCAATGAGGCTTCTGGCTTCGGCACAGGCCAGCTTCCGGACAAGGAAGGCCAGATGTACCATGCAAATCTTGACAATTTCTATCTTGTCCCTACAGCCGAGGTGCCGGTGACCAACATTTACAGGGATGTAATCCTCTCGGACAGCGATTTCCCCGTGAAGATGACTGCATATACACCGTGCTTCCGCCGCGAGGCAGGCTCATACGGCAAGGATGTGCGCGGCCTTAACAGGCTCCACCAGTTCGACAAGGTCGAGATTGTCCGCATTGAGAAGCCTGAAAATTCCTACAGGGCCCTTGATGAGATGATTGCGCATGTGGAGGGAATCGTGAACAGGCTCGGCCTCCCTTACAGGATACTCCGGCTGTGCGGAGGCGACCTCAGCTTCACTTCTGCCATTACATATGATTTTGAAGTGTATTCTGCAGCCCAGGGGCGCTGGCTTGAGATCAGTTCCGTGTCGAACTTCGAGTCATATCAGGCCAACCGCCTGCATCTCCGCTATAGAGATGAATCCGGGAAGATGCAGCTTGCGCATACGCTGAACGGGAGTTCCCTTGCGCTTCCGCGTGTAGTTGCGGCACTCCTGGAGGACAACTACAGGGACGGCCGGATCCATATTCCTGAGGCCCTCCGTCCGTATACCGGATTTGACTTCATAGGCTGACCTGTGCCCGGCTGACAGCCTGCAGAATTTATGGACAACAGGAAGCCGCAGACAATTATCGGAATTGACCCCGGAACTTATATATTGGGTTACGGGGTCATTCGTGCCGGAGCCCGCGGACCCGAATTCGTGGATATGGGCGTGCTGGACTTGAGGAAAATCAAGGAGCATTTTGCCAAGATAGCCTTCATCTACAGGGAGGTGTCCCGCCTGATAGGAGTATATTCTCCTGATGTCCTGTCCATAGAGTCACCGTTCTACGGAAAAAATCCGCAGGTTATACTGAAACTGGGACGTGCGCAGGGGGCTGCGGTGACTGCTGCCGTCAATGCCGGAATAGCTGTGCATGAGTATGCCCCCAGGAAGGCAAAGATTGCCATAACGGGAAACGGGGCCGCTTCCAAGGAGCAGGTGAGCATGATGAGCCAGAAGATACTCGGAGTAAAGCTGGCTCCGGAGCATTTCGATGCCACGGATGCCCTTGCCATAGCGCTCTGCCATTACTATCAGTCATCCTGTCCGGCGGCAGCGGCGGCGGAACATTCTGACTGGAAAAAATTCATAGCCGAACATCCTGACCGAGTGAAATGACATTCCTGCCTTTCTTATATGGCAAAGCCCGGATTTTAAAAATTTTTTGACCGGCGCAATTAAACTTGCTGATGCATCAGGCGTCAAAATAAGGTTTTGTTGTGTTACCGGTCAAGTAGAATAAATTGTCTGGCTATGTTGAGGCCTGGGAAATTTTTGCAGAAACTTCTGACAATATTCATATCCGTATTCGCCTGTGCTGAACTTCATGCGCAGGTGGCTTTTCCTGTCGTGATGACGCTGACTGACAAGTCGAGCGGAGAACCTGTGGGTTTTGCCACAGTCTCCATGACTACAAAAGGCGTCGATGAGCCTCTCAAATATACGATGAGTGATGCTGACGGAAAGGCCGCCTTTGACGGCATAGTCAGGGGCACATACATCATGAAGGCGGAGATTATGGGATATCTCCCTTATGAGCAGGAAGTTGTTGTCAACAAGAACATTGACCTGGGTATCATAAAGATGACTCCTGACGTGGAGATGCTGGAAGCCGCTACGGTCTCAGCCGTCGGCAATCCTATCATAGTGAAAAAGGATACGGTGGAGTACAGCGCATCTTCATTCAAGACATCCGACAATGACATGCTCGAGGAATTGCTCAAGAAACTTCCGGGTGTCGAGGTCGGAAGCGACGGTTCCATTACAGCCAACGGGGAGACCATCACGAAAGTCATGATAGACGGGAAGGAATTCTTTCTTGACGACCCGCAGCTCGCGACGAAAAATATTCCGGCAAAAATCATAGAGAAAGTCCGCGTGGTCGAGAAAAAGTCAGACCAGGCCCAGTTTACGGGAATTGACGACGGGGATGAAGAGACAGTCATAGACCTGTCTGTCAAGCCGGGGATGATGGACGGCTGGTTCGGGAATGTCATGGCCGGGGGAGGCCATGACCTGAGGCAGAATAATTCCGGAGATGCGGGGGACTGGCGGTATCAGGCTGCGGGAATGGCCGGACGTTTTTCCAAGAACAGCCAGATAAGCATAATCGTCAACGGAAACAATACGAACAACCGCGGATTCAACGACATAGCCGGGACGATGATGCAGACGATGAGGGGGGCCAGGGGAATGGGCCGTGCCATGGGCGGCTGGGGCCGCAACGGCATCACGACATCCTGGCTGGCTGGAGCCAACGGGGCCTTCACCCTCCTTGACGGCAATATGGACCTGAACGGGAACTACATGTACGGAGGTTCCAGCCGGTATATTGAGGAGGAGAGCTCGAGGACGACCTATATGGACGACGGCAGTCTCCTCATCTATGACAACGACGGCTACAACATATCCAGAAGCAACGGTCACCGCTTCGGGATAAGGCTTGACCACAAGTTCAGCGAGAATACCTCAATATTGTTCGAACCCCAGTTCAATTTCGGCGGCGGAAGCTATACAGAGTATTCGAACTTCCTGACGCTCAATGACAGGGATTCAATTCGGGATATCACGAACAGGGGATTCAACGAGAACACCGGTTCGAACAGAAACTGGGATGCCAGCGGTTTCATGCTCTTCAGGCAGCGTCTCGGAAAGCCGGGCCGCACCCTCTCCCTCATGTTCCACTATAAATTCAGCAGCAACAGTCTTGGAGGATTCAACCAGTCCCTTACAAGGACTTTCGGCGGAGACGGGACGGAGGACGAGATAGTGAACCAGAGGTTTGACCAGAACTCCACCGGCTCATCGCTTACGGGGAGGATTGTATATACGGAGCCTCTCGGCCATGATTTCTTCCTGGAGGCGAACTACTCCTACAGCTGGAACAGGAGCAAGTCTCTGAAAGATACATGGAACAGCGGCGGCGACCTGTCATCCCTTGTCGACATGGAGGGGGGACACATGGGCTATCAGCAGGAAGGAGAGTCCCCTGACGCGATATATTCAAACGATATCCTCAACAGATATGTCAACCAGAGCGCCGGCCTCAACTTCATGTATCAGAAAGAGAAGTTCCGGGTGCAGCTCGGAGCGGCGCTGAGGCCGACCGACACCCATAATGAGACAAACGGCGAGCAATACGACAGCAAGGTCCTCAACTGGTCTCCGCAGGCTATGCTGAGCTATGACCCTGACGACAATACGAATTTCCGCATGTTCTATTTCGGCCGGTCGTCGCAGCCTTCCACTTCCCAGCTGATGCCTGTGCCGGACAATTCCGACCCTCTGAACATTTCGCTCGGAAACCCGTACCTCATACCTTATTTCAATCATAATATGAGGGCCATGTTCGGCTACACGGACAAGGATACATTCTTTTCAATACACGGGCGCTTCGGAGGGAGCATAGTGCAGAATCCCATCGTCAGCGCGCAGTGGTACAATGCGGACGGTGCCCAGTTCTCCATACCGGTCAACGGTCCGGCATCAGGGTCCGTGGACGGAAGGGTCATGATAAACACTCCGTTCGGCAGGGAATCGAAGTTCTCCATGTTCTCCATGACATTTGCCCGCTACAATGAGTCGAATTCATACATAGGCAAGTCAAGCTTTGACATGGACAGCCCGGAGCATCCGTATTACAATGAGGATACCGCCGAATTCGATTATGACATGTTCCACGAGGATTTCAATACGATGAGGGATGAAATGTTTTCCACGAACAGGACGCAGACGCTGAGCTTTACCCAGAGGCTCCGCTTTACTTTCAGAAATGAATTCATCGAATTGAACATAGGAGGCCGTACCCGTGTATCAAAGTCCTGGTACACCATATCCTCATACAACCAGAGTGCGACATGGAACAACAAGATTGATGCATCCGTGAACTGGACAATCCCGGGAGGCGTCAATCTCATAGCGGACTGCGACTATAACTGGTACCGGGGATATACGACACCTCAGGATGACGAGTTCGTGCTGAATGCAGAGATTACCAAACTGCTGTTCAAGAACAAGTTCACTCTGGCTCTCAAGGCCTACGACATTCTCAACCAGTCCAAGAACCTGTCCGTGACTGATGAGTCCAACTATCACCTTGAGACAAGGAACAATACTCTCGGCCGATATATCGTCCTGTCCCTTACATGGAGATTCGGGGACTTCGGAGGAGCGGCAGGCGGCCGCGGGCCCATGGGGCCTCCGCACAGGAGATGACGGCCCCGCAGCTCCGGACCGGAATGAATGCCGTCACTCCAGTTCAGGTGTCAGGTTCTGCGCATATCTGCGCCATTTTTCAATGAGAGCCTGCATGTCATCAGGCAGCGGTGAATCGAAGGACATGTATTCTTTTGTGACAGGATGCACGAATCCGAGCGTCTTCGCATGCAGCGCCTGACGCGGAAGCAGCCTGAAACAGTTTTCTATGAACTGTCGGTATCTGGCATAGATTGTCCCCTTGCGTATTTCTGCCCCGTCGTATCTTCCGTCATTGAAGAGCGGATGCCCGATCCAGTTGAAATGCACCCTGATCTGGTGTGTCCGTCCGGTCTCGAGCCGGCATTCCACGACTGTCACATATCCGAATCTTTCAAGTACGCGGTAATGCGTCACGGCATGTTTGCCATGGTCTCCGTCTGGGAACACCTTGAAGCGCATCCTGTCGGAAGGGTCGCGGCCTATGTTGCCGGTGATTGTCCCCTCGTCATCAGGGAGATTGCCCCAGACAATCGCGACATAGCGCCTGTCTATTGAATGCACAAAAAACTGTTTCGCAAGGTCGAGCTGGGCTTCCTCCGTCTTGGCCACTACCAGCAGCCCTGAAGTGTCCTTGTCGATGCGGTGCACGAGCACTCCCATCCTTTCGTCCTTTGCATCAGGACCCTGTGAAATGCCGAGATGATATGCAAGGGCATTCACAAGTGTGCCGGAGAAATGGCCGTGGCCCGGATGCACCACCAGTCCGGCCGGCTTGTTGAGCACAAGCAGGCAGTCGTCTTCATAGACTATGTCGAGCGGGATATTTTCCGGGAGTATCTCAAGGCCGCGGCGCTGGTATGGCATCACGAAGGTGATGACGTCCCCCGGGCGGACAATGCAGTTTGCCTTGGCCGTTTTCCCGTTGACGCGGATGTAGTCTTCCTTGATTGCAAGCTGGATGCGGTGCCGGGAAGTGTTTTCCATATGTGTGGAAAGATACTTGTCCACACGCATGGGCGCCTGTCCCTTGTCCAGTTCAAAGCGGAAATGCTCGAACATTTCCTGCTCCTCGTCTTCACAGCGGATTTCCTCGTCATCTTCTTCCGCGGTATGCTCCAGGATTTCCTCCGGAGCCGGGGCTGTCATTTCTTTCATGGCATCTGTGGCTGTCAGAACAGGATATTATCCGTGGAGTCGGCCGGTTCCGGCCTCTCCGGGACCTTGGT
>JADIMJ010000068.1 GCA_017694835.1 Candidatus Cryptobacteroides gallistercoris
TCCTGTTCCACTCCGGGTTCATCTTCCGGGTACAATGCGGACTCGTCTTCCCGTCCGGAAAAGTCATTCTCTCCGGCCTCAGGGGAGAAATCTTCTCCGCCGCCATGCGGCAATTCATCTTCGTCCATGTCAGACGCAGGTACAACATCTGTCTCCGGGTCTTCGGGAGAAGACTCCGTTTCTGATTCCGATTCCGGAGATGCCCCGTCTTTCTTCCGGGACGCTTCATGTTTCCTGTCAAAAAGGGCGACAAGCCACCCGGAAAATCGCCTGCTTGTGAACATCAGCCAGCCGACTATGAAAATCAAAATGAGAATCAGAGTCACGGCTTTGCCGACCAGATTGCAGGACCATGCGGATATTGCCGCTCCGCAGTCTCCCCCGAGACCGCCGCCGAACGCATTTGTCACGCCGGCCAAAGAGCCGGCGAAGGCAAACAGGACAGAAAAAATCACGGCTCCGGACACGGTGACTGCAAAGGACTTGAGCAGACTTGTCTTCCGCTTTCCGAAAAGCAGCCTCAGGGAAATGGCAGCCAGCAGCAGGAAAAATGCAAAACTCCCGAGTCCGAAGCACCTGGAGACCAGAAAATATCCCCAGCGGCATCCGAGCTGGCCGGCACCGTTATGGACATCACTGACGGCAATCGGCACAGAAAGGACACTCTGGTCTTCCTTCCATGTAAAGAGATAAGATACGATGGAAATAAGAGTAAATACTGCAAAGGCACATGTCATCAGCCCGCAGAATTTCAGAATCATCTTTCTCCTGTTCTCATCCAACGACGCAAACGGGCGGGGCCAGCCGGCCCTGCCAGAATTCTTTTTCACTGGATTCTCTTTCTTCTTTGTCCGGGCCATCGGCTATTTCCTCTGATTTCTTTGTCTGCCTGTATTTTTCTGTCGGCTGCCGTTTCTTGACTTCACCGGATTCAGCCCCGGCCTTGCATAGGACATTTCCTGCGACACCCGTGAGAGCTTCAGGTCCTCAGGGACTTTGATCCTGTAGTCAGACAATTTCTCTATATCCTGAAAAATAGTCTCGTCCGCAACCGAATCCTTGTTCCAGATAAGATATTGCTGACGCATGTAGACCGCGAGCGAGCGGATCATTGAAGTCTTGTCCTCCCCATCCTCCATATCCGCTATCAGGTCAATGATACTTTCGATATTGCGGCCGTAATGCGTAGCCTTGATAGGCTTGCGCTTGAGGGGAATCATGGCAGGAGGCGCCGAGAACTGGGCTTCCTCAGGCTTGGGGTAAGGCGAGTCCACATCAAGGTCAAAGCCGGATATGATATAGAGATGGTCCCAGAGCTTCTGCTCATAGTTCTCCTGCGAATGCACATGAGTATTGAGAATCTCCATCACCTTGATGACAGCCTCCGCCTGCTCGTCGCGTTTTGCCTTGTTGGGCACAGTCTTCACATAATCCACCATCTTCTGCACATTACGCCCGTACTCAGGCATCCTGAGCTTCTCCCTCTGCGTATTGTATTCCAGGCGTATACCATTCTGCGGGCTTGCCCCGTTGTCATTCTGTCCGTTGTCCATACAATAAAATTTACAAGTCACAAAGATACTTCATATAACTTAAAATCCAATTGCCTGACCGAATCTTTCCTCAGCACGCCGCCTGCCGACGGCACCGTATTTCCGGCAGAACCTGTACGGAAAACATTCAGGGCCCCGCTTTTGAAGCCGGGGCCCTGAAGACATGAAACAATCCGTGCGATGAGTCAGACGGGCAGGACAGGCAGCAAGTCTAATATTTCCTGGATTTGAAAGTCTTGCGGAAATGCTCGTCAATCTTTTCGTCCGAGACACGCCATTTGCTGTCAGCAAGCCTGTCATGATTTTTCATGAAGAAATCCTTCTCCTTGAAATACAGGGTCGCCGGAGCAATCTCTATGTCGTTGCGGAAACGCTCTATTCTGACATAGCGGAGCACTGCCGACTTCCCGTAGGCAAGAACAAGTTCTTTCTTGCCCACATCAGCAATCTTCAGATTCGGGTCGGACGGGAGCGACGCCCACAGGCTGTCAGACCGGAACCAGTCATACCCCGTCACCACAATACTCGGGAACGGTATGCCCACAGACTCGCACAGAGACTCGAAACGCTTCGAATGCCGGGTTCCCTGAGCCGTTGACCTGTAGTCCCTGTATCCCTCTTCCAGGAATGGCAGAATACCTCTCACTACCCAGAAATCCCCGGACACATTGTCTTTCCAGATGTCTATGGCCCATCCCGGATCCTCAACCGGCATAAGGCTCAGGACAGCATCATCTGTAAAAGAATAATAATACGATGCCCCATAGTCCGGAAGATGCTCCATGATATCGGTGATAAGAGTATATTTTTCCGTCTCGACGGAATCAGTCATTACCGATATATATTCAAGTTCCCAGTATCCGCCCTTCAGCAGAGAAGAATTTCCGGCATTGATTTTTTTCGGTCTGTATGCGGCACTCTTCACAATGTCAATATTCTTCTCCGCGATTGCGGCAAACACAGCAGTTGCAGCAGCGACTGTCGCCACTGTCCCCACCAGCCCCAAAATTACTTTTGAGAATGCTGAAATTGATGTTTCTTTCATGGCTTACTCTACTTTGGGTTCTCCTTTTGTTTCCGTCTCCTCCCGCTCAGGGCTCCCGGGAACTTCCTGTTCAGGCTCATAAAGGTCCAGGCACAAGGACAGAGGCACCTGGGCGACCTGCATGTAAGTAATCTTGAACGGAGATGCAATCGGGATATGCGTAAATCTTTCCGCAAAATTCTTACGGAAACGCGCATCCCAATTGTCCTGGTCTTCCTTGATGTCCTGGCTCAGCATCACCCTTGACTTTGATGACTCCGTGATGAAATTCGATACCTCATCCGTCAGATTCAGGAAAACTTTGGACTTGCGGGCCAGATTCTGGAGCATCTCGTCGGCATCATACTTCCGCTCGCCGAGGAACTGGAATGTAGTCTTTCCTGTCAGATACCTGTACACGGTAAACTCTCCCAGGTCGCCCATAAGAGCTGTCACTATGGTATTCTTCAGCTTGTTCTGGAACTGTACGATGGCCTCCTCATTGATTTCATATCCTCCCCTGAAGAGAGAATAAAGGCGCACATCCCTGGTGAGCCGTTCCGCATTATCCTCAAAATAAGCGTCAAGAGTCTTGTTTGACAGAAGGGAAATGAACGGTTCCCTTGTATCCGGAGACATTTCCCGGACCTTCCTGAGTTCCCTGTCATGCCACTCCTTGAGATTGTTGACGAAGGAAATCAAAGTCTGATACTTCTGCTCAAGATACCGTTCCTGCTCCGTAAGCTTTATGACGACTTTCCAAGGAATGAACATTCTCACGCCCAGATTGTCAAGATAAAGCCCCAGACGGCCGCCTCCGGAACCGGAGCCGGATTCCCTCGTACGCCTCATTTCCGACAGTTGCCTGCGGACCGCCTGATGCTCGTCCTGCAGGTTCCTCCTTTGCTTCCTGTATTCCAACACATAGAATGCATATGCCGCAATACTCAGGGCAACAAGGCCCAGAAGCACCTTGGACAATGGCAGGATAAACAGAATCAGACGGAAGAGGGCACTCCGTCCCCAGAATATGAATACGAGCAGGATGACAAGCAAAGAAATGCCGTAAATGACGGATGTCACCTTAAAGGCGGAATCAAGCAGCTCCAGCCGGTTGGATTCGCAGTTGTCATTCTTCCTCATCTGCTCCCTTATCTTGTCCTGTTCCCATTCGAGGCGAAGCCTTGTCCCTTCAAACAATGAAGTCCTGACACTTGCGTTCACCGCCACCTGTTCAAGCTGCTTGCACTGTGAATAGAGGCTATTCCTGACCTTCACGAATTTATCCTTGATGATGACAGCTTCGGAAAGCAGGTTCTTGATTATTGCCGCATTGATGGCAGGATTCATCCTGTCGAATTCCACGGTAGGCTGGTTGGCCTTGACAGGAGTGTCGACAGCTTCGGAGTTGATGCCTGTTATGATGCTTGCCTCCGTCACGAGTTCAGGATTCAGCACATAGGAATACGGCATGTAGCAATATCCTCCGTCACCGAACGATGTGCCCCATGAGTTGCGGACAATGAACACCTTGTCCTTGTCACTGTATCCGCAGATGACCATGGCATGCGAAGAGTGGACTTCAAGGGTCTTCTCGTTCCGGATTTCATCTTCCGACGGCATCGGGACAAATCCGCTTGATGTGGAAGCGAAAGAATCGAAAAGTTTGGCAGAGAACATCACCGGATAGCCTTCGTTCAAGGCAGACTTGATATCTTTCTCCTGAATACGGACATTCCTGGCTTCTGTGACCAGACGGGTCTTTCCGTCCTCATAGGCGGCATCAGACGGCCGTTCATTCGGATTCTCGCCGTTGCCGTACGGACAGAGTACATTGGTGGAGATACCGACTTCACCGAGAGACTTGAACGCGTCATAATATGACGACCCCGCGTCAACAATATTCTCATCCGGAACACCGAGGCGGCGATTGGCATATACACGCGCATTGTAATAAAGATACTTTTCGCTCAGCGTCTCCCTGTTGCCCCGCATTCCGAGAATATATTCGTATACCCCCGCTATGGCGAAACAGGTGCAGGCCCCGACAGGCCCCTGGTTCTTGATGGCCGGGAAATTCCGCCTCAGGTCAAGGCTTTTCGGCAAAGTCGTCACCTTCGGCTCGTATGTAAGCTCAAGAGGTATATTTTCAACGACGACAGGTCTGTAGACTACATTGCCGTACTTGAAGCCGCCGTCCACAAGGACCTTGTTCTTTTCATCCCCCTGCTTGATCTGCGTGTCACAGGCCTCAAGCTCATTCTGCCGCATGCGGATATATTCAGTCCAGCGGCGAATCTCCACTTCCGTATCCTTGAGAGATTTCTGAAGGGCCTTGTAGTCAATTGTCCTGGAAGACAGGACTGCATACGAAGACAGTGACAGCTCCTCCGGATACTGCACATCCTTGCCCTCGCTGTCCACTCCCATATTGACATATCCGCTGACATCAGGAATAGGCACGAAAAGGTCTGACGGGCCCTTTTCCAGAAGCCTGTTGTTGGCCTCGACGAACATATTCATGCAGTCAGAATATGTATCCCTGAAAATCAACTGGTTCGGATTCGGGGAATCACCGGTCATCAGGTCATCGTCCATGCCCAGCAGCATTGCCAGTGTCACTCTCTTCTCCGAGAGCGACATGTCCTCCCTGTTGACAAAAGACAGAATCCTTGACACGAATCCCTGCACCTCTTCGTCAAGTGCGACCGATGCCCTGGTATTTATTGTCTGCTCGTCAAGCTGCTGAGAAATGAGTTCCCGGACTTTTGCATCGTAGAACCTGTCATAGAACCTGTAGCAGTCATCCTCCGAAAGAATGTCCTGGACCACAAGAGACGGGGAACTCACATCCACGAAATCCGTGTCAATGCCCTCCCGTTCCAGTATCTTCACATAAGCCTTGCTGAGGAGATACCGGACAAAATAATATTTGTCCAGATTGAGCACACTCAGCCCCATGGCAGTGACCGGACGGCCTGCGTCATCCCTCAGGGAGAAGATGTCATCATATGAATTGACTTCGGCCACACAGAACTCCCCGATTATCCTGACAAGAGAATCCCTGTTCAGGTCAAGGGAGACTCCGTCTGAGTTACAGTTCTGCATGACAATGAGATGCCGGAGGCACGAGGCCGACGGGTCTCCGGCCTTGAAGCCGACGGCCTCCTTCAATATCCGGCAGCTCAGTTTCTGCATCCCGGGCAGCTTCTCCGGCAGAGTTGCCAGTTCGCTCTCATCTACCAGCAGATGCGCAAGGTCATATGCAAAGAAGAAAAGGTCCACCTTTATGTTCCTGCGCTGCTGCGAGACGGCCGCCATCAGCTTCTTCGCAAGAAGCCACGCCTTCTCATCATACAACGGCAGGTACAGGCATACATTCAGCGTATTGTCATCGGATTCCGTATTGATGGTAATCCGGCTGTCAAACAGATGGACAAAGAATGCCTTCAGATAGTCCATCTGCTTCTCCGCCCTGATGACGGTCTTCTCCGGGCTCAGCGAAGCCCGGTATTCATCATCTATGTCCGAATTGAAATATAATGCGTTGTTCCGGTCTTGGGCAGCGGACTTCTCCGCCTGTCTGAAAACCAAGGAACCGTCCGTTTCCTCAGTGCATGTCATGCCTGTGAAAAAACCGGACAGTTCCTGATCGCCATACTTCAAGACATATTCCAACACATCACAGATGGTCTTGCCGAAACAAGGACCAAGCATAACATGTATCATACGCCTATATAACATTTACTTGTTGTCATAACTCTCAACCAAAGACTTCAGATAAGCGCGCTCCTTCTCATACAGTTCGCCGGTACGCTCATATCCCGGACGCCCGAGGGTCGTCAGTTCAATGCAGAGGTGGGCCACTTCCCTGTACTTGTTCTGGTCCCTGAGCAGTTCTGCATAGATTTCACGGCACTTCTCATAGCCCAATGCATTTTCCCTGTCCTGAATCTTCGGCAAAAGGTCTTCCTTGAGCACCTTCGTCATCGACTTGAACCTCTCGTAGGCATCGGCCCTGGCTTCAGTGCCCTTTGTGTCAAGAGGAAACCAGTAATCGTTCCTCGCAAGACCTCCGGCCATCTCGCTCTGAATCTCATACTGCTGTCCGGAGCCAAGATGTCTGATGAGGTTATGGACAAAGCCCTTGACCCAAACCTCAAGGACATCATCCTCATCCGAGCCGCTCGGCTCAAGCTTGAACTTCTTCTGCTGCATGAGTCTGTAGAGAGGCTCGTCAATATGGAAATTCATGGTCTCGCTCAGTTCCGTGTATTCAGGCTCATACTTCATGACGCCCGAGACCTGATATGCAGGCATTACGCCCACCTGCCTCAGGAACACTATGCTCTTGTCATTAGGGATGTTGGCAAATGCGGCATCACTCTCTGCCTTAATCAGAGACTTGGTATTCACATCCGTGTCGAGTATCGTCAGGTCCTTGTCCTTTACTGCGATATAAAGTGCATCAAGAGGCTGTGCTCCCCTTGCCCTCGGCATCCGGCCGCCATTGTCAGTCTGCAGAAGGACATCGGATTTCTTCAGAGCTTTCTTGATTATGCTTCTGAATGCATCCTCGCTCTCATCCTTGATTTCCCTCAGGACGGACTCGATGGTGACTTTGTCATATTTCCTGTTTGCGTCAAGAGAGCGGGAGAAGAATATGAGAGAATTCACGATGCTTTCAGTTTTCTTGCCCACGAAAGAGAACAGACCTTCAGGAGTGTTGAGGCTTTTGACATAGACCGACACCTTTATGTCAGGATCATTCGAAGGGTCCACTGTCTTGACAAGCCTCGAAGTCAGGTCTATCTGGAACGGGTTCTTGTTCTTGGCATTCTCGATTTCAGATATCTGGTCCGCAAAGCCGGTCTTGGCGGCATCAAGCATGGATGCGATTTCCTTCAGGCAGTCCTGCTTCTTCCCGATATACTCGGCAAACGCAGTGAAAAACTGGAAGGCAGCCTCATGGCGGGCAAGGTCCGCCGCTTTATTGACAAGGTTGTTGACCTTGGAATTTATTTCCGGATAAAATGAAGACGCCCTTCTGAAAAGGCCCTTGCCCTTGAGCATTCTGTTGATGGCCTCGTCCCTGGCCTGCTCCGCCTTTTCCTTTTCATCAGCAAGGGTCTGCTTCTCTTCCTCCATCTCTCTCTTGAACTCCTTCACCTCAGACATAAGCTTGTCAAGGAAATCCTTCGCATACGGAATGCCGCCTTCCTCATTAAGAATCTCATTGACCGATTCGTCAAAGGCCGCCTTGATTTCCTTCAGCCTCTTCTCCTTTGTCTCATTTAGGTCTTTAGTGTCCGGGACCCGCCTGTTCACCCAATCAGAGACGACAGACCTGACGGACTCATCGGATATTTCATTGACATATGCCCTGAGGTCGCCCATGTCAAAGATGCTGTCAAGAAGCTGGTCATTATCCTCATTTTCACGGATTGAATGAGAATCTATCCAGGTGCGGACCTTGTTCTCGGCGTCCTGCGATGTCTTCTGGGCGGAAAGCATCTTGTCTACCAGCAGGGACGCAGCCTTGATGCTGTATATTTTCTTGAGTGTCTCCGGATTGATCAGAAGCTCGCAAAGTCCGGTGCCGGTGACCCAGGCCTGCTTGTCCCTCACGGCCAGCCCGTCCGAAACTTTTTCGAAATTATCCATCTGGGTATCTATGGCATGTGACAGCTCGCCTGCCGAAGTATAGAGGACAAGACCGATCATCTTCTGTATCTGATCGAGTTTGCTGTAGGAGTCACCGTTCTTGTTCTTGTTGTCAATCAGATATACTGAATCGAAAGGTCTCTGGTTAAGAATCCTTGAATCATACATCTGCAGTTCGTAAGGAAGTCCGCCGGACTTGCCGTCGAGCATTGTCATGAAATAGTCCAGGTCATAGAGGGCTCCGTACGCATTGGCCCCGACAAGGGCCATCGAGCCTCCCATCTGCCGGAACACGTCAGGAAGCACTGCATATGCCTTCAATGTACACCCTGGAACTGCTGTCCTGATTATATATGCCAGATTCAGGAATGTTCCGCAGCCTGTTCCTCCGCAAAGCGAAAACACGAGATGAACCTTGATATCCACATCGGACTCAAGTTCCCACGAGCCGTCTTCGCTTTCGGAAGTAGCTGAAGTTATCTTGCTCAATGCATCCGAAATCCTGTTCTTGACTTCCTGATAATTGATTGTTATTGCAAACCTGCCGTTTGTCCGGACCTGCCCCGCGCCCTTTGTCATACGGCTCATGGCAGAGACATTCTCGTCCGGCAACCATCCGAAGGCATCCTGGTTATTATTGTAGTAAGTCTTCGGTTTCTGGACCGAAATGCTCACAATCTCATCGGGCTCCAGCCTTACCACCGGATCTGCATTAGGTTCACCGCCATCTGTATCTATGGCAAGAAAAGCCACTACCGGCGGAATCTTATCTTTTCCATAAGTCTCCGCAAAATATCGCTTGGTCTGGATAATAGCCTTGAATCCAGTACCGCCGACACCCACATAGAGCGTCCTCACTAATTTGTTTGGCATATCTTGTTTGGTTAAAGTTGTGTTATTTCCTATCGCCGTGTCACCATGTAATCCGTGACTTTGACTTGTCCGGATGTGTCATCAATATCTCTGATTCGCCCTTTCTGGTAAAAGAATAACCCGGGTCAGGAGAGAATGCATTCACTGAAGCGTCATTCACGGACCTGCCCTCCGGCAGAAGAATCACATCAGATGTCCACTTGTCGCCGCAGACAAACATATACTTCGTCTTGCCGACGAACATTGCCGCCAACGGATTCTGCCTTTTCTTCGGATTGGCCGTGAGCACAATCTTCGCGTATTTCCTCGGATTGTGAATGGAAATCACATCATTCCTGTTCACCGTGTCTGCAATTTCAATCAGACTGAACTTGAATCTTCTTATACGGGCCCTGCACAGCAGGAGAACCAATAGAAAAGCTCCAAGTATGACAAGGAGGGCAGTATCCACTCCGACCTTAAGGGAATTCGCGACATGACGGTTGTTCCAATGCACAGTGGTCCCTGCAATCCATGGCGTGGAATCAGGATCTGATTCATTTATCTTCAGCAGTCCGGGATTATCCACAACCTGAAGATTCCAGGTGAAAGTCCTGGTCTCACCCAGCTGGGACTTGTCCAGCACTATCCTCAATTCCGTCTCCTCGGTATCGTCATCAGGCTCAAGGACAATGGTATTGTCTTCGGAAAGTTCCCCGTCGACATACAGGCTTGCCACATCCGGCGTTATTGCCTCACCGTCGTCATTGCACAACTGCAGGACAAGGGGCTCCGACAAATCCCCGCATTCTTCAAAATCCGTATCAATCACAGCCTCTATGGCCACCGGACCCTGTTTCTTCCAGAGGAAATCATTGAACGACTGTGTTTCAAAATGAGTTGCCGCTTCGTGTTCAATTTCATTGCCGCATGACATCAGAACGGCGGCAAAGGCAAAAGAGGCAAGGGCACAAACTATATTCCTGTTCATAATTCTAAAGTTCATTATTTGGCGGACCATCTGATTTCCAGCCTCGGCTCAGGCTTGATGACAAGAGACACAAATACAGTTTTTTTGCCCGCAATGTCCAGATTCCTGCATGCGGGGTCCTTGAAGCATGTCATCTCTATCATCATATTATGGTCATGCGGCAATTCTGAAAGATTTTCATCAAAAGACTTCTTGAGAGTGAACGGGACCATCAGCTTTCCGTCAGACGGTCTGACTGCCAGGGTCGAATCAACGGAAACATAGTCATTGTCCTCCACCGAGAAATGAAAGACCGCATCTTCATCGATTTCCGGACCGTCAACATGTGAATAGGACACCTCAAGCACTCCCCTGCCGTTCTTCGCGGACCTGCCGTCGAAATAATCACGGACATGAATGGACGCGTTGCGCGCAATCGACACAAAAGAATGTTCACTGATCGGCGTATCAGGAGTAATGACAGAAATGTCGTCATTCCTCTCCGACTCTTCGATTATACGCTCGCCGATATTGCCGTTGGCCTCATCCGTCAGCATCACATACACGAGGTAATTTCCTTCGCCCCGGGTTTCCTTGTTCCCGTCCCAATTCCGTATAAAGGAAAGAAGCTGATCACCCTCATTGCCGGAAGGCTCTCCGTCAGTAAGAAGAATGAGACGGTTCACCCGGTCCGGTGTAAAAAAGCCGACTGCCCTGCGCAGGCATGTGGCGGTGAAAGTTCCTCCCGGCATAAGATCATTCCAGCCCATTATCTGGTCCCTGAGCTGCCTTTTCCCGGACTCCGTCGCATTGGCCCTGAATTCGCCCACGATTTCATTTCTGAAAGGCAGGACTATCACTTCAGTGGACTCGCTCTGAATCTGCATAATCATTTTCAGCAGATCCTCCCTTGTCCTGTCAAAGATATCCTTGGACTGATTATAATACGGAAATCCCGAGCGCGAATATTCAAAATCCGGATTCCTCCGTTTCTGCCCCTCCGGATTGGCACCGTCCCTCGTGGCCCCGACCATCGATATTGTCACATCCCACAGAAAAATCCTGCGCTCTTTTTTGAAAGACTCCTCAAGACCACTGTCTTCTTCATGATCAGCCGCCATGGCCGAGAAGGGGCAACACAACGAAAACACAGTCAGACATGCGGCAAAATAAAGGAAATGGCGTTTCATTATAGATTCAGTTTTAAACAGAGACACACACTCTTAACACCTAACAAATATAAGTAATTTTCCATAAGTCTCATATAGTGCAGCAAAAAATTTAAAATGCATATCTGCATAAAACAGCGGCCGAATATGTTTGATTCAGTCGGAGTTTCGGGCCGGAGTTTCTGAAACCTCTCAAAAAATATGTACCCACTCTCAAAAAATCAAAAAATATTTGGATAATTGAATACAAAAGCATACCTTTGCAATCCCAATTCAGAAAAGGCCTGATATCTGGGGACAAATCCTGATTTGGGATTGAACGGGAAGATTCGTTAGCTCAGCTGGTAGAGCACAACACTTTTAATGTTGGGGTCTTGGGTTCGAATCCCAAACGGATCACGAAGTTGACCGCAAAACGGTCCGCGACATAACATAATGCTTCCTTAGCTCAGTTGGTAGAGCACGACACTCTTAATGTTGGGGTCCAGGGTTCGAGCCCCTGAGGGAGCACCACTCAAAAAACAGCAGGAAATCTCCTGCTGTTTTTGCATCTATAGGTATAATTGGGTATAATGGTATA
>JADIMJ010000069.1 GCA_017694835.1 Candidatus Cryptobacteroides gallistercoris
AGATGTGTATAAGAGACAGGTCCATAGGAATCCATGACGGGAAGCCGGACGAATTTGCCCTGTCCGGGAAGTCATACGCTGAAGTCCCGAAGAATTTCCCGTATTCCTCCGCCGTCTACAATTTCGGAGAAAGCAGCCCCGACGACATACCATTTGTGATTCCGGGACCGGACGACGGCTGGGCAGGAGCCGTGAAAGGCACCGTACTCATACGCTTCCGCCTCGACGGACTCCCTGACAGACATAAGAAGTCAGACATGATGACACTTTCCGTCAATCTTGTGGAAACTCATCCGTCGCACATACCGGAACTGGAAATCCGGCTCAACGGTTATAAGGTACAGAAAATGGTTCCGGGAGGCAGGAATTCCGCCTATCTCGATGATTTCAAGCCCGCCGCCAAAAACCTGTCACTGAAAGTCAGCCTGCCGCTTGAAGCCCTGAAAGACGGAGAAAACGAACTTTGCATCAGGTCTGTTGCCGGAAGCTGGCTTGTGCTCGACAACATCAGCCTGGACTCCCCCGTCCCTGTCCGCGCACTCCGCCCGGAACCGGGACTGTCGTTCATGGAAACAGCCTCGCTTCCGGCTCTCGTCAAGGGAGATTCAGGACTGATGCATCCGGTAAGATTCATGATAGCAAATGCAGGAGGACAGACAGAAGCCGAATGGCATTACGGCAATGACAGGCGAGGAGGCACAGTGAGCCTTGCACCGGGAATCAACATACTCGAACTGGACATTCCGGAAGGATATGCCGACAAAAAGGTAAGGTTCACCTTCACGACGGCCAATTTCCAGTCGTCGGCCGATGTCTTCATACGCGAACCGGAAGACCTTACTGTATATCTTGTCCAGCATACACACACAGACATAGGATACACCAAGCCGCAGACGGAGATTCTCACGGAACATCTACGCTATATTGACTATGCTGTCGAATACTGCGAAGCTACCGAAAACTACCCGGACGACAGCAGGTTCAGATGGACCTGCGAGGCTTCCTGGGCCGTACGGGAATGGCTGAAGATAAGGCCTGAATCACAGGTACGGAAATTTCTCCATTATGTGAAAGAAGGCAGGATTGAAGTGACTGCAATGTTCTTCAACATGTCCGAGATATCAGGAGAAAATAATTACAGGGCTTTTCTTAGGCCGGTGTCGGAATTCCACAGCCTCGGCATTCCTGTAGTAACCGCCATGCAGAATGATGTATGCGGCATTGCATGGTGCCTTGCCGACTATCTGCCCGACCTCGGGGTAAAATACATGACAATCGGCTCCAACAGCCACCGCTCTGACATTCCTTTTGACTGCCCGACTCTCTACAGGTGGGAATCCCCTTCCGGAAAATCCCTGCTCGCATACCGTTCCGACCACTATAATACAGGCAACGCATGGGGAATTCATTCCGGAGACCTGAATTCCGTAGAAAACGGCCTGTTTGCATATGTTGATGACATCAGGAGCCACGGCTATCCGTTTCCCCTTGTAGCCGTCCAGTATTCGGGATATTTCACGGACAACTCTCCCCCATGTCTCGAGGAAAGCGAACTTATAAGGGAATGGAACGGAAAATACGAATACCCTAAGCTCAGGAGCGCGACAATGGGCGAGTTCATGGCCGGGATTGAAAAAAATCACGCGGCGGAACTTCCTGTATGGAAAGCAGCCTACCCCGACTGGTGGACAGACGGCTTCGGTTCAGCCGCCAGAGAAACCGCGGCATCGCGTACCACACAGTCCGACATCGGTGCGGCAGAAGGAATGTTCTCCATGTCGGTAATGTCCGGACACGATCAGATTCCAGGCCTCAGCGGCGAGACCGGCAGAATCTATGAGAACCTGCTCTTCTATGACGAGCACACTTTCGGTGCCGCCGAAAGCATACGCGACCCTCTGTGCGAAAACTCACAGGTACAGTGGGCAGAAAAAGGCTCGTATGTATGGGAAGCCCTCAAAAGCACTAAAATGCTTGGCGAAGCTGCGGCCGGAATGTTCTATGATGACCTGTACAGGGGCAAGAAGCCGACCGTGACATTCTTCAACCCGTGCGGATGGGAAAGGTCCGGGCTCGTGAAATTCTATGCCGACTATGAAATGATACCGGCGGACAGGGACTTCGCTCTTGTGGATGAAAACGGGGACCGGCTTCGCTGCCAGCCCCTGAATTCAAGGAGCGAAGGCCGGTATTACGCCGTCTGGGCAGAAAACATCCCTTCATTCGGATACAAGACATATGAAATCGAACTGCTCGGCGGCCTGCAGACTCCGGACATCCGGAAAATGCCTGAGGACGGCATAATTGAAAACGATTGGTACAAAATCGGCTTTGACCCATCAAGGGGCAGTATCCTGTCCCTGTATGACAAGGAACTCTCCCGGGAACTGGCGGACACAGCCGCCGTCTGGAACATCGGAGACTTCATATACGAATCCCTTGAAGGGGACAGGGCACAGATGGAGGCCAAGCGCTTTGACACATATTCCCGCCATACACTCGAAAATGTAAGATGTGAAGGAGTTGCAGAAGGCGCAGTATACAACACCATATCATTTGTCGGAGAAAGCCAAGGATGCGACACATCTGACGGAGTAAGAATCGAAGTCAGGATGTACAATCATGAGAAGCTCCTTGAATTCTGCTATTCGGCCGTAAGGCTGCCGGAAACGGACCCTGCCGGAATCTATGTCGCATTCCCTTTCAGCCTTGAATCATCAGACCATTATTTTGATGTACCCGGAGGAGTAGTCAGGCATGCCGGCAACCAGATTCCCCGCTCATCGGCAGCATGGAATACCGTACAGAATTTTGCCGGAGTGCGCAATTCCTCCTGCCAGATTCTCGTGTCAACCGGACAGATACCTCTGTTCATGATGGGGGAACTTCTCAATGACCCGTACAGGCCAGACCACAGGATTGACAACGGCCACATATATTCATGGGTAATGAACAATTATTGGACGACAAATTTCCGCGCCAGTCAGGAAGGAGAATTGAACTGGAGCTATCTCATCACTTCGGAGGCCGGAGACAGGGATTCCGATGCCATGAGGTTCGGAATCGGCAACAGGACCCCGATGCCTGTCAGGGTAATGCCGCCGGCACCGGCAGACAACGGCCGCAGCAGAGAAAGGTCTTTCCTGCATACGGAAGCCGACAACATCGTGATGATATCAGCACACCCGTCTGAGGTCTACGACAATTCCGTCGTATGCAACTTCAGAGAAATGGACGGCAGGGAGACCGAACTCGTCATACTTGACAGCTCCGGAAACGCAATACCGTTTGAAATCGTGAATATCTGCGAAGAACCGGCCGAGGGGCAGAAAGACGGAACCATGGACCGCCCGACGACGGACAGGCATGTGAAAATGGACCCGGATGTGAAAATGAACAGGCATGTGAACTTGGACAGGCATGTGAACTTGGACAGATCAATAAAACTTCAGCCATATCAGAATGTCTTCGTGAGACTGCACTCAGCCGTAAAGGACTGACGGGACTAAAGTACCGACACCTGTAACTGCACTGACGGGCATGTTTCTATACCGCGCCCGGTGGAGCCAAAAAATGCTGTCCACCGGGCGCGGTTTTGCGGGGAAATCGCGCCCGACGGCATTTTGAAAATACCATCGGCCACACTTTTGCGGGAAAATCGCGGCCGTCGGACACTGTTTTATATATCCACTGGCCGCGCCACCTGAAATCAACATGGATTTTCCGTTGATGCCATATCTGCTAACATGAATGCTGTCAGAAGCCCCCAGAACGGGTATAAACCAGAGCAACAAAAAAGCAGCCACATTTCTGTAACTGCTTGATAATGAATGAGCGGAAAACGAGATTCGAACTCGCGACCCTCAGCTTGGGAAGCTGATGCTCTACCAACTGAGCTATTTCCGCATCGAATGTTCTTCGGAAACGGGATTTCCCCGGAACCGGACTGCAAATATAGTGATTTTTCTTTATCGTCAAACCAAAATCACAAAAATCCCTCAAATTACAAAAATCACAGGTGTCTTGCTGAAATATTTCGGAGACTGCCGCGGAAGCCCATTTCTTCGGCTCCGATCTGGCCGAGAGGGAATATCAGGGTTTCGATGATGCGCATGGAATCCTTGCGGCTGTACCTGTGGTTCCAGACTTCGCGGCGGCGGCCTTCGAGGCGCTCGGCCATTTCACCGTCGACGAAGAGCGAAGTCCCGGCGATGTCGCCTTCTATCCTTATTGCGGTCCACTTTCCTGCCGGCAGGCGGTAGCCATGGAAGACGAATTCATATCCGTCGCGCCTGAAGGCGAATTTTCCGGTGCCGTTCCAGTTGGCAATGAATTCGGAGTGAGGGCCGCGGAAAAGCACGGCATCGGAAGCCGGATTTTCATCAGGACATATCTCGAATTCGACGCTGTACGGATAGCCGATTTCGGGCACCGATGTATGGACAAGGCTGTTGCCGCAGAGGTCCAGCACGGAATCGCGGGGGAAGAGTTCGGCAGGGCCATGGATTTTGGCTGAGAGATTGACGCCCGGAGCCTCGGGAGTCCGGCGGCACAGGTCAATGAACTCTCCGAAAGGAAGCCTGGAGCCATCGTCTCCATGCCAGAGTTTCTCTGACATCACCTGCAATGCCGGGAAAGTGCGGAAATGCACATCCTGCTGGCTGACCCCGTTGCCGACAAGGTCATTCCAGACTGCGAACATGGAGCCGAGGAATTTCGGGTTGCCGGACATGCCTTCCTCACCCCACCCCATGCTTTCAGGGCTCCAGTCTTCATAAATCAGCCTGAGGTCAAGGAAATCATGATAATAATCAGCCCCGGGTACGATATAAAGATATGTGTCGCAAAGGTTCACGACTCCGGCATAATCCCCCTCCAGGGCAGTGCCGACATCCAGCCAGTCATGGCTCCATGCATTCGCGATGCACTTGCCCGTGGGCACAGGAGTCTCTCCTCCCATATATTTGAGGCTGCCCCAGATGACAGGGGTCTTGCCGAGCGAAGAGATATAGTCTATATAGTGTGCCATGAACTTTCTGAACTGCTCCGCTTCGGCCGAATTATATTCATCTGTCCCTATATGGACATATTTCCCCGAGAAGACCGGGTCCGGGCCTCCGGCATATTCGAGGAACAGAGTGTCAAGGAACCGATAGACTTCCGGGCCGTAAAGGTCAAGATGGTCCATCCCGTATTCAGTCTTCCCCGCGGCAAGGGTGGGGTCATAATGAGTGAATGCCAGCGAATGAGCCGGGACATCGATTTCGGGAATCACCTCGACCCCATACCTTGCCGCCGTCTTCTGAAATTCCCGGAACTCGTCCTTGCCGTATGAACCGTCCTTTGCCGTCAGACCCGGGAAACGGTCGCTCTCCAGCCGGAAGGCGGAATAGGTCCTGTTCCAGTCATTGCCGAAGAACTGCACGAATCCGTTGTCGTTCAAATGGACCTGAAAAGCGTTCATCTTATAGAATGACATGATTGCCACATATTGCCGCAGGTAGTCAAGTGAGAAATACTTGCGGCCGGCATCAATCATGAATCCGCGCCACCTGTATGAAGGATAGTCAAGGGCATGTCCCTTCTGCAGGCCGTCAGGCTGATTGTGCAGCATCTGGAGCAGAGTCCTCGTTCCCCAGAAGACCCCGGGATATGCCGGGCCGGAGATTCTGACGGCATCCGTGACTGAAAGGCAGTAGGATTCGTCACCATATCGGGAACATGACAAGTCTGAAGCCAGGACAATGTCCCCGCGGCGCGCACCTGAGCAGACAATCTCATATTCCATCCCGAACATTGTCTTCAGATCAGCGGACAAGATTTCTGCCGCCGGCCGGAGAAGGGCCTCGTCTTCCGGGGACAATACGATTCTCCCTGAAGCGGGAAGGCGCAGCCGGCCACTGGCTCCTGACCACTCCTTGAGTGCCGGTATCACTTTTGGGGCACCGCCGCCTGCGGACATGTTGACCTGTGCGGCAAAGGTTTCAGCAGACGGAAACAGGAGAAGGGTGAGGGCAAGCATCCCCGCCAGAACATTCAGACGAACATTCAGCCCTGCATACAAAAAATGACTCTTCATGGCATATATATTAACATGACATACATAAAATTAACATGACATATTTCTAAAATCAAAATAAAGACATGTCTTCATTTGCCGGACACCCTCCCCTGAGAAATGCACCGGCATTCTGTAAATTTATGCGATTTTCATAAAATTTATGCGATTTTCATAAATAATCGGAAAATAATTGAAAATAACCGGATATAAATTTGACTGTTCGGATGAAATTTGATATATTTCGGTGTTTTGTAAAAATTTCAAACAAGATGAAAAAGTATTTGGCAGAGATGGTCGGGACTATGGTCCTGGTTCTCATGGGCTGCGGAAGTGCAGTGTTTGCCGGCAATGCGGCAGGTGCTGTCAGCGCAGGCGTCGGCACAATAGGTGTCGCATTGGCATTCGGTCTTTCTGTCGTGGCTATGGCCTATACAATCGGAAGCATTTCCGGCTGTCACATCAATCCGGCGATTACGCTCGGAGTATGGCTGTCGGGAAGGATGAGCGGGAAAGACGCCATTATGTATATGGTGTTCCAGGTCATCGGGGCCATCATCGGATCTGCAGTGCTTTTTGCACTTGTATCAGCAGGCACACACAACGGGCCTACCGAGACCGGTTCGAACAGTTTCGCCGACGGATGCATGCTCCAGGCTTTCGTGGCCGAGCTTGTGTTCACATTCATCTTTGTGCTGGTAGTGCTCGGCACGACTGACAGCAAGAAAGGCGCAGGCAATCTCGCCGGGCTTGCCATCGGTCTGACCCTTGTGCTCATCCACATTGTCTGCATCCCTATCACCGGCACTTCAGTCAACCCGGCAAGAAGCATAGGGCCTGCAATTTTCGAAGGAGGCAGGGCCCTGTCCCAGCTGTGGCTGTTCATTGTCGCGCCGCTTGCCGGTGGAGCTGCAGCAGCCCTCGCATGGAAGTGTCTCGGATCCGAAAGGAACTGAAACAATGGACAAGAGAATGGCCGGCCACGGATATTTTCCGCGCCGGTCATTTTTTTTGAAAAATTTCATTAAATTTGGAGCCGTTTATAAAAACTGAATGAACCGGGATAAAAAACTTTTTGACAGATGGCATTCAAAGGAGCAATAGAAGTCGACACACAGAGATGCAAGGGCTGCTCCGTGTGTATCGCGAATTGTCCGACACAGAGCATAAGGCTTTCGGACAAAGTCAACAGCAAGGGCTATCATTACGCCGAAATGACAGGAGACGGATGCATCGGCTGCTCAAACTGTGCAGTCGTATGTCCGGATTCAGTGATTACAGTTTACCGTGTTAAAATCTGATGATATGGCAGAAAAGATTCTGATGAAAGGAAATGAGGCGATTGCCATATCGGCAATACGCAACGGAGTCGACGGATATTTCGGATATCCGATCACCCCACAGTCCGAAGTGATGGAAACTCTGATGAAGGAAAAGCCGTGGAGACGACAGGAATGGTCGTGCTTCAGGCCGAGAGCGAGACATCTTCCATCAACATGATTTACGGAGGAGCCAGCTGCGGGAAAAAAGTGATGACTTCTTCCAGCAGCCCGGGAATCAGCCTCATGTGCGAAGGCATCAGCTACATAGCCGGAGCGGAACTGCCCTGCGTGGTGGTTGACGTGATGCGCGGAGGCCCGGGACTCGGCACCATCCAGCCGAGCCAGAGCGACTACAACCAGATTGTCAAGGGCGGAGGACACGGAGACTACCACAACATCGTGCTTGCCCCGGCATCCGCACAGGACATGTACGATTTCGTGGACTGGGGATTCGAGCTTGCGTTCAAATACCGCAACCCCGTGGTCATCCTCGCTGACGGCATCATCGGACAGATGATGGAAAAGGTGGAGATGCATGAAATGAAACCTCGCCGCACGGCGGAGGAAATCCTCAAAGTTGCCCCGTGGGCGACTACAGGAAAGCCGGCGACAAGGGAAAGAAACATCATCACTTCCCTCTCCCTCGACGCGGACATCCAGGAAAAATTCAACAGGAAGCTCAAGAACAAATACGAGGTCATAGAAGAAAATGAAGTCAAGTTCAGCGAATACATGACAGACGACGCCGAATATGTCTTCGTTGCATTCGGATGTTCTTCCAGAATCTGCGAGGCCGTGGTGGACGAACTGCGCTCCGAAGGCATCAGGGCAGGTCTGCTCAGGCCGATTACCCTCTGGCCGTTCCCGTTCAGTGAGATATCGGGGCTCGCAAAGAAATGCAGAAGCATGATGAGCATCGAGCTCAACCTCGGACAGATGGTACACGACGTCAGGCTTGCCGCAAACGGTGAATGCCCAGTAGGCTTCTACGGAAGGCAGGGAGGCAACATATACACTCCGGAGGAAATCGTCGGGGAATTCAAGAAGTTCAACGGTCTGGAATAAGATTCAGGCAAAAGGAAAGCATACTTATGAGTCTCAGCATAGAAGAAATCAAAAGGCCGGAAAACGCAGTATACGGCAAACCGGCCCTGCTCACTGACAATGTGATGCATTACTGCCCGGGATGTTCACACGGCACGGTACACAAACTCGTGGCCGAGGTGATAGAAGAAATGGGCATTCAGGACAA
This sequence comes from Candidatus Cryptobacteroides gallistercoris, assembly GCA_017694835.1. GTDB lineage: Bacteria > Bacteroidota > Bacteroidia > Bacteroidales > UBA932 > Cryptobacteroides > Cryptobacteroides gallistercoris. Next base: position 8,633 of record JADIMJ010000069.1, read on the forward strand.
GACCGTCGGAATCTGCCCGGTAGGATGTTCAGTATTTGCATACAACTATATCGACATCGACTGGCAGGAGGCGGCCCACGGCAGGGCACCGGCACTTGCCACCGCTACAAAGAGGCTTTGCCCGGACAAATATGTCTTCACCTATCAGGGAGACGGAGACCTCGCGTCAATCGGCACGGCGGAAATCATCCATGCCTGCGGCAGAGGAGAGAACATAGTGGTGATCTTCATCAACAACGGAATCTACGGAATGACCGGAGGCCAGATGGCACCGACAACCCTCCTCGGCATGAAGACTTCCACCACTCCATACGGCAGGGATGCCAAGCTCAACGGATTCCCGCTCGTGATTGCGGACATGATTGCCCATCTTGACGGCACTGCATATATCACGAGGCAGTCCGTCCATACTGCAGCCGCGGCGAGGAAGACCAAGAGCGCAATCCGCAAGGCCTTCGAATACAGCCAGAAAGGAATAGGGCTGTCATTTGTTGAAGTTGTGTCGACCTGCAACTCCGGATGGAAGATGTCGCCTGTCGACGCCAACAAGTGGATGGTGGAGAACATGTTCAAGAAATATCCGATAGGAGACATCAAGGATGTGCCCGGCGGCAAATGACAGTAATGCGCCGGACTACAGATGACATGACGAATTTAAGCAGCAAGAAAATGAAAGAAGAAATAATAATAGCAGGCTTCGGAGGGCAGGGAGTGCTTTCCATGGGCAAGATTCTCGCATATTCAGCCATCATGCAGGACATGGAGGTCACATGGATGCCTTCATACGGGCCGGAGATGAGGGGCGGCACGGCAAATGTTTGCGTCATATTGAGCGACAAGAAGATAGGCTCTCCTATCGTCACGAAATACGACACCGCCATCATCCTCAACCAGCAGTCGATGGACAAGTTCGAACAGACGGTGAAGCCGGGAGGATGGCTTGTCTACGACCCGAGCGGCATCACGAGGCACCCGTCAAGGACAGACATCAACATCTGCCGGATAGATGCCATTGAGGGAGCGGCAAGAATCGGCAATTCAAAAGTGTACAACATGGTTGTCCTCGGGGGATTCCTTGCCGTCAAGCCGATTGTGTCCCTTGAAAATGTCGAGAAAGGACTTGGGAAATCAATTCCTGCAAGATACAGCAGCCTGATTCCGATGAACAAGGCAGCCATTGAAGACGGGATGAAGCATGTCGAGATAGTCAACAGAATCTGACAACAGAGTCTGAAAAGATTTTCTTTGTCATTACGATAAAAAATTCTAACTTTGCAAGGTATTCACAAAAGTGTCCGGAGCAATGATTGAAGACTTGAGGACAGACTTCAGAAGACTGATTGCAGCCTATGAGGCTGAAAGATTCGAAAAAGGGAGTCTGGAAAAGAAGCTTCAGGAATGCATGGACATGAATGAGGAATACAGGAAGCGGATTTTTGAGTTAGAAAAAAAAATTGATAGCCTGATGCTGGCCGATGCTGTGGCCAGGACATCCCCCGGAGGGAAAAAGGAGGCGAGGGAGAGAATCGACAGGATGATCAGGGCAGTCGACAAGTGCATTTCCCTGCTGGGGAATGTCGGAGAAAGCGGCGATGAAAAGGAACATCACGATTAAGGTTGCGGGGCAGGAATATGAACTTACGGCAGAATCGCCTGAACACGAAAGCATCCTGAGGGATGCGGCAAAGATTGTCAACAGGCAGGTCGACAAGGTCAGTTCCGGAGTTCTGACAGGAAAAGACAGTCTGGAAATCATCGTGATGGCGGCATTCACAATCAGTACCGGATATGTGATGCAGAACAGATTGCTGAAAAAGACAGAAGAGGAGGAGACAAGACTGCACAAGGAAATCGAAGGTTACCTTGACAATATTGATAAAATTAGCCGTTAGTTACTTAT
>JADIMJ010000070.1 GCA_017694835.1 Candidatus Cryptobacteroides gallistercoris
CACTTGACATATACTGTCTGCCCTATCTTGTATTCGTTGTACAGGCCGGTCTTGCCCATCTTTATTTCAATTCCAGCAGTGCCGTCCTGGATATAGAAGCTCCTGTAGAAATTGCCGACCTGGTCGGATGTGCATATCTTGCCGCCGATGATGATGTCATTGGGGTCGACACTGTCATCAAGGGTAACCGGCTCCCCCTGCTGATACAGAGAGCACAATTCAGCAATAGTATAAGTAGGGGCCATCTCAACTGTTTCCCACGGCTCAGGAAGCGGATATTCTCCGGTCAAGACCGGATCGAATTCTTCGCAGGACGGGAGAACGGCCATTGAGGAAAGGACTGCGGCAAAAGCCGCGAATCTATATATTTTCATCATTTTCATACACTTGATTCCTTATATTTTCTGTCAGTTGTCATAATGCAGTCTGTCAGAACCTGAAATACAGGTTGAGCATATAGTTGACTCCGCTCATGTAGAAATACTTCGGGTCAAACCTGTAGTATCTGTCGTAGTTCTCGCTGTCAATGAGACGGGTCTGCTCATATCCTCCCGTCTTCACTCCCCTGTTGTTGAGAATGTTCTTCACTTCAAGGGAGAACCCGAAGTTGTACTTGCGGTCAATATACCAGGATTTGCCCACACTGGCATTGAGGAGGAATACAGGATCGAACTTTTCCTGTGCGGTCATGTACTCTATTTCCTCCGGGGTAAGGCCCATATTGTCTGCCATATTCTGATTCAGGAACCAGCCGTTGCTGTGCTCTGCGAGAGCCATGTCGGTCATTGCATTGTCAGGACCGGCGACTGCTGTCATAGTCCTGTACAGAGGGTTCATGTCAAGATAGGAATTGGCGAAGAACTGTCCGTTCACCTCGAAGAACCAGTATGAATTGGTCCTGTAGCGCAGGCCGAGGTCTACGGCGAGCTGAGGTGTGCTCGGCACATAATGTTTCTGCTCTCTGTCAAGGATAAAGTTCCCGTTGACATCCCTGTCGTACATGGTAATGCCGTCCACAGAGATTTGCTTGTAAATCGGATGGCTCTTCCAGTAGGTCACCGGCTGATTGTCAATGATGACCGCCGCACTGTTGTCCACGGTCTGGGTCATGAGAGGAGTTGAAGTGTAGATATATTCACCCCAGCTGACGACGCCCTGAAGGAAGAGATTCTGAAGATAGAGAGGAATCTTAAAGCCCAGCTCAATGCCCATGTGCCTCTGGTCGATGCCGGTCATCGCGAAGTTGGTGAATGAATTCTGCGAGTCATCGTAGAAGCTCATCATGTCGGTCTGGTCCATTATCTTGGTCCAGAATCCGGTCAGGCGGATGTCATAGCCGTTGTTGCTGTATGTATAGTTGATGTCCGCAGTCACCGTCTTCGTAGTGGTCAGGCCGTCCACGAGGGTGTTTCTTGTCCTCGGAGAGATGAATGACTGGTTGAAGGTCGGGGCATCATTGAAATAGCCGGCGTTGGCGTATACCCTGTGTCCTCCGGTGAAGAACCAGCTTGCACCGAGCTTGGCGGAATAGGTATAGAACGCCGCCACATCGGAACGGCCCTTGGATGTGATGACGCGCCCGTCCTTGTCATATGATGTCAGGAGATTGCCTGTCGCAGGGCTATATATTTCATTGCCTTCGTCATCCAGTCCGGCAAAAAGGCCTTTGCGGACAAGACCTTCCCTCCAGAACATCGAATAGCCGGTCTCGACTGCCGCATATCCGGAGAATGAGCCGTAGTCAAAAGTGGCATTCGCCCAGACATTGGCATTGCGGACATTAGCATAGTAATCATACCCGTATTTGTCTCCCCGGTTCAGCTGCTGCGCCGCGCCATGTGCAAAATAATAGTCAAGGTCATTCTGAATCATTGCAGGGTCTGAGGCAAAGTCTCTCTCGGCAAACTGGTCTATGTTCACATAATAGTCTCCTCCCAGCAAATCATCCGCGACCTTATAGTACTCTGTCCTGTTCCACCTGTAGTTGACCCCTCCGGTGAGTGTCACCCAGTCGCGTATGCGCCACTTGACACTGCCGTTGAGGTTGAGGTCATTCTGGTCAGTGCGGCGCTCCTCTATGATATACTTCGAGCGGCTCAGGCCGTCCGCATCGACATTGTGGTAATTGACATTGTAGAGACGGTCCCAGTTGATGTGCTGCGTGCTGTTCCAGTTGTTGAGCCAGGCTTCCCGGGCAGCCTCGTACTTCGCATAGTCCTGCCTGCCGTAGTCCGGGTCTTCCATCCAGAAGTAGCTCGGGAGATTGCGGTAGTAGTCCGGCCTCGGGTCGTATGTATCATACCAGTCCATTGCCGTATAGCCGTTCTTGCCTGTCCTGTAGAGAAGAGTGGCGGAAGCCTCGAGATTCTCGAGAGGGGTGGCGGTATATTTCAGGACAAACACCGGCTCATGTGTCTTGCGCACACGGGCATTGCGGAGCTTCCCGCTCTGATATCCCCAGTTGGAATTGTACATATTGTCTCCGACAAGGTCATAAACCTCCTGTGTGGAAGCATTCTGGGCGCCTCTCTGGCCAGGAGTGGCGAATGCCACGAGACTCAGGCGGTGAATGTCCCCGAATTTCTTCTCAACTCCGGCATAATATGCGAACGACCTGTAGTAGATACCTTTCACCCAGTCATTTCCGCCGAGGCGGGCAGACACATTGAAAGCATATGACCAGCCGTTGTCCAGCTCTCCCGAGGCGTATGTCGCCATGAGCCTCAGCCTGTAGAGAGCACTGTTGGTCAATGCACTGAATCTCCATCCCTTGCGGACATTGGACGGGGTGGCAAGGATATTCGTGACGCCGTTGTATCCTCCGAACCCATATTCATAAGGCTGCGAGCCTATGGTCGTCTCCTTGCTCCTCATGGCTTCATTCAGGCCTGACCAGAGAGAGTAAGGGGTATATCCTGTGATGGCATCATTCATCTTGACACCGCTCAGGTACACATCCTGTGACTCACTTGCGTATCCCCTGTTCTTGAAGCGGATGGAACTGAAACCATAGCCTGCGATGCTCGAATAGACATCGTTGCCGTACAGGAGGGAAGGAGCATCATCATAGCCTGAATCTTCCATGTCAAACTCAACGAAACTCGACTCGTCGAATTCAGGAATAATGGTGCTGGACACCATAGACACGAATATGAGGTCCTTTACAAAGCCCTCCACAGAGACATTTACCTCCGTGGACATAAAGCCTGGAGCAGAGACCGCCAGCCGGTATTCCCCGTTGGGGAGATTGTCAAATATAAAATATCCGTCTTCGGCAACTCTGGCCTCGGCAATCAGCTTGTCGCCGCGCCAGAGATTGAGCAGCGCGTCAGCCACAGGAGCACGGCCGCTTCTGTTCACGACAGTTCCCTCGACTCCGCCTTTATCTTCAGTAACAAGGTTCTCAAACCACTGTATCCTGCCTCCGTAGCTGTTGCGCCTGTCCTGCTGCTGGGCAGCGGCCGGAAGGGCGAGAATGACCATAAATAAGATTGACAATAATTTTCTGTTCATATTTTTCCAGATAATATTCAGTTAACTTCTTTTTCAAGGACAATGTAGGTCGGGAGATGGTCGCTGTATCCGCCGATGAATGCTCCGTTTGAGAATGTTCTGAACGGGGTACCCTTGTATTGTCCTCTCTGGGTCATCATGAACGGCTTCTTATAGACGACACCGTAGAATCCTTTTTTGCCGAGCGGCCTGATCCTGAATCCGCCGTCCGGGGCATTGACGAGAGCCTCGTTGACGAGGATGATGTCATAGATGTTCCAAGTCCCCTGATATGCAAGGGAACCATAGCCGGCCTTGAGCATTGCCAGGAACGGAGAGAAGAAATCCTCCTTTCCCACCTGCCCCGGCTCCTCCTTGCCATGCATGTACTGTGTCATGCTGACATCAGTCGGATTGTCATTCATGTCGCCCATCACCACTATCTTGATGCCGGGATACTGCGACATCATCTTCAATGCATGGTCATAGATGATTTCCGCTCCGCGGCTCCTCAGGTCCCAGCCCTTTCCGCCGATGCGGGAAGGAAGGTGGGCGACATAAAAGGCGAACTGCTCTCCGTCAAGCAGGCCGCGGACCATGAGTATGTCCCTGGTCTTGAAAGACACCCTGTCCTCGCCCTCCATAGAGAACTCTATGCCTGGACTGTTGAAGTCAAAAGGAATCGATTCACTGTCCAGGAGTTTGAACTGGTCCGGGCGATAGAGAAGACCCACATCGACACCCCTGACATCCGGGCTGTCATAATGCACTATCTGATAATTGGCGGATGCAATCTCCGGCTGGCTGACAAGGTCCTCCAGCACAAGCCTGTTCTCTATCTCACTGACCCCCAAGACCGAATGGAATCTGCCGTTGGTCTCCGCCATCGACTTTATGACAGTGGCCATGTTATGCAGCTTTTTCTGATATTTTGTTTCAGTCCACTGGTTTCTGCCGTCCGGAAGAAATTCCTCGTCGTTCTTTGCCGGGTCATTATAAGTGTCAAAAAGGTTCTCAAGGTTGTAGAACCCGACGACATAGCTCTTGACCTTGGTCTCCTGGGCAGTCGCAGCCAATGAAATCAAGAGAAGAGATAAAATGATTGTGATTTTTCTCATATTGCTGTTTGATGATTATCTTTTACAGGCACTGCAGGTCCGGGTCAGTTCCACCAGAAATTGACGGTCTCGGGATCCTTTGCCTCTATTCTGTCTGAAAGTGTAGGCAATTGTTTCTTCAGATTGACAAAAAAGTCCAGACCTGTCTTCTCCTCGAGTTCGTCGATGGACATGCTCATGTCCGAAGTGACATTGGTCTGGCTGTAGCCCCTGTGCTCAAAATAGAATCCTGCAGCCACATAGCCTCCGTCACCGAAGCTCGGCGAATTCTTGTAGCAGAGAAGGGCCTTGTAATATCCGCCGGGCACTGTCACAGCCTTGCCGCTGTTGTCATACGCCTTGCCTCTGCTGCCTTCAAGCACACATCCTGTCACCACATAGAGAGTATCGCAAGCCCTGGCCCATTCTCTGACCTTCTCCTCGAATTCCCTCCATATATTCTGATTGAGGCTTCCGAGCTGCGGGGTCATGTTGGTGAAATAGAATGTCGAAGGATTGTCAGTATATCTGTCGGCAGACGGGAGCTGATGACCTCTGTCATAGCCTCCGTCATAACCATGGAAAAGTGTCGGCTGCTCATCCCTCGGCACGAGCGGGTCATAATCCCAGTCATCCGTCCTGCTGCCACTTCCGATAAGGAACGAGTTCAGAGGATATGCCACCCAGTGAGACACAAGATTGTCCCTGTCCCACAGGAAAGAATAGTTCCTGCATGTCCGGCCGGCCACCCGCATGTCATGCGAATAGAAATGACAGTCTTCAGTCTCCTTCACGGTAGGCAGCTCCAGCCATCCCGGGAATACAGCCGGCTCTGGATCGGGCTCTGGATCGGGGTCGGGGTCAGGGTCAGGGTCAGGCTCTGCGCTATTCTCCGGAAGTTGGGTGAACCCGAGCACAACATCAGTGCCGGAAGCCGTGAGCACGATATTCACCTTGCGCTCCTTCTCAGAGTGGTTCTCGCCGTACTCAAGCACGACATTCCTGCTCCCGCTGCCGGACTCCGCACTGAGGCTTGCCCACTGGTCATCATCCTGAAAATACAATGCAAGCACCCAGTTCCCCGAGGCTTCGACCGACACGCTCTGGCGTCCGGCCGTATAAGGCACCGTCGTCTGTTGCATCTTGAGCGCAGGAGCAATGTCTGACTGTTCACAAGAAGCGGCAAAAAACATCACGGCAGCGGACAGCATTGCCGGCAAAAATTTCTTCAATCGTAAAATAAATCGCATCCGGATAAAAATCAAATGAAAATTTCCCCAAAAGGAGAATAAATCAGAAAATCAAAGGGCTGCCCCAGGACGGGACATCCCTTTGATTTTGAAAATTATAAAAGGCGTCAGTTCAATTTATAGATTCTGATTTCCCAGTTCTTGGTCTGGCAATTGCTTATGCCCGTATATGTCCTCCAGTTATCAGTCTCATATCCGCACAAATAACGGGTAGTACCCTTAGGATCTGCCGTTGTCATTTCCCAGCCCCATGAATCTGAGACCTTCACCATTGACCAGACGGAATCTTTATTGTCTGCGTTATTCCTCAGTCCGTTGTTATCCGCGATAACTCCAAGCCCTATGCCGTCATTATTCTTCGGCCGGATAACATAGCCGTCAGCACTCTGTGTAATTGTCCAGACATATCCGTCCGTCACACCGTCCAGAGTATTGGAACTCTCCGAAATGCCTATAGTTGAAATATCAGATGCCTTTACGGATCCTTTGGTTGTCCCTTCGGCATTGGACAATGCCCATACTCCCGATTTGCCGCTGACATTGCTGAAATCACAGAGTATCACATATTCTCCTGATGTCATCTCAGAGTCACTTGACACCAATGTCCAGGCGCTTTCTGCTGCTCCAGGAGCAGACTGCTTGAACTTGATTGTATAGGACTTGACCGGCACGTCGGCTGTGGTGGAGACTGTGATGTCGGCTGTCTTGGCATCCGGGCCTTCATTGTCGCGGTACCCCAGAGTGACATCCTTCGAGCCTGTTCCGTCGGAAATGACAGTAAGGTGAACATCATCCGTAGTCGTGATTGTCCATGCGACATTGTCGCTTGCCTCAACGGAGAATTTTGTAGTGCCTCCCTCTGCAGAAACATTGAGCGACAGAGGAGAAACGGAGAATGTCAGTCCGGCCTCATGGGTTTCATAGTATGCATTGCCAACCTGCGGGTCATTGTTGTGCTCATCTCTTGTACCGACAAGGGTAACAATGTCGCCTTCTTTCAGCCCGAGAGAGGAGAATGACTGGTTGTCAGCCGTTTCACTGGCTTTCAGACCATACACATAAACAGAGCCTGTCGCGTCCACGAGGTCAAAATTACCGAAAGTAGTATTTACGATATTCTCAATGCGGCCTGTCAGACGATATTTTTGAAGGACACCGACAGGGGATGAGAGAAATTCCGCAACCGTTGCATCCTTGATTCCCGGAAGTTCACCAGGAACATGAGAGATATAATAGGCATCTCCTACCTGAGGGTCACCTTTAAATGATGAACGTTTTCCGGCAATTGTGACCACATCGCCCTCCTTAAGCCCGAGGTTTTCAAATGTTCCGTCAGCCGCACCCTCGCTTTCCACAAGCCCGTAGACATATACTGAACCGGTCTCATCAACAAGGTCGAAGTTCCCGTAATGTGTATTTGAAATATTCACAACCGTTCCGGTCAGCTCGTAGTATTCACTGCCCTCAGATTTGGCAAGGAACTCCTCAACGGTAAGTGATTCAAGGCCTGAGCCGCCGGCAGCCGTCTGCGACACTTTCACCGTATACTCTTTCTGAGCCACATCGGCAGTCGTGGAAACTTTTATCTCGGCTGTCCTTGCATCTCCGGCATTCTCATCACAGATAACCTGCACTACGCCTTTGCCTGTTCCCTCCTCCATCGACAGAGTGAGATATCCGGCATCTGTCGTCGCAGTCCAAGCCACGCCTTCGCTTGCGGAAACCGTGATATTGGCCATTCCTCCCTGAACGGCAAATTTCAGTTCCAGAGGAGAAACAGAGAATGTCTCATCTCCCGCGGAAGAAGACTCGGTCAGGTCAACGACCATCGTACTTACCGTCTTCTTCTGGTTCGTCAGCCCGAGATAATAGCCCGTAACGGTTATTGTTTTTCCGTCCATGCCGTCGAGTTCCTTCTGAAGATCTGTGGCAGGATATGTGATGCCGCCTTGAAGGGCAGCCCCGGCAACAGTGACATTATAATAGCCGTTGTCTTTAACAAGCACTCCCGTATACTGTATCAATTTCACATCCTTGAGGTCATCGCCGATGCCGTCAAAGGCACTGCCTTTATAGACTGCCGGAGACGGATATGAATCAGGATATGTTATGGTTTCGGAACTTGTGACTTCAAATTTTACTGTTCCGCCTATCTGTGCAAGGCCCGAATATGTATCCTTTGTGCCGGAAACAGTGACGACATCTCCGATTTCCGGCATTGAAGCAGGATTGTTGTTCTGGTAAACAAGCAGATTGTCAGTTCCGTCGGTAATCATGAATCCCCTTGCATACTTGGCCATGACAGTTCCGGAAGTCAATACCGGAGTATCATCAGATGCCTTTTTGACCTCTGCTATAGTCATTTCTTCCCCCGGCTCAGGATCTTCTCCTCCGCCGATTTCAGTGCCTTTCGAGAAATCTATTTCAGTGCCGGCTGTCTCTGACGGAGCAAGGCCAAGGTCATCGAGACGATGTGCACCGGAAAGGTCTGAACTGATGTCGATGTACAGTACAGATGTGCCGGAAGGCAGGGTAAATGTAGAAGATGCAAGATCCCATCTCCCGTTCTTGTACCCGTTCGGGAACGAGTATTCGAGCTCAACCCATCTTTCGCCGTTGTCACTTATGTAAACATGGAATTCTTCCGGTCTGAAAGTATTGTCTCCTGCACCGTGAAGATATCTTTCTGTTCCGAATGACATGGTATAGTTGCCGGCCTCGACTGCAATGTTGCCGACCTGGAAATGACCGTCGGTGCCGAACAGAATGTTGTTCATTCCTGACCCGGCATAATCTGAATAATTGCTGTCAGATGTGGAATTTGATCTTACGGACAAACCGGAAAAGTCGTATGTCACATCAGAAGCTCCGGAGCCGGTCTCATTCTTCCATCCGTCAAACTGGTCAAGATAAGGCCATTTGCCAGAAGTTTCAACAGCCTTTTCTTTGTCAAAGTCATTGTAATATACGGCATTATCAGGAACAGGATCAGCAATTTCAACATCAAATCTCTCCTGGGTAAGTCCCTTCCAGTCTTCTGAAGTAGAGAAAATTATCTGCGGAGTACTGTTGAATCTTGAGGCAATGCCTTTGATGACACCTGAGCCTTCCGGAACTTCTTCATCCCCGTAGGTCGAATATTTTGATGAACGGACTTCAAACTTGTTGTTGTCTGCGTCTGTCATTCCGATTGAAGTGTGAGAGTCACCCTGAACGAATGTCTTGCCGAGATCGGACTCAACCACCTGGACGGGATCAGTTATGGACACATATTGCCCCTCGTATGAGAAGGAAAGGAATTCCTGCATTGAAATTTCCTTTGCCTGAATGTCATTTCCGGAAGAAAGCAATGTAGCAGCATTGTTCGGAACTCCTACGGTCTGGGTCTTTCCGTCCTCACCGACAGTAGTCTCCGTGACAATCTGCATGGCAGCGCCATAGAAAGAAATCTTGAGTCCGGAAACATTTACAGCAACCTCGTCTCCACGGACATATTCTACATCTTCTGCAAAATACAGCTGGATACCGGCTGTCTCATCCTGAATGTAGATGCTCTTGTTTGATGTGAGATTGTCAAGTTCTGACTGATTGGATACCACCACTCCCTTTATGAATACAGAGCCGTCAATCTTGACCTGTGTCTCGGTATCCTTTGCCAGGGCACGCACATCTGCGATTGAAGTATATTCAACATCAACGCCGAGCTGAGTCACAGTCACCGGCTTTTCCGTCACACCTATGGTGAAGACTACTTCAGCAGAACGCTGCATGTCCGGGTTTTCATCCACATAGATTGAGACAGTCTGGACTTCTGCCGAAGCCGGGCCGGAAGCCGGTTCAACATGAATCCAGTCTTCCTCACAATTGGCCTTCCATTCGCGGTTGGCAGTGACGGAGACGGTCTGGACTTCAGAGGCCCCCCCTTCTGCCGAGAAAAGCTCAAGAGAAGCAGGCTCGACCTTCAGAGAAGGAGATTCCTGTATCTCATCTTCCTTACATCCTGCAAACAATACTGCAGACGCAAGTCCAATAAACAGTAAATTCCTGATTTTCATAACCTGTCGGTATTAGATATAAATAGTTGTTTTCGCCTTTTGCCTTAACCGGAACGCAAATTTATACATTTTAATATCAGAAACCAACGCTATCTAAAATTAAATTTCAGTTACAAATTAAATTTTATCAACATTTTAGACGCAACAAGCAAAAATTTGTAAGAAACCGTCACCGCTACAGCACTTTCATTAAAAAAGAGCATGCCGACGGCGGCATGCTCTTGCGGATTATCATGTCTCAGCAGACTGATTACTGGAGCCTGTAGAGAACAGGCTTCTGATAATCGGGCGAAGAGTAATTTGACGAGCCATAGAATTTGGCTGCACTGTTATAATACATGAGCACATTGCCATGCGATGCGGTCGAAATCTTATGATGACCGTCAGTATACTCTATTTTCTGCTGATAAATGGTCTTGTTTGTCGGAAGTTTTTCAATTCCCATAATCATGTCCGAAGCAGTCGGATTGTAAAGATAATACCCGGATGCTGTCTTCAGATAATAGATGTCGCCTTCCTTGACCAGTTCAACGGCAGAAGCTTTCAAGTCGTCAGTGGCTGCAATCTCATCAGATGCAATGGAAACTGAAACTGTAGGCCCGCTTCTCAGTTTGGCAGAGTTGGCGGAGCCGTCAAATGCCACAGAGGCTTCCTCAAAGACTATCAGATATGTGCCGGAATAGTCGGCGAGGGCCCCGGTCATCTTGACGAAAGAGCCGTCCTCTCCGTCGCCGCCTTCTTCCGTGCCGTTCATATGAGTCAATGTCACATCATAGAAATAAGGGTCGAGCTGATCCTTGTATTCGTTGTTGACGACAATGCGCACATCGGCAGTATGCGGCCGGGAATCAGTATTGATTCCGCTGCCGGAAACAATGGTATACTCGGCCGTGCCTTTGCCTCCAGTCGACGGTGTGACAGTGTATGAGTCTTCCCAGAACTCCCCGCCGGCTATCACACTGATTGAATATGACACTTCCGGAGAAGCATATACAGTGAATGTGACTGAAGACTGCCCTGCCGGAATGACCAGACCGTTATTCATGACATCTTCGTCAAGATAGAAGAACACTTCCGCTGAAGTTGCCTGGGCCTTTACCGGCATGAGATAGAAGTCACTGCCGTCTTCGCCGATGTAGAAGGCCTCAAGGGCGGCTTCTTTGCCGGCAAGGGATGCAAGATCGACTGACGCCGGAGCAGAAACGAGGTGGCCCGTACTGCCGCTGACAGAAATGGTGTAGTCAGAGCCTGAAGAAGTGACCGTACCGGTATATTTGACATACCTCACATTGCCTCCCTTGATTTCACCGAACTTGGATTCCAGGTCTTCGGCAGCGAGCGTATATATCTGGTCCGGGCTGTTTGAGACGACAGTCACGTCTTCAAGTGAAGTGAGACCGTAGAGAGAGGCTGTCGTACCTTCTACCGTGAGCCTGTCTCCGAACTCAAGGCCGGCAAGGGCATCAGGGTCATTGATGACTACGGCATCAGAGGTGTAGCCGAACACGAAACAGTCGGAGCCTATGCCGAGCACCTGCCCCTCGGTCCTTACGGCGCGGCCGGGCTCAAGGCCGATGACATCCGGCATATCATAATATCTCAGTCCGATTTCATGGCTGACATAGTATGCGTCATGGACCTGCGGTGTCCCGTCAAAGCTGCCCCTTTTCCCGACAAGTGTCACTTTGTCGCCCTGTTCAAGGTCAATCCAGTCAAATGCATCCGAATCTTTCTCTGCACTTTCATCAAGGCCCCATACCTGCACTGATACATTCCCTTCATCCGCAAGCATAAAGGAATGCATAGTGCCGAGGTCCTCAAGCTTATCAATGGTGCCGGTAAGCTGATAAAGACGGACATCACTTTCGGGGGCATCGATGAATTCCTGTATTGAAACTTCCTGCGGCTCCTGAGGGACATCTCCGCCCTGCTCATGGGACTCATAGTACGCCTCCATGACCGCAGGACTTCCGCTGAGCTGGCCGCGGGCGCCCACGAGAGTGACCTTGTCCCCGTTACTGATGCCATATTCTGCGATGGCGTCTTCTGACGATTCAGCGCTCACGGCAAGAAACGGCACCTGCACCTCATCATTCCCGTCAACAAGAGTAAACGACATGAGGGAAACCACCCCGATATCCTCCACCGTACCGGTAAGTCTGTAAAGCTTGCCGTCATCATCCGGATCAGCAGCAAGGAACTCTGCGACTGTCGCATCCACTATTTCCTTTTCATCATCAGGCGTATCTCCGCCCTCCTCCGCCTTTCCTTGTGTCACCGAAATTCTTACATAAGCCGAGGAGTTGGTGAAAGTGACAGTGGCATTCCTGGCTTCAGAAGCGGTATTCTCCTCTGCAGTGATTTCGACAGTCACCGCATTGTCCGAAGCATCTCCGGACTCAGGAGTGACCGAAAGCCATCCGGAGTTTTCATCATAATCAATTGTTGCTTTCCAAGAACCGTTGGCCGTAACGGAAACAGTTTTGGATGTCCCTTCCGCTGAAAAAGAAAGCACTTCCGGCTTTACCTCAATGGAGGGAGTGACTACAGGTTCTTCTTCCTTGCAGCCGGCCAGAAGGGCGGCTGAAGCAAGTCCGAATAAAAACAGATATTTGAATTTCATGAGATTTTATGATATTTTATGTAAACGATATTTATTCAAGCCCTCTTGCCCGGAGCAGCGCGCCCGGGTCCGGTTCTGCCCCGCGGAATCTGCGGTAGAGGACCATCGGGTCTTCACTTGCCCCCTTCTCAAGAATGTTGCGGCGGTATGACATCGACACATCCGTATTGAAGATTCCATTTTCCCTGAAGAACTCGAATGCGTCCTTGTCAAGCACTTCCGCCCACAGGTAGCTGTAGTAGCCGGCATTGTAGCCGCCGTTGAAGATATGGTTGAAATATGTTGTCCTGTATCTCGGGATAATCTCGTCAATAAGTCCGGCCTCTGCCATGACATATGCCTCGAACTTCGACGGGTCAATCAGGCGGAGCTCCCCGGATGTTCCGAGTGTCCTCGGCTTGCCGCAGATGACAAGAGTCCCTGCCCGGGCACCTTCCGGAGCCGGAGTCCCGGATGCGAACGGACAGTCGGACGGCACATAGACGGAAGTGAGTTCATGCCAACGCATGTCAAGTATTGCTGCCGCAGTGAGCTCCGTGGTCATGAATCCCTGATTGAATGTCGACGCACTGCGGATTTTTGCGACAAGCGAATCCGGTATTGCCTCTCCTGTCTGATAATGCCTTGCGTACATTTCAAGAGTCTCGGGCTGCAGAGTCCAGTTTTCATTGAGCTGTGAAGGAAGCTCCACGAAGTCGCGGGCGACACTGGTGCCGCTCACATCCTTGTATGTGCACCGGCTCAGGAGCCCGTGCAGGGCATGCCCGAACTCATGGAACATGGTGGCGGCCTCGTCAAGGGTGAGAAGCGACGGCTTGCCGGCAGAAGGCTTGGTGAAATTGCCCACATTGACGATAACCGGTCTTATGTCCTCCCCGTCTTTCGCGACATACTGGTTGCGGAAATTGTTCATCCATGCCCCGCCTCTCTTGGCCGGACGCGGGTAATAGTCGGTAAGCAGGATGCCGACAAAGGAGCTGTCGGAATCCGTAACCTTGAATCCTTCCACATCGGGATGATAGACAGGGATGCCTTCGAGTTTCTCGAAATTGAGTCCGTAGAGTCTGTGGGCCGCAGCAAAGACACCCTCGCGGACATTCTCCATCCTGAAATAAGGCTTGATGAGGGATTCATTGAGCTCGTAATCCCTGTGGCGCACCCTCTCTGCATAATAGGCCCAGTCCCACGGACGGATTACCGAAGTGCTGTCGTCAGGAAGGAGTCCGGCCTTGACATCGGCATCCATTATTTCCTGCATCACTGCCACTTCCTTTTCAGCCCTGGCCACCGCAGGAGCAAAAATCCCGTCAAGGAATCTGTCTACTGTAGCGGCATCATGCGCCATCTTGTCCGAAAGTATGAAGTCCGCAGGTGTATCATACCCCAGAAGCCTGGCCTTCTCTATCCTCAGGCGGGCTATTTCCAGGACGACGGCATTGTTGTCCTCCGCATTCCCGCGGCTGCCCCTTGAAGAATATGCATTGAACATTTCCTCACGCAGGTCCCGCCTCGCGCTGTATGTCATGAACGGCACATAGCTCGGATTGTGCAGGGTAAAGAGCCACGGGCCTCCTTCCGACACATTCTCTGCCCCGGTAATCTTCATCGCGTCCCTGGCCGTGATTCCGGCTGCCGCAGCATCAGCAGCAGCTGCTGCCACAACGGCTTCAGGCAGCCCTTCAAGCTGTGAGGAATCCGTGAGTATCATGCGGAATGCATTTGTCTCCGCAAGCAGGTTGTTCCCGAACTGCTGCTGCAGGGAGGCAAGGGACTTGTTTATCTCCCTCAGCCTGCTCTGCCCCTTCTCATCGAGGGCGACACCGTTGGATACAAATGTCCTGTAGATTTTCTCGAGGACGGCATTCTGCTCCGCCGTCAGTCCGAGAGTCTCCCTTGTGTCATAAAGTTCCCTGACGCGAGAGAAGAGATAATGGTTCATGTAGATGTTGTCCTGATGCTCTGTCAGAAGAGGCATGGCCTCCGACACAATCTTCTGCATGGACTCGGTGGCATCGGATTCCGCCACATTGAACAGGACTCCGGTCACCTTGTCGAGCAATGCCCCGGACCGCTCGAATGTGGCTATCGTATTCTCGAATGTAGGCTTGTCATTCTTGGCTATTATGGCGTCAATCTCAGCCTCCTGGCGGTGAATTCCCGCCTTTATGGCAGGGATATAGTCCTTTTCCTTTATTTCCTCGAACGGAGGCAGCCCGTACGGGGTATCCCAGTCAGATAGAAACGGATTTATCCGTCCGCACGCCGTCATTCCCATAATCATAAATGCTGTCATCAATAATCTGACGGTTCCCCTCACGGGAGAACCTGATATCAAAGAATTCATAGTATTGAGGTTTTAATACACAGTGTCATGTCCTTGCCGCTGCGGCAGATTTCAGTATTTGTTCCAGGATGAAATCTCATCCATGCCCTTGCGGATTTTCTGCCGTGTCGGGCTGTCAGGATATCCGACGGAAATCAGCAGCGGGATGCGCTTCCCCCTCGGCACCCCGAGCAGCGAAGCAATCTTCTTCTCGTTGAACCAGCCCATGATGCAGGTCCCGAGGCCGAGCTCCGCCGCCTGCAGGCAGAAATGCTCCACCGCCATGCCGAGGTCCATCATGCTGTAGTCCTTGTCCTTGAGCATGCTGCCGATTCTGGCGGTCACATTCATTTTCTCAAGGACCACGGCCACCATCACCGGCACCTGATAAGTGAACTTGTTCATGCCCGTGCCGCAGGCAGCATCGGCCATCTGCCCGAGAAGCTGGCGCGAATCCACCACGATGAATTTCCACGGCTGCGAGTTGCAGGCCGACGGGGAGAGGCGGGCCGCCTCCAGGCATTTCATTATCTTTTCCTTTTCGACAGGCTGCGCCCTGTATTTCCTGTCACTCTGGCGCACCTGCACAAGATTCTCAAAATCCATGGCTGCAAAATTACAGTCGCCGCCGAAGCACATCCGCGCTACAGCGACGACAGGTTCATTTCGTTGACAATATTTTTCCCTTCCGGAGTATAGGCAAATTTCATCCTCTCCGCGTATGCCTTCTCAACCTTGCCGCGGACTATCTTCATGGTGCTGTTAACCATATGGTTCTTCTCCGTAAACGGTTCAGGAAGCACACAGACTGCGGCCGGAAGCCATCTTTCAGGGAAAGCACCGGCATTGGCCCCGCCCTTGCGGTATGAATTCACCTCACTCTGAATCTTTTCGAGCATGAGTACCTTGGCCTCTGCAGAATCAGGGTCCATCTCCGGAGAAGTCGCCTTCACATATGCCTTGAGGGCGTCTTTGTTCGGCACTAAAAGGGCTATGGTGTAAGGGTCCTGGCTGTTGTGGAGCACTATCTGGTCGATGTATTTCGAATTCTCCACCATAGACTCCTCTATGCCCTCCGGACTGTATTTCTCCCCGTCAGCGCTGATGAGCAGCGACTTGAAGCGGCCCACCACATACAGGAAATCCTTGTCGCGCATATACCCCATGTCCCCAGTATGGAGCCAGCCGTCCACCACGGTCTCGGCTGTGGCCTTCGGGTTCTTCCAATAGCCGGCCATCACATTCTCCCCGCGTATGACAATCTCCCCTTTCTCGCCGTAAGGCAATGTCTTGCCGTCGGCGTCGCAGATTTTTATGTCCATCGGCTTCACCACGCATCCCGAGGAGCCGAGGATGTGCTTTGCCGGGGCATTGGCCGAGATAATCGGCGTGGCCTCGGAAAGTCCGTAGCCCTGGTACATCGGGATACCTATGGCGTAATAATACCGCTGAAGGTCGATGTCGAGAAGGGCTCCGCCTCCGACGAAGAATTTCATCTGTCCTCCGAGAGCCTGGCGCACGCTCTTGAAAATCAGCTTGTCGAACAACGCAAGGAGAGGCTTCTTCCAGAACTGGGTGATGCCTCCCTTGTTGTAGCCCTCCTTATTGTAGGCTATTGCCATGTTGAGGGCGAAATGATACAGTTTCTCCACCTTCGCCCCCTTGGCCTTTACTCCAGCCTCTATGTTCTTCTTGAAATTCTTGGCCAGGGCCGGGACGCTCAGCATCACGGTAGGCTTCAGCTCCTGTATGCTCATAGGAATGTTCCGCAGCGCCTCCATCGGAGTCCGTCCTGCCGGCACCGTGCCTATCGAGGCCCCGTAGGACATCATCGTATAGAATCCGGCGACATGGGCGAAGCAGTGGTCCAGAGGCAGGATTATCAGCATCCTGTCCTGAGGAGTCACGCCTATCACCGACTGCGCCTGCTCAACATTGGCGGTGTAGTTCCTGTGCGTCAGGAGTATTCCCTTGGGGTCAGCCGTTGTACCGGAGGTATAGCTGATGTTGGCATAGTCGTCAGGGCCGATGGACTCATATCTCTGCCTGAACATGTCCTCATGCTCGGAAAGGAAGTCATCCCCCATTTTGCGGATTTCAGACAGAGGCATCTCCCTGTCCCCGTACTTGTCAAGGTCGTCCAGCACTATCACCTTCTCCACGAGAGGGAGGTCGGAAAGAATCTTCCTGATTTTCGGAAGCTGCTGCGCGGATACCATCACATATTTCGAATCGGAATGCCTGATCCGGAACACAAGGTCATTGCTTTCCTCAAGCTTGACGGACAGCGGCACATTGACCGCCCCGGCATAAAGGATGCCCAGTTCCCCGAGAACCCAGAGATTGCGGCCTTCGGAAAGGAGGGATACCTTCTCCCCTTTCTG
>JADIMJ010000008.1 GCA_017694835.1 Candidatus Cryptobacteroides gallistercoris
AAGATGAACCCAAAGATGAACCGGAAAATGAAAAATATGACAGCGGGACTCATGTCCGTTCTTATGTTTGTTTCAGCATCAGTAACGGCTTTTACAAAACCGCAGCCGGATGATGTCCGCAGCCTGAAGGGAACGGTGGCGGATGCCGGGACGGGCAGGCCTTTGGAATTTGTTACCGTGGCATTGGCCGATGCTGACGGTAGAGTGACCGCAGGAGCCACGACGGATTCGGCCGGCGTATATTTCATGAGGATTCCAGGAGGCGGCAAATCCTCCCTTGGCAGCAGGCTTGTATTCTCGCTCGTGGGATATGAGCAGCAGTCTGTAAGCATCATGGATTCGCGAGCCGGATCGGACTCATGTGCCGGATTGGACATGCGTACCGTCTCCGGCAGTACCATGGAAGTAGGTCCGGTGTATATGAAAGAAGACACTAAGATGCTCTCCGGCGCCAAAGTCTCTGCTGACAGGCCGCTCATAGAGCATAAGTTTGACAGGCTTGTCCTCAATGTGTCGGAACTCGCCGTGGCACAGACAGGGGATGCCCTGGATGTCCTGAAGAGCTCTCCGGGAGTGACCGTGGATTCGGACGGCAACATCAAGCTGAACGGCTCAGTCGTCGCTGTGTGGATTGACGGCCGTCCGTCCAATATGTCAGGGGCGGATCTGGAGGCCTGGCTGAAGGGCAGCGACGGGGCATCCATAGAAAAAGTGGAGCTCATCACCAATCCGTCTGCGAAATATGATGCGGAAGGAAGCGGAGGAATCATCGACATCAGGACCAGGAAGGGATTCCTGAAAGGACTGAGCGGCACTGTCGGCACAAGGTTCGGAATCAGATGCGCTCCCGGGATTATTCCGGAGGCAAGCCTGTCCGCCAATGTCATGTACCGTACGGACAAGACCAATACATATTTCCAGTACACTCCGTCATACGGCGGCTTTATGTTCGAGGCCGACCAGACAAAATTCTTCGGCGAAGCCCGTCCTATGCGAGAAGAGAGCACCGCGTCGACCCGGAGCCGGTGGCTCGGCCACAATGTCCGTCTCGGGAATGACTGGAACATAACCGACAGGGATATATTCGGCGCGATTGTCCGGTTCTCGACATCTTCCTCCAGAGACGGGGATGTTTCACCATACGGCCTGAAGACTTATATCGATGCAGGAACGGCGGCGGAAAGTCTGTACAGTACCATTTCCGGGGAGGACAGTTCCGACGGGAGAAATCCATCCTGGGCCATTAATCTGAACTATACCAGGACCTTCAATGAAGACAAAAACCAGGAGCTGACATTGAATGCCGACTATTACAGGACCGACAGCCGTTCATTCGGAAGCCAGAGGAATGAATATGTCTATCTCTCGGACGAGGCTGTTGCCGACGGTGTTGAAAGCTACGGCTTTGACGAGGACAAGCGCAATGTACTTGACCTGTGGTCATTCAAGGCTGACTATTCCCAGTCTGTATTCAACAAGACAGGACGCCTTGAGGCGGGGGTGAAGGCTGCGTATTCATCCACGAAGAACAAGTTCGGGAGATATGACTTTGATTTTGAGACAATGAACAGTCTGGGTACACCTTCCGAACGGGATGATTTCAAATACGATGAACAGGTCTATGCGGCATATTTCAATATAGCGAAGAAATTCTCGGAAAAATGGAATGCACAGGCCGGGGTGAGGGGAGAATATACTGTACAGGACGGGAACTGGATGATGGCCTCGGAGGAAAGCACCAGGAGCCACAAGGATTATTTCGATTTCTTCCCGAGTGTCTTCCTCAGTTATGCCCCTTCGAAGAAAGCTGTTCTGTCAGCCGGCTGGTCATATCGTATCAGCAGGCCTAAATACTGGCAGCTCAATCCGTTCCAGGAGTATGTGACTGCCACCTCGTACACGCAGGGCGACATAGAGCTGGAGCCTTCGTACAGTCATAACATATCCTTGACCGCAGTGCTGTTCAGCAGGCTTTCTCTTTCTGTCGGATACAACAGGACCGAAAACTTCAACGGCATACAGACTCCGCTGCTGGACCAGTCGACAGGTGTCATGGGGCTTATTTATACAAATGCGGGAATGTACAAGACTGTCTATGCCACGGCATCCCTTTCCGAACTTCCGCTTACAAAATGGTGGAATCTCTCTGCCAACCTGAATTGGTCTTACAACAGGTTTGATGCTTATGATGAACTGGCTCAGCAAGTGTACGGAGAACCGTACAGCGATGTCTCCAACTCCCTGAATGCGTACATCGCGACAACATTTTTCCTTCCGAAGAATTTCAAGATAGGAGCCGACGGATGGATGACGACCCCGCAGTCTGCAGGATATATTAAAGTGAAGTCCATGGCCAGACTTAATTTCAGCCTGATAAAGACCCTGTGGGACGGCAAGGGGACACTCGCCCTGTATTTCTATGACATTCTGAATACCGGCGACTGTGACATCTATATGGAAAACAAAGGCAGGATGACATATAAAATCGACCAGCGCCAGAGCCAGAGCGGGGTGACTGTCGGGTTCACATGGAGATTCGGCAGCAACGGCCAGCAGCACCGCCGCAATGTCGGCACTCTTGAGGAGGAGTCCCGCCTTTAGGGTCAGTCAGTTATATTCAGTTCCACCGGGCAATGGTCTGAACCGAAGATTTCATTGTGGATGCCGGCCCCGGCAAGTCTGTTCCGGAGTCCTTCGGACACAAGGAAATAATCGATGCGCCACCCGGCATTCTTCTCCCTGGACCTGAATCTGTAAGACCACCAGGAATAGATGCCGGTGGCATCCGGATAGAAATGTCTGAATGTGTCGATGAATCCGCTTCCGAGCAGTTCGGTGAATTTTCCGCGTTCCTCGTCGGTGAAGCCTGCGTTTCTCCTGTTGGTCTTCGGGTTCTTGAGGTCTATTTCCTTATGGGCCACATTCAGGTCTCCGCACACGATGACAGGCCTGGTCTTTTCAAGGCCGAGAAGATAGCTGCGGAAGTCGTCCTCCCATTTCATCCTGTAGTCCAGCCTTGCCAGTCCGTCCTGTGAATTCGGAGTGTAGACATTCACAAGGTAGAACTCAGGCATTTCCAGAGTGATTATCCTGCCTTCATGGTCGTGCCCGTCTATCCCCATGCCGTATGACACGGACAGCGGCTCGTGCCTGGAAAAGACAGCCGTGCCCGAATAGCCCTTCTTGTCCGCATAGTTCCACCACGACTTGTAGCCGTCGAATTCAATGTCCAGCTGGCCTGCCTGCATCTTCGTCTCCTGCAGGCAGAAGAAATCCGCGTCAAGGGCCCTGAAGCTTTCCCTGAATCCTTTTTCGCAACAGGCACGAAGCCCGTTGACATTCCATGATATGAATTTCATCCGATTTGAGCCTTTTGTTTTATTGAATAATTTCCTGACGGACGGCAGGAAGTCATATCATGCTCCACTCGGTGCCGTCCTTGGTGTCTTTCAGCTGGATGCCGAGAGCCTTGAGAGCATCTCTTATGCGGTCGCTCGTGGCCCAGTCCTTTGCCTCCTTGGCTGCCTTGCGTTCCCCGATGACCATTTCCATCAGTCCGCCGATGACCTTTTCGGCCTTGCCTCCTGCTGCTTCCTCGTCCCTCAGGCCGAGCACTCCGAAGACAATGTCGTCGAAAAGCCTGAGCAGGGATGTCAGGTCTTCCCCGCAGAGCACCGTCTTCTTTTCTTTGGCGGAATTGATTATCCTCACGGCATCGAAGATATGTGAAAGGGCCACAGGCGTGTTGAGGTCATCGCACAATGCATTGTAGACATTTTCCGTGACTGCGGCGATTTCTCTGCCCGTCTCTGTCCCCGCCTGACCGGAGCCCGCTCCCTCTTCCGGAGCGATGTCTGTTATGAATTCTCCGTAGGTCATCTCTGCTGCCCTGTGTCCTTCCGTACCCTGTGCCACGGATGCCACGCCTGCCGCGGAGGCCATGTCCCGCAGGTCCTTTGCCGCCTGCAGGACTCTCTTGAGCCCCTTTTCGGCCGCCTGCAGGGCTTCGTTGCTGAAGTCAAGGGTGCTGCGGTAGTGTGCCTGAAGGATGAAGAAACGGATTGTCATCGGGCTGTAGGCCTGCTCCAGCAGCGGATGGGTGCCGGTGAACAGTTCCTGAAGAGTGATGAAGTTGCCGAGTGACTTGCCCATCTTCTTGCCGTTGATGGTAATCATATTGTTGTGCATCCAGTATTTCACCCCGCCTGTCCCGCGCGATGCCGTGTTCTGCGCGAGTTCGCACTCATGGTGGGGGAACATCAGGTCCATCCCGCCCCCGTGGATGTCAAATTCCTTTCCGAGATATTTTTCGCTCATTGCGGAGCACTCCAGATGCCATCCGGGGAATCCTTCGCTCCATGGTGATGGCCATTTCATGATATGCTCGGGCGATGCCTTTTTCCACAGCGCGAAGTCGTATGGCGCATGCTTGTCCTCCTGGCCGTCAAGCGTCCGTGTCCCTTCTCTTGTCTCGTCGAGAGTCCTGCCAGACAGAATGCCGTATCTGTGGTCCCGGTTATATTTTTCCACATCAAAATACACGGAGCCGTTGCTGACATAGGCATATCCTGCATCCATGATTTTCTGTACAAGGGCAATCTGCTCGATGATATGTCCGGAAGCCCTCGGCTCGATGGACGGAGGGGCTACATTGAGCATCCTCATTGCCTCATGGTACCTGAGGGTATAGGTCTGTACCACCTCCATCGGCTCCAGCTGCTCCAGCCTTGCCTTCTTTGCAATCTTGTCCTCCCCGTCGTCAGAGTCATGCTCGAGGTGGCCAACATCTGTTATGTTCCTGACATAGCGGACCTTGTATCCGAGATGTCTCATGAATCTCACCAGCACATCGTATGTGACTCCCGGCCTCGCATGGCCCAGATGCGCGTCTCCATATACTGTCGGGCCGCAGACATAGAGTCCGGCATGTCCCGGATTTATCGGTGTGAACAGTTCCTTTTTCCTTGAAAGGGTGTCTGTGATATAGAAATTTCTCATAATGAATGCGAAGATAGACATTTTTTTTAAATTTGTCTTTCTGCTATACTCCCCATATAAGCGGCAATCCTCAATCAATTGACAGCAGTAACAGCAATGGCTCTGCAGGCGCAACAATAAAGAATATGACAGACGACAACATCAAATCCCTCCGCGGCGATGCCCCTGACCCTGTGCAGGAGAACTTTCTGCCTCCGATGGCCTGTGAGGGCATACATGCAGGCTTTCCATCACCGGCACAGGACTACATGAATCCCTGCATTGACCTGAACAAGGAACTTGTCCGTCATCCGGCGGCCACATTCTACGGCAGGGTAGTGGGGGACTCCATGGTGGACGCCGGGGTGGAGGAAGGAGACATTCTTGTGATAGACAAGTCTATAGAGGCGACAGAAGGTGACATGTGCGTCTGTTTTGTCGATGGTGAATTCACTCTGAAATACCTCTCTTTCAAAGACCCTTCATCAGGAGAAAAATGCAAAGACGCAAATGCCATATGGCTGGTCCCTGCCAATCCTGCCTATCCCCCGATAAAAGTGTCAGACCCGTCATTCTCCGTATGGGGAGTGGTGACCTATGTGATTAAGAAGACTTACAGGAAGTCAGGCGGCTCCGATAAGTAAAGACAAACGGAATCATGTACGCACTTGTGGACTGCAACAATTTCTTCGTTTCCTGCGAGCGGGTGTTCCGGCCCCAGCTCGAGGGGAAGGCGGTCGTGGTGCTGTCCAACAATGACGGGTGCGTGGTGGCGCGAAGCAATGAGAGCAAGGCTATGGGCATAAGGATGGGCACCCCGTTCTATCAGGTCCGGGATATGGTGAAGGCCGGAAGGCTCATCGCATGTTCCTCCAATTATACCATGTACGGGGATTTGTCCTCCAGGGTAATGTCAATCCTTGCCGAAGCCGTCCCGAGGATAGAAATCTATTCCATAGACGAGGCTTTCCTGTGCATGGACGGAATGTCTCCGGAAAAGATTGAAGGTATATCCAGGGAGTTGGTCGCGAAAGTCAGGAAATGGGTCGGCATACCTGTCAGCATCGGCATCGCCCCGACCAAGACTCTCGCCAAGATTGCAAGCCACTTTGCCAAGAAATATCCGGGCTACAGGGGAGTATGCAGGATTGACAGCGAGGAAAAGCGGCTCAAGGCGCTGTCACTCACACCTATAAGGGAAGTCTGGGGAGTGGGCCGCAAACTCTCGGTGTCAATGGAGCAGAAAGGCATCAGAACGGCTCTTGACTATGTTCAGCGCCCTGAGGAGTGGGTAAGGAAGAATTATATGCTTCACGGAGTCCGTACATGGCTGGAACTCAGGGGACAGGTATGCGTTGAAGAGGAACTGCACGAAAAGCGCAAGTCCATCTGCACCTCCAGGTCTTTTCCAGGAATGATAACAGACAGATCTGAAATTGCCGCGAGGGTAGCTGACTTTGCTGCAAAATGCGCGCAGAAACTCAGGGAGGAGCATTCCGCCGCCCGGCAGGTGGATGTGGTCCTGTATACCAACCGGTTCAGGGACGACCTTCCGCAATATTTCCCGTGCGCATCCGTCCGTCTGCCTGTCGCCGCGTCCAGCACGCAGGAAATAGTGTCTGCCGCACTGAAGGGATTCGGCACAATATACAGGCCCGACTACCGATACAAGAAAGCCGGTGTCACCGTATCTGATCTTGTGGACGCCGATGCCGTCCAGGCATCGCTTTTTGACTATGACATTGACCTGAGGAGGAAACAGGACAGGCTCTCCGAAATCATGGACAGGATCAATGCCGGAGGACACAATCTTGTCCGTCTTGCCGCCCAGAGGTCAGGCGACTATACCGACGGCATCCGCAGCGACTACCGTTCCCGCCGCTACTCCACATCGCTCGATGAGGTGATAGAAGTCCGGTAGAGGCGATGGACATCCGGCAGATGATTTACTTTGCGGCAGCTTTGATCTCTCTGCTTCCGAGAATTTTGCGTGCCTCCATCGGAAAGTCTGTGGTGATGCAGTTTATCTTCATGCCTGCCATTTTCCTGATGTCTTCGGTCTTGTTGACTGTCCAGCAGTTGACCGACATCCCGAGCCTTCTGGCCTCGTCGATTGTCCCCGGAGTGTCGGCGAGGCTCGTGAAGTCGGCATCTATGCCTGTGATGCCCATTGACTTGAGCCGGGCCGGAGAATAGCCGTCACCGAGATATTGCACCGTAAATCCTGGCATGAGTCTGGCAAATTGCCGGCAGATGTTGATGCTGAACGAGATGAACATCACTTTCTTCGGGTCGGCCATGCCGTGTTCCCGCAGTTCCGCGACGGTTGCCTTCACCGCCTTGTCCTCGATTTCCGGAGTGGAATGCTCCTTCAGTTCAAGTATGAGTCCGGTGGAAGGACATTCCTTTGCCTGCATGAGATAGTCTCCGAGAAGCGGAATCTTTTCCCCGTTTTCAAGGGTGATTTCCTGGAATTCAGAGTACGGACTGGCGTCAATTCTCTTCCCCTCCAGTTCTCCGTCATGCACGACGAGCAGCACTCCGTCCGCCGTCATGTTGACGTCGAATTCGCTCCAGGCGAAGCCTGCTTCCTGGGCACACCGCAGGGCGGCGACTGAATTCCTTGCATATCCGGCTTCTTCGCAGTTCCAGTATCCCCTGTGGGCTGCTATCGCCACTTTATGGGTGACGCTCATGGCATTATTCTGCATCATCATCATATTGTTCTGGGCTTTCATTTCCTGCCCTCCGATGAGGCATGCGGCTGCAACGGATGCAGCACCAGCAAGAAAGGCAAATGTCCTGTTCATATCGGTCTGTCAATGTTTTTGTTCTGTCGCACAAAAATAATAATGTCCTTGGATATATTTAATAATGTCCTCGGATATATTGTGAAAAAAAATTAATTTTGCAGAATTGAAAAAATTTTTTGGCTATGGTTAAAGTTGATTTGGGAGGCTGCAGCTCCTTTGTAAATGATGCAGAATATCAGCAATATGTGGACAAGGCCCTCGATGCTTTTGACGTGCTTGAGAGTGAGACGGGCGCAGGCAACGATTATCTGGGATGGAAGCATCTTCCGACTACAACGCCGGAGTCGCTCATCACCGAATGCGAGGCTGTCCGCGACCTCTGGCGTTCAAAGGGTGTCGACCTGGTCGTGGTAATCGGCATCGGAGGTTCATATCTGGGGGCAAAATGTGCCGTTGAGGCTCTTTCCCATTCATTTGCAAGGCAGCTTTCCGCAAGGCGCATGCCTGAGATGGTGTTCGCGGGACACAATCTTTCGGAAGATTATCTTGCGGAGCTCCTCGAGCTGATGCAGGAGAGGAATGTTGCTGCCGTCATCATCTCCAAATCCGGCACCACCACGGAACCTGCCGTGTCATTCCGCCCGATCAAGCAGCTCATCGAGACCCGATACGGCTCGGCGGAGGCTGCTCAGCGCATCGTGGCAGTGACAGACGCCCACAAAGGTGCCCTCAAATCCCTCGCCACACAGGAAGGCTACAAGACCTTCGTCATCGCGACCAATGTCGGCGGTCGCTTCTCCGTCCTTACACCCGTAGGCATCCTGCCTATAGTGCTTGCCGGATTCGACATCAGGGCAATTCTCAGGGGCGCTGCCGAGATGGAGAAAGTGACAGCGGAGAGAAGCCGCACCAACCCTGCCGTAGAATATGCCGCAATGCGCAACCTTCTCTACAGCAAGGGCAAGAAAATAGAGATTCTCGTCTCATTCAATCCTAAGCTCCAGTATCTCGGAGAATGGTGGAAGCAGCTCTTCGGCGAGTCCGAGGGCAAGGACGGCAAGGGCATCTTCCCGGCATCCGTAAGCTTCACCACAGACCTCCATTCCATGGGCCAGTATATACAGCAGGGCGAGAGAATCCTGATGGAGACCGTAGTCACTGTCGAAAAGAGCAGCCGCAGTGTGGTAGTCGCCAGCGACCCGCAGAATCTTGACGAACTCAACTATCTCACCGGCAAGCATGTGGAGGAATGCAACGCCATGGCAGAGCTCGGAACCAAGCTCGCCCACATCGACGGTGGCGTGCCGCAGCTCTCGGTCCGTGTCGAGAAACTTGACGAATACAATCTCGGCTCCCTCTTCTATTTCTTCGAGAAGTCCTGCGGCATAAGCGCATACATTCTCGGGGTCAATCCGTTCAACCAGCCTGGCGTCGAGGCGTACAAGAAGAACATGTTCGCGCTTCTCGGCAAGCCAGGATATGAAGAGCAGGCAAAGGCCCTTCACGAGAGGCTCGGCAAATAGCCTGTTGTCAAACAGAATATAGTCTTCTGATGCAGGAAAGACAGAAAGACCGTGCACGGTATTTCCGTGAGCTTGCGCAGACAAGCGAAAAATATTTCATCCCGTACCTGTCCGGATTCTTCCGGCCCGGGCACGGGATGAATGTTCTTGAGATAGGATGCGGGGAAGGCGGCAATCTTCTGCCTTTTGCTCGCAGCGGCTGCCGGGTCACAGGAGTGGACCTGGCGTCCGGAAAGATAGACAATGCACACGCATTCTTTGCCGAGGCAGGAGCCGAAGGCACATTCATCTCCTCCGACATCTTTCAGGTAAAGGAACTGGAGGCGGCATTTGACCTTATCATCTGTCACGATGTGCTGGAGCATATCGGTGACAAGCGGCGTTTCTTGGCTGACCTGAAGAAATATCTGAAGCCGGGAGGCCTTGTCTTCATGGCTTTCCCCGCATGGCAGATGCCTTTCGGCGGGCATCAGCAGATCTGCCGGAGCCGGGTCCTGTCACATCTTCCGTTCTTCCACCTGCTTCCCAAGTCTCTCTACCGCTTCATGCTGAAGGCCGGGGGAGAAGAAGATTTCCGCATCAGGGAACTGATGGAAATCAAGGACACGCGTCTCCCCATTGAACTCTTTGAACGGCTTGCCAGGCAGGAGCAGATTGAAATCCTTGACCGCAGGCTGTGGTTCATCAATCCCCATTATGAGGTGAAATTCGGCCTGCGCCCGAGGCTCCTGTGGCCTCTGATATCAAAGGTCCCTTATGTCAGGGACTTTTTCTCCACTTCCTGTTTCTACATGCTGAAATTGCCGTCGTAGTCTATGCTCAGCGGCGTGCCGTCGGCAAGCAGGATGTCGGCACGGACCCTGTATGAGCCGTCGGTCGGAGTGACGGTAAATGACCCGTCTGCCGGCTCCCGGAACTGTGAATAATAGTGTACAGGATCTTCATAGATGATCATATAGTCATCATTGTGGTCGAGGTTTTCCCCGGCATAGTCATTGGCGACCTTGTGTTCTTCCCCGTCGGCCCAATAACTGTTCACGGCAAAGACAAAGTATGTGCTTATTTCCTCGCCGGGGGCAATGGGGGAGAACAGGAATGTACAATAATTCCCTGTCTGCTCAAAAGTTGCTGTGAGGATGTCGTATGTCTTCCCGTCGAACTCGTATGTGCCGAGCACTTCTCCTTCCGGTGCCTGAGGCGTGTCATGGACAGTGCTGTCCTTCCCGCAGGATACTGTCAGCAGGGCTGCAGCCGCAGTGGCGGCTGCAGCAGCTGCTTTGAATATAAAGTTCGTTCTCATTATGTGCATCATTATGATTTGCAGTTCGTCATGCACCGGCTATTCTACAATGACTGCAGTACCGGAGTAGTGGCCTGAAAGGTCTCCGTAGGTGGTGAAGTCCACCTCCAGCATGTCTCCTTCAAGATATGCCTCCAGACTTCCTGTCATGCTGCCGTCATCTGCCCACTGCCATGTCTCTCCCTCGTATTGATATCTCGAAAAGCTTATGATGAAAAATTCAGGACAGCTTCTTAATTTTTCGCAAATATATCAGTTTTTTCTTTTCTTGAAATTTTTTCACGGAATTCATTTTCCATTCAGAATCTTCTCCCATTTTTGCATCCGGAAAGATTTATGAACAAATTCAAATTATTGGAATACATCATATTGGAAATATTCCGGCAAAATCTGACCGCAGGTATCAAATTGTAACTTTAAATTTTATTCAATTATGAAAAAGATTTTTCTTTCAGCAGTTCTTGCAGCAGCGTGTGTATTTTCAATGAATGCGGATGACCGCGAGCGCCCTACGACAGTGGACAAGCTTCCGGCGGCTGCACAGCAGTTCCTGAAACAGCATTTCAGTGACCTGACGGTGGCTTATGTGGTCGAGGACCTCAAGTTGAGGGGCTCAGAATATGAAGTCACTTATACTGACCGCACTGAAGTCGACTTCGGCACCGACGGCAACTGGACAAGCGTTGAGCGCAAATACAGCCCTGTCCCGGCGTCTGTCATCCCTCAGCAGATTACTGATTTCATAGCGAAAGGCAATTTCCCTAACCAGTATGTCAAATCCATCTCAAGGAACATGTATACATGGGAAGTTGAGCTCTCAAGCGGACTGGAAATAGAATTTGACGTCAATTTCAATCTCCTCGGCTACGACGACTGACGATTGTACCTTTTTTGAAAAAAGAACGATTGTACATACATTGAAAGGAAAGTGACTCAAAAGGAGGAATTTCATGCGTACGCAGAAAGTACCCTTTTGAGTCACCCTCGTTTTATATTTTCACCGGTTCCGGTGACTTTTTCAGAATGAATATCCGACTCCTGTTTAGAATGAATATCCGACTCCTACGGAGAATGAGTTCTTCATAGGAGAATCTCCCGCTCCGATGAGGTAGGCGGCGTCGATGTTCACTCCGAAGAACCTGAAGCCGAGGCCGACTGATGCGAATGACGCCAGTCCGTTGCTCTTGCCGGCGTAGTGGTATCCGGCGCGGACGGCCACGAGGTCATTGTACATGTACTCTGCACCGGCACCTGCAAATCCTGCAGCAGGGCCTCCGAAGAATACTCCGCCTTCAACTCCGGCGGCCACATGATGCCTGTCGAAGTCGTTTGCCCATCCGGCAGCCAGCTTGGCGTTCATCGGAAGGTCGAACTTTGCTCCGGATGCTGATTCCACGGGTACTCCGAGGTTGGATGCCGAGAGCGAGATGTCGAATCCTTTGATTCTGTACATCACCTGGATGTCGGCGGCGAAGGTACTCATTGTAGTCTTGTAAAGGTCGCTTTTCGGCGCCAGAGTGCTTTGGGCGTAATTAAGCCCGACTCCGACGGAAAGTCCGTCAATGATTCTGTATGAGAATCCGGCCCCGATGCGGAAATCCTTGGGAGCGAATGTCCCGTCCGGGACTCCTGCCTCATTTGTCAGGTCGTATTTCTCCCCGGTCTGTGCAAGTACGCCGAGAGTGACGCCGAACCGGTCTTTTATGTTCCACGCTGCACCGAGGGAGAAAAGATTGCCTTTCACTCCCGTAGGCTGCATCATGCCGTAGCTGACGCCGGCGGAAAGAGTATTTTCGGAGAATGGTACGGCTGCCATGTTGTTGAAATGGGCGTAGGCCCCCGGCTCACCTGTCACTGTCAGTCCTCCCATTGCAAGCGAACGGGTGTCTCCCGAATAGTTGAGGAAGGGGAGAGCGGCTGTCTCCGTCGCGCTCTCCTGGGCTCCGGCCAGAATTGCCGATGCCATGAAAAGGGCCGCTGATATTATTATTCTGTTCAATTTCATCTTGTCTTTCTTTATTGGAATTTTTGTGCGACTGTCGGAATTCTTCATCAAAGCTTCATGAACGATGACTTGTATTCCTGACCTCCCATAACGAGTTTCACAGAGTACTGTCCCGGAGCTGCGGCAGTCATGTCGATTGCGAGCGGACTGTCGATGCTTATGTGCACATCCTTGTCATATACGACAGTGCCGGATGCAGACTGTATGGTCACTTTGCAGTCGGTCTCATCCTGAGTCCTGACATTGAGATAGTCAATCACAGGATTCGGATAGATGTCAAACGCTTTGCTGCTGTCCCGGACCACAACATTGAATGACACGGCCACGCTTGCTCCCTTTGAGTCGGTGACTGTCAGCCGGACTTCTGTCATTCCGAGTTCCTTACCCGTGAATGTCACAATCTCGTTGACATAGGTATAGGAGATGATGTTCCTGTCTGAAATTGAGGTGAGTACGGAAAGCGGGCCTCCGTCAGGGTCCGTAACATATTCCGCAATCGGGATTTCAACTGATGCCCCGATGCCGTCTATGCATACCGTGCTGATTTCCTTGATGAGTTCAGGTGCATGGTTCTCAAGTACGGTATATTCTTCTTCCTGGTCTGTGCGGGCGCCGTATTCGTCTTTTGCAGTAAGGGTGAACTTATGCGTGCCTTCGACTGCAAGGGCCCCGTTGACGGTGATTTTGACGGTATTCTCGGACACCTGCTCGGCCGTCACTCCGCTGTTGCCCGTAAGCGTGCAGGACAGAGTGGTTGTGTGCCCGTCAGGGTCTACGGCCGTATAAGTCTTGGAGAATGTGCCGTACGAACCTGCCACGAGCGGGTCTTCTGTGTCCGACTCGATGTAAGGCGCGGTGTTGGAGCCTGTTGTGATTGATTCCACATCGGTAAGCGGGGATTCGTTGCCGGCAAAGTCACTCGCCGATACGGCGTAGTAATATTTAGTGTTGAATTCGAGTCCCTTGAGAGAGAATCTCTTCAGTCCGTCTCCGGCATCCTCTGCTTCCTTGACTGTAGTCCTGAATTTTTCAGTGCCGGAAGTGTTGCTGCTGCTGAACTGGGATGTGCTGTAGTACACATTGTAATAGTAGGCAGTGGTGTTGTCCGGGTCGGCCGGCACGTCGGCAGTGAAATGAATCGTATTGGACTGCACTTCGGCCTCAAGGTGGGACAATGCCACAGGCGGCTCCGTGCTGATTGACGACAGAGCGAGCACAGCATCAATCATTCCGCTGCCGAGCTGGCCTCTCATATTCGTGTTGTAGTCGTATATGGATGCATCTGTACTGTTCACAATCAGGTCGAAGAGGTCATCGCATGTGAACCCGTCCTGACCTTTCACCGAAAGCACGAGTGCGGCAAGGCCGGAGACATGCGGGCAGGCCATCGAAGTCCCCTGCAGGTATGCATACTGTCCGCCCGGAATTGTGCTCAGCACGCCTCCGTAGCTCGGGTTGACCTGCTGGTCTCCTCCCGGGGCACATACATCCACCCACGGGCCATAGTTGGTATAGTAGGCTGCTGCGCCGAAAGGTCCGATAGCCGCCACAGAAAGCACTCTTTCGTATCCTGACGGAAAGTCATAGTTCAGGGCGTTGTTGCCGGCTGCGAAAACGACAAGTCCACCCTTCATCGGTCCGACCTGGTTGCCGTC
The DNA here is from genome assembly GCA_017694835.1 of Candidatus Cryptobacteroides gallistercoris. Classification (GTDB taxonomy): domain Bacteria; phylum Bacteroidota; class Bacteroidia; order Bacteroidales; family UBA932; genus Cryptobacteroides; species Cryptobacteroides gallistercoris. The sequence goes on from JADIMJ010000008.1 coordinate 14,214, forward strand.
TTCGTCTGTTCCTGCATAGTCAATGAAATAGTCGATGGCCGCTGCATCAGAAGGAAGCATTTCGGTCGGAGACACTTCATAGCCCCAGCTGTTCTGGGCTATGTTCGCCCCGTTGTCTGCTGCGTACTGGAACACTCTTGCGATGTATGTTCCGGTATCAGGATATCTTTCATCCATAATCTGGAGACACATGAGCCTTACACCGGGCTCGTCCGGATATCTTCCTCCGGCCACTCCGCATACGCCGATTCCGTTGTTGTTGGCGGCGGACACTGTCCCTGCCACATGTGTTCCGTGTGCTTCCCCGTTGATGTCGGCATTGTTCGTAATGAAGTTGAATCCGTAAACATCATCGCGGTAGCCGTTCCCGTCGTCATCTCTGTTTGCTGTGCCGTTGAGCTCCGCCTCGTTTACCCACAGGTTCGGCACAAGGTCCGGATGAGTCACATCCACACCGCCGTCGATTATCGCCACGGTCACATTCTCGTTTCCGAACACTTCGTAAGTGTCCCATGCTTCCTGGAGATTGATGTCAATCCCGCTTCTGAATCCGTTCTGTCCTGTGTTGTTATAGTGCCACTGCTGTGGGTAGCGCGGGTCATTCATTGTCACCGCGGTCCTTTTTAACTTTAGAGCCGGCTCTGTCAGTTCAACCCCTTCTGTCATCGACAGGTTGCTCCCGGCGCGCGTCATAGGAGTGTCTTCGCTGTAAGTGACTGTGAACCACCTGTGCAGTCCGGCCTTTCTCTGCCTTGCCTCGAATTTTCCTCCTATCATAAATGTCGTGCTCACAGACTCTATCTGCATCCCCGGAACGACAAATCCTGCTGCTGCAGGGTCGGCTACCATTCCGTTTTCATCTGCATTTTCAAGAAGCCTGTCTGCAAGTTCTTCCGACACACGGACCTTCATCGTTCCCGGGATTGTCGCATCTTCGGGCACGCTGACTATATTGCCGGGGGTCTGTACCTGCTGGAATTCTTCAGGCCCCTTCTGGCATCCTGCGACGACTGCGCAGGCGGCAATAAAAATTACTAATCTTTTTCTATTCATGATTTTAGTGAGATGATTGCAAATTTAATGAGGGCGGAGCACCCGTTTTCCACAGGTTTCCACCCTCATCTCTTGTATGTTATTCAGAAAAATTCTGAAAAACAGTGTCCTCCATTACTTTGCGGATTTAACAATGTGAGGTGTCCCGGTTGTTCTGAGAGTTCCGAGTCTGTAGTCCTTGGTCTCGAATCTCATGGCCTTGGCAGCAACTCCGCTGCTCTGTGCGGAAGTCTTGGTCATGGTGAGAGGGAAGGTCGGCTCATCTGAGAATGAATAACCGCTGTTTGAGGTCAGTCCGAAGAACTGCATTGAAACCATTGTCACAGGTCCTGTTTCTCCCTCCAGTGTATTTCCTACCACTGTAGCTGTGGTGTTGTCTTGGTTCATAGTTGCAATTGCTATGTCGTATGCACCTGTGTAGAAATAACCGTCATCTGCAGTTCCGTAGAATCCGAGTTCGCATTGTTCTCCGCCATCTACTGTAATTGTTCCCATGTTTTCATTTGTTACAAAGACAAGGTTTTGTGTAGACGCATCGTATCCTACTTCCAGATTCGGTCCACCATTCGGTCCGAAAACTGCTGCTTCCCAGCCGCTCATTGCATAATTCACTTCCGGGGTTACAGCCTGAATTGTTATATCATATCCGTTTCCTGTAGCATCTTCAATTCTCCAGTTGCCGAGCCACTTGTTGTACTCGTCTGATGCCTCGAGTTCTTCCGGAGTGAAAGGTTCTGACATGGCGTACAGTCCGGTAGGATTTCCGTTGGTGTCTACTCCGAACGCAACTGCATACCATTCAACTGATGAGTCAAGTACATTAAACGGAATATTCTGTTCGCTTTGGGTGTAGAGTACATCTGCCCATGTGATAGGCAATCCCATCTGTGCATACATATCTATCATTGCCTGATAGTCTGCAACCATTTCTACGACATACTCCTCAATTCCGATTTCGTTGAAATATTCAACTGAGACGATACCTGGCATGTAAGTGTCGGTTCCGGCAGAAACTGCCACATTAATCATGTCTGCCGGGCCTTCTTCAGTAGTGCCTTTGCCCGCGTAAGTAACAGTCCAGTTCGGATTCTCAGTGTATGTCACGGACGGTGAACTGGTCCTGAAGCTTGCTGAAACCGGAGTGCCGTAGGTGGTGCCGTCGCTCTTGAGTCCTGTTACCACGGCCCTGTAGCTTGTGCCGGCAGTGAGCCCGCTGAGCTGGACCATGTTGTTGCCGTCCTTGAGGACAGAGGATACGCTGCTTCCGAGCCTCTCGACTTCGGCGCTTACAACCTGTGCAAGCGGGGAAGTGAGGTCTGTTGTGGCGAAGCAGTACCATGTGTCAGTGTTGTCACCGGTGCTTGTCACTGTGGCATTGGCAGTCGTTTCGGTTACATTTGAAACAGAGACTGTGAATGTCACCTCTCCCTTGAGGGTAGTGAAGTCGACGCTGCCCGGTGTGCCGTATATTGTGCCGTCTTCATTGAGGCCGAAAACGACATATCTGTAAGTTGTCATCGGGTCAAGCCCGTTGAGCACGGTGATGTGAGTCTTTCCGGTTGTGACGACACTGCCCAGGTCCGTGCCTGTTTCCTGGAATTCTGCCACCACCCTGTTTATGGCGTTGGTCGCATTTGTTTCCAGGTCAGTATACCAGAAGCCGTAGTAGGTCTCCTTGTCCGTGCCGTTGTGGGTGACTGTGATTGTCGCCCCTTCGGATGTGAGTTCGCCTTCCTTTGCCTCGAAGACTATGTCATTCTGGTTAATCTCAGGCGGTACCGGGCGGTTCGGCTCGGCCTCTTCGCATCCGGTTGATGTCATTGCCAATGCTGCAGAGGCTGCGGCAAGGCACATAATTCTGAATTTTTTCATTGTATTATGTATTTGCATCTATCAGTTAGCATTGAGTGTTATGCCGGCATCGTATATTTCGGTCAGGGAGTTCTGGCTTGCGTCAAGAACTCCGTACCACGGGTATGTAATCGCTGATGCGTCCTCGTTGAATGTGACTACGAATGACCTGCTCAGTGAAATACCGTCACCGGTGACTTCTGCAATGGCTCCGAGCAGGTAGGAACCGGCGTTGACATCCACTCCGTTGGAGGCAACATTGAATGTCACTGTCCTGTTGGTGAGGTCAACATCTCCTGTCGCGTAGTTCATTGTCTTGGCATTGTATCCCTCCACATTGGCCTTGATCCATGGATCCATCTCATAGATGGTCATGGTGCTGAAGTCATCGGAGAATTCTATGGTGATGACATGGTTCTCATATGCCGTTCCGCTTCCGTCAGTCTCTGAAGTGAATGTGCCGACATACTGTCCGTTGTTCTTGGCCTTGTAGTACCAAGGGATGTCAGGGACATCCACTGTCACCCTGTCTGAATATACGGCTCCGTCATCTGATGCGGCCATGGCCTTGATGTAGTTGGTCACACCGGCGGCTGCACGCACCGTAAGGGTGTAGGTGCCGTCTTCAGGAGTCTCTACAAGTACCGAAGATGAGGATACGAATCCGGGGTCAGTCGCAGAAAGCAGTCCCAGTTCAAGATTCTTCATTCCGGCACTTACTCCGCTGAATGTTACATCGACCGTGACCTCCTGCTCATATTGGTCTATTACCATTGATGCCGGGTCAATTGACACTGTCGGAAGGCTTCCTTTCGGTGCAAAGGACTCTTCCACTTCGGCGAGCTCGAGCGGCTTGTTGCAGCCGGCGAGTATCATCGCCGGAATTGCCATGTATGCTATGATTCTTTTCATTTTTCAACAGTTTTATGTTATTCTGCTCCACCGCTGTACGGATTCTGGTCTTCCTCACCGATGAAGTCGTTGTTGTCGATTTCAGACTGTGGAATCTGGAAGTTCCAGAGGTCACTGTGAGCCGCAGGTCCTTCAGTAATTATTCCCCATGCAGGGTGATTTGTTCCCGCATAGTCGCGGTTAATTCCCAGTCCGTTTCTGCGGAGATCATAGTAAGAGTGTCCTTCGCCCCAGAGCTCTATCCTTCTCTGAAGCAGGATGTCGTCCACTGTCGCAGAGCCTGTCCATGCCGGGTTCCTGTAGGCCATGAGCTGTCCGAGCACTTCGGATGCCGAGCCTGTATTGCCCATTCTTGCGTATGCTTCGGCCTCGATGAGGTACATTTCCGCCGCTCTCATGTAGATGTAGTCCTGAAGCCACTGGTCCGCATAGCCGAATTTTCTTGCGGCATATGGTCTCGCTGAACCAGGAAGCGAAGGATCTGCGTTCGGGTCCCCGTCCGGGCCGTTGAAGAGACTCTTGCGGTAGTCAGTGTTAGGAATCTGGTCATAGAGGCTCCTGTCGATGAGCTTTGACGGCTGGTCAAGCCCGGCATATCCAGGAGAGTCATTGGACATGTGCGAGAAGAATGAAGCGTATGTGGTCTGGGTCTCGGTGGTCTGGTTGAAGCCCCACATAACTTCAGGGTCTTCGATTTCCATGAATCCCTCGTGAAGCCTTGTCTCGTCCATCAGTGTGTACCCCTGGCGGGCAGCATTGGCTGCAGCTGCGGCCTTTTCCCACTGCTGTGTGAAGAGATAGTATCTTGCGGCTATGCCCTGGGCGACCGAATAGTCGATTTCGTTCTTTGTGGACCTGGTGTAGCCCTGGAGGAACTTGAGCGCCTGCTCGATGTTGTATTCGACATGCTCCATGACGATGTTCATAGGCACCCTTCCCTGTCTCTCGTTCACAAGGTCAGGGTCAATGCCGTCCCTTGTCGCATAGATGAGAGGGATAGTCGGTGCATCTGTCCTCAGTACTGCATTCGGAGTGGTGCCCGTGACCGGATCCTGGAAGTGCAGGATGAGGTAGAGGTATGCCAGAGCCCTGGCTGCGTAAGCCTGTCCGAGGTATCCCCTTGAGATGACATTGGTCGGGTCCTCATCTGGAACGAAGAAGTCGATGATGAGGTTGGCGTTGTTGATAAGCGTGAAGTATTCGCTCCAGAGCTGGTAGCAGCGGATATAGATGGCTCCGCCGTATGAGAACTGGTAGTCAAAGGCGCCCCAGTTCTGTGTGCCGGCAAGGGCGATGTCCTGTCCCATGAAGTCAGTGCACATGGTGCACGAGAGCATGCCGTAGTCATCATGGCCGTCATATGCTATTCCGTAGGTGGTCAGCCATGAATACAGGCCCTGGACATAAGAGTTCAGGAACTCCGGGTCTTCAGATACCATCTGCGAGGCGTTTGACCCGGTGAGGTATCCGCTGTATGTCACGTCGAAGCTTTTCTCGCATGACACTGCGGCAATCATGCCGGCAGCAAGCATTATCAGATATTTCTTCATTGTGTTCATCTCCATCAATTAAAAGGTGAAGGATATTCCTGCGGAGATTGTCCTGAGTGCCGAATATGTGAATCCGGTCGAGCCGTTGAATGTCTGGCGCACGTCAAGACCCTTTCTCTTGGAAGTATACCAGAGGTTGTCACCCGTGAGGTAAATCCTCAGGTTCTGCATTGCAATCTTGTCTGTGATTCTCTTCGGGAATGTGTAGCCGATGGTTACGTTCCTGAGGCTGAGGTAAGATGCCTTGGTGAGGAAACGGGTAGAAGTCTGCGAGGCCTCGAGATCCCCGTTGTCAAGTCTTGGAATCTGACTGTCGGTGTTCTGCGGAGTCCATCTGTCGAAGATGTCCTTGTGCCAGTTGGTGCCGACGGAGCCGGAGCCCATGAGTCCCTGGTAGTTGGAGTCGAGTGTCCATCCTCCTATCTGGTAGGCGAGGGATGCGCTCACATCGAATCCGTAGAATGACAGGTATGTGGAGATACCGCCGTAGAGGTCAGGGATTGCGCTCTTGCCGACAGCTCTCTGAGTGGCATTTGTGGCTGAATATGTAGTGCCTTCAAATTCTCCGCCTGTGCCGGACTGTGAGTACACATTGTACATCGCGCGTCCGTTCTCAGGGTCTACTCCTGCCCATTCGAGGAGATAGAAGTCGTAGAGGGAGCCTCCGAGGCTTCTCCAGTAGTTTCCTGTGTTGTAGCCTGTCTGAGGCTGGTCTGAAGGAAGCTTGGTGATGGCATTCTTGTAGTGTGTGCCGTTGATGGTGACATTCCACAGTACATTCGGAGTCTTGATGATGTCTGCGCTGACCTCGAACTCGATACCGGTGTTCTTCATGTCCATGTCATTGACGAGCTGAGTGGACGGCTCTCCCTGGCTCGGAGCGAGAGGACGGTAGTAAATCATGTCCTTGGTCTCCTTGATGAAGAAGTCGGCGTTGACGGAGAGGCGGTCGAAGAACCTTGCCTCGAAGCCGGCGTTGAAGTTGTCGGATTTCTCCCATGTCACATCCGGTGCGGCGCGGAATGCCTTGACGATTGAAGCTTCCCCGTCCACTCTTGAGATGGTGTAGAGGTCTTCATAGACCTTGGTCACACCGATGTTGTCGTTACCCTGGGTTCCGTAGCTGGCCTTGATCCTGAGGGCGTCAAGCCAGCCCACTCCGATGAGGAAATTCTCCTGCTTTGCGTTCCATGATGCTCCCACCGACCAGAAGCTTCCCCATCTCTTGTCCGGAGCGAACCTTGAGGATGCATCCATACGGTATGAGCCGGACAGGTAGTACTTGTTGGCATAGTTGTATTCAGCCCTGGCGAATACACCCTGGAGGAAGTATTCTGATGTGCTTGAAGTCAGGTTCTGGTATACGACTGCATTCGCGAAGTCCGAGTTGTTCGGGTCGACGAAGTTGGTCATGTGTCCTGACAGTGCGTATGACACATCACTCTTTGTCTCGTGTCCGAGGAGGATGCTGAGGCTGTGGTCGCCGAATGTCGGAGTATAGCTGATGAGCTGGTTGGCATTGAGGGCAGTGTATCTGTTGGTCTGCTGCTGGCCTCGTCCGTTGACAGTGGCTGCGTCACCTCCGACAGGAGTGGTGTAGTAGTCCAGTTTGTCAAGGAACACGTCGTATGCGACATTGGCAGTGAACTTCAGGTCCTTGAGTATCTGGATGTCGATGTATCCCCTTGAAGATATGTTGTCGGATATCTGCTCGTTCTTGGATGTGAGGAGCTGTCCGTAAGGGTTTGAAAGCTGTCCGTAGGCACGGTTCTCTCCCCAGTCGTAGAGGTCTTCCCCGTTAGGCCCGTAGAGCTTTGCTCCTGTCTCAAGGTCGTACTGGTAGATAGGATAGATAGGGGCGATGTTCTGTCCGAAGAAGAACAGGTTGGAGAAGCTTCCGGAGCTTTCGGAAGAGTTGTAGAGGTTCTGCGTCGTATTCGAATACGCCAGGTTGAGGCCCACCTTGATGCGGCGTCCGATAGTCTGGTCGATTTTGCCTCGTACGGAGATTCTCTCGAACCCTGATGCAGGGACATAACCTTCGTCGTTGAGGTAGGATACGGACATGTAGGCCTGTGTCTTCTCAGAACCGCCGCTGGCAGTCAGGGTATATTCCTGGCGGACGCCGTTGCGGAACACGTCCTTGTTCCAGTTGTCGGTCCATTTCCTGTCGTAGGCATACGGATTGAGCTTGCCGGTCGTCGGGTCAATGAGCTCGGTGTCGTCTATACCTTTATATACATTATAGCGGAGGTAATCGCTGATGAGGGCTCCGGATGCGTAGGCATTGGCTTGTCCGAGGGACATCTGGCCTCCATAGTATACGGAGTTTCTGAAAGACTCCCATGCCATTTCATAGTAGTCTCCCGGGTCAGTGATGACGTCGTATGCAGGCACGCCGCGGGAGTTCACGCCGACCTTGGCGTCAAATGTGACGCTCACTCTGTCGGAAGTTCCTCTCTTGGTCGTGATTATGATGACACCGTTGGATCCGCGCGCTCCATACATGGAGTTGGCGGCTGCATCCTTGAGTACGGTGAGGGATTCGATGTCATTGCTGGCGATGGAGTTGAGGCTTCCCTCGTATGGTACTCCGTCCACAACAAGCAGCGGCTCCTGTGATGCGGATACGGATCCGAGACCACGGATGATGATGCTTGCGGATGAACCCGGGGTTCCTGATGAACTCGAGGTCTGCAGACCTGCAACGGCTCCTTCAAGGGACTTGGAGATATTTGTTGAGCTCATTGTGGCAAGCTTTTCCCCGCTTACCTGCTCTGCCGCACCCACGAAGGATGATTTCTTCTGGACGCCGTATGCAACGACGATGGTCTCGTCGATGAATTCGGAGTCGGTCTTGAGCGAAGCTTCGATTCTGCGTTGCCCGTTTACTGGCATTTCAGTGCTCTGGTAGCCTATAGAACTGAATTCCAGTACACCTGATGACGGTACTGTGATGGAGTAATTACCCTCGGCATCAGTGGCGACTCCGTGAGTCGTGCCCTTCAGAATTACAGATGCGAACGGGATTCCTTCTCCAGTGCTTTCATCGGTCACCTGTCCAGTCACGGTCAGATCCTGTGCGGACAGGGAGACAGAAAGAAAAATCAGCACCAATGCGAAAAAAGATTTAATTTTTCCCATAGTTGATCTTTAATTAAACATAAATATTGAACTTGATTGTCTGCAATTTTCCATTGCCTGAAAATGCACTTATAAACGGGCGTTTTCATATGCAATATTCCGCAAAGTTTGTAATAATAAATTAATTCTCCAAACATCATTGGCCTTATAAAATGGCGTGGAACACACCTTTAAACGCCGGTGCTGCGCAAAACTGTTATCAAATATAGCTAAAATTTCGAAAACAGTAACCTGTCAGTAAGAATTGATTTTGATTGAGAATATTTTCCCGGAACCATGATTTTTTAATTTTTTTTCATTTTCTTGCCGTCAGACATTGAACGGCAGTATTTTCTGAGTGTATTCCGGTGGATTCCATACTTTTCCGCGACTCTGCTCATGGGTATTCCGCGGGCCATCATTTCGGTGATATTGTCCCAGTTTTCAATGGCCGAATGCATTTTTCCCGAACTTCCCGGCGGCCGGCCGAGTTTGACCCCTGATTTTTTCTTCAGGGCAAGTGCCTCCTTTGTCCTCTGTGAGATGAGCATCCTCTCTATTTCTGCGGCAAGGGCAAAGGCAAAGGCTATGATCTTTGAATTGATATTGTCCGACAGGTCGAAATTGTCCTTGATGGAATGTATGGCTATGCCCTTGCTGGAGCACAGGTTGAGAATGGACATGACCATCAGCATGTTCCTTCCGAGCCTTGATATTTCCGTGCAGATGAGGAGGTCGCCGCTGTGCATTCTCCTGATTATCCTGCCAAGCTGCCGTTTCTCCACCGATTTTGTCCCTGACACGGATTCGGACACCCATTTGTCCACGGCGATGCCGCGCTTCTCACAATATCTCTCTATCTATGGTGCCCGCGGAGCCAACGGCGTCATCCTCATCACCACCAGGAAAGGCAAGACCGGTGACGCGAAAGTCACAATCGACGCAAAATGGGGTTCGAACAGAAGGGCAATCCCTAACTATGATGTGATTGACAATCCGGGACTGTACTATGAACTCATGTACAAGGCCCTGTACAATTCACAGATTTCCGCCGGACTGACTTCTGCCGAGGCATCTGCTGCATCTGTTGCCCGTTCATCCGTAAGAATCGTGAAAAAAGAGGCTGCCGCCAGGACTTGCTTCCCGATGAAATTCTCTTACATGGTGAAGTAACCGGCTGCGATGACAAATGGTCAGATGAAAATCTGAAGATACAGATATGATTCGTGGAGGGTGGCGTTCATTTGTCACCCTTCACTTTTATCAGACATTTTTATCAGTCTATTTTATCAGGACAAATATGAATGTAAAGAAACTTGTCGCGACATTCGCCTTCATGGTCTTGTCCGCAGGGATGATCTGGGCCCAGGATCTTCCGGATGTGAATGTCGAGAATATGGACGGGGAGACCGTCAGCATCAGGGATGTGTCCCTTACCCCACAGACTTTTATCGTGGATGCTTCGGGCAATATAGTCTATTCGCATTCCGGCTATACTCCGGGCAGCGAATATGGGCTTTATGACAAACTCATGGAAATCTCCGAGTGATGGCTGGACTTCTGAATACCTCTGTCAGGCTCGCCCTTGCGGTTTTTCTCGCAGCGACGGCATCCTTGCCATGGACGCCCGGGAAAAACGCAACTGGGGCTCTCTGTCGGGCAGTCTTGAATCGAACAGCATATATTACATGCATGATGCCGGCCTCGACCCCTCGTCTTCGGTGAATCCGGACGACCGGTTCGGCACCAACAATTACCTGAAGCTGGACTATATGAACGGCCGCTTTTCCGCCGGACTCCAGATGGAAGGCTTTCTTCCGGCCCTTCAGGGCTATGACTATCTCGTATACGGCAACGGGCGCAAGGCGATTCTCGGGTCCAAGTATGTCAGCTGGCAGGATGACATGTACGGCTTCCGTGTCGGCGACATCTTCGAACAGTACGGCAACGGACTCATTTTCAGGAGTTATGAAGACAGGGCTCTCGGCTTCAACAATTCGCTTGAGGGAGTCCACGGCAGATTCGACTGGAAAGGAGTGCATCTCAGCGCCATGTTCGGCAGACCGAGACTTTATCTTGAATATGCCGAATCCATGGTCAGGGGTGCTGACCTGTGCCTTTCGTTGTCAGAGATGACCGGATGGGACGCCGCGGGCCTCAGCATAGAGGGAAGCTACAGAATAGCCGCATGGCTGCTTGAGGACGGCATCGGATATTTCCAGTACAACGGAACAGAAATAGAGATGCCATATATGCTCACCCACAATAATGCCGTGCGTGTAGTCAGCTGCTCCTCTCCGGCCCAGGGAGAATATCTCGGCGGAGAAAAGGACCATGACGCGGAGACTGTCGTTGATTTCTCATGCGAGTTTGACATCAACGCCGCCAAAGTCGAGAATCTTTCCAACTGCCATGTCGTGATATTCGTGACGAGCCCGAATATGTCAGGCAGCAGCACTTTCTATCTTGACAATGCCGTTGACTGCGGCATCAACCAGCGCGTAGGCTTCCGGTATGAGTAGACGGCTCCCGGTATGAATAAATGGAGTCTGCGGCGACGGCAGTCCATCTCTGAGATGCGATGCCATCTCCGGATGCCATGTCTGATATGTGATGCCGTAGCCTGATATTTCCGGGACTGTCCGGATGACTTTATGACAAAATGTCAGCCCGTGCGGGCTGGCATTTGTTTTGATTATACCCTCCGCGGCTTCTGAGACATGTTTCCCCGAAGCCGGGGCAAGTGATTTGAATTTTCAGGATTCGAGTTGCTGCCGCAAGTTTTAAAAATTAAAATTCAAAATTATAAAGTCATGATCAAACCATTAGCAGACAGAGTATTGGTGGAGCCTAAAGAGGCCGAGACCAAGACAGCCGCAGGTCTTTACATTCCTGACACGGCAAAAGAGAAACCTCAGCAGGGAACAGTTCTGGCAGTTGGCCCGGGCAAGAAAGACGAGCCTATGGAGGTTAAAGTCGGTGATGTCGTCCTTTATGGAAAATATGCCGGCACAGAGGTCACGGTCGACGACAAGAAGTACCTCATCATGAAACAGTCTGACATTTTCGCAATACTTTAATAATAAGGAGAAAAAAATTATGGCAAAAGATATAAAATTCAATGTCGATGCCCGCGCCCAGATGAAGGAAGGCGCTGACGCACTTGCAAATGCAGTCAAGGTAACACTCGGTCCTAAAGGCCGCAATGTCGTTATTGACAAGAAATTCGGTGCACCTCAGGTGACAAAGGACGGTGTCACTGTAGCCAAGGAAGTGGAGCTTGAGGACAAGTTTGCCAACATGGGTGCCCAGATGGTGAAGGAAGTCGCTTCCAAGACCAACGAGCAGGCCGGCGACGGTACTACCACAGCCACTGTCCTTGCCCAGGCCATCATCAATGTAGGTCTGAAGAATGTGACAGCAGGTGCCAACCCTATGGACCTCAAACGAGGTATCGACAAGGCCGTTGCAGCCGTTGTAGCCGAACTCAAGGCTCACAGCCAGGCTGTAGGCGACGACTACTCCAAGATAGAGCAGGTCGGCACAATCTCCGCCAACAATGACGGCTACATCGGCAAGCTCATCGCTGATGCCATGTCCAAGGTAAAGAAAGACGGTGTCATCACCGTTGAAGAGGCCAAGGGCACGGAGACTGAGGTCAAAGTCGTTGAAGGAATGCAGTTTGACAGAGGATACATCTCACCTTACTTCATGACCAACGGCGAGAAGATGGAGTCAGTCCTCGAGGATCCTCAGATTCTCATCACAGACAAGAAGATTTCCACAATGAAGGACCTTCTTCCTATCCTCGAGCCTATCGCCCGTGAAGGCCGTTCACTCCTCATCATCGCCGAGGATGTTGACGGAGAGGCCCTGACTACACTCGTTGTCAACAAGCTCCGCGGCACATTGAAGATAGCAGCCGTCAAGGCTCCTGGCTTCGGCGACCGCCGCAAGGAAATGCTTCAGGACATTGCCACTTTGACAGGAGCAGTCGTAGTGTCAGAAGAAAGAGGCTTCACTCTTGAGAACACTACTCCTGATATGCTCGGAAAGGCAGAGAAAGTTGTCATCACCAAAGAAAATACTACCATCGTCAACGGAGCCGGCAACAAGGAGGACATCGCCGAGAGGGCAGAACTCATCAGAAAGCAGATTTCCACTACAACTTCTGACTATGACAGGGAGAAGCTTCAGGAGCGTCTCGGCAAGCTCGCCGGCGGAGTGGCAGTCCTCTATGTAGGTGCCGCAACCGAGGTTGAGATGAAGGAAAAGAAAGACAGGGTGGAAGATGCCCTCAATGCAACCCGTGCTGCAGTTGAGGAAGGATTCGTTCCAGGCGGCGGAGTGGCATATGTCCGCGCAGCCGAGGCCCTCAAGAACCTTAAGGGTGACAACGAGGACGAGACTACAGGTATCCACATCGTTGCCCGCGCCCTCGAAGAGCCTCTCCGTCAGATTGCAGCCAACGCAGGCGTTGAAGGCAGCGTGATTATCCAGAAAATCCGCGAAGGCAAGGATGACTTCGGCTACAACGCCAGGACAGACGAATTCGTCAACATGTACGAGGCCGGCGTCATCGACCCGACCAAGGTATCCCGCGTTGCCCTTGAGAACGCCGCTTCAGTGGCTGGAATGTTCCTCACCACAGAATGCGCCATCGCCGAAATTCCTGAAAAGGAACCGGCCCCTGCAATGCCGGCAGGCGGAATGGGCGGCATGATGTAATAATTGACATGATGCAGCAATAGGCAGGATGCAATGATTGGCATGATGTGACAGTTGTCGCGATGCAGCAATAGTCATCCTGGCAGTAATAAATAAAAGGATGGTTTCGGAAACGGAACCATCCTTTTTTTGTGGCCGGTGGAGGGGTAAAATGGTTGCCACCGGCCGCGATTTCCCGGCAAAAGTGTGGCCGTCGGCATTTTGAAAGTGCCGTCGGGCGCGAAAATACAGCAAAATCGCGCCCGGTGGACATATGTTTCGCCTTCCACCGGCCGCGGTTATCAGGAATGCATCGCCTCCGCTTCAGGAATGCGTCGCCTTCGCGTATTAAAAATGTCCCGCCTCCGCCCCGAAAATTACAGATAATCCTTCAGGGCTCTCCGGAGCATCTTGAGTGCATATTGTATATGGGATGTGACCTGACGGACAGGGATGCCGGAGTCTGCGGCAATCTCGGAATAAGTCTTGCCTTCGAAACGGCTGGCGATGAATATGTTTCTGGTCTGCTCCGGCATGCTCCTGACACATCTCCAGAAAAGATCCTTCACTTCGGCGGCAAAAATCCTGTCCGGATTGATGCCTTGCAGGGAAGTGATTTCGTACATCTGCATCCTGTTGCGGAATTCATGGATTTCCATCTGGACGGATGTCCTGATGCTGCGGGCCTTGAGGTAGTCAAGGCATCTGTTGATGATGATGCGGAAAGTGTATGCTTCCCAGTTGTCAGTATATGTTTCGTCCTTTTTCTCCCAGAGCCGGATAAAACTCTCGTCGACAATGTCTTCAGCCGTATGGGTGTCATGGATGTAGGAATCTGCTATGCGCACAAAGACAGGACGGCATTTCGTGAAAAGCCGTCTGAACTCCTCCTCGCCGAGTTCTCTTCTTTTGTTGTCAGTCAGATTCTCCATCATTCTGAACCAGTCCTGTATGTCATTGTATTCATCTTTGGTTATTTTCGTCAATTAATTTCCAATAGCCGGTCTTGTTGCTCCCGATACGGCCAATGATATCTGCATTGCGGAGCAATGCAATGTGTTTTCTGACCATCCTGTCTGAAATCCCCATGCGGTTTCCGATTTCTATGGCCGTAATATGCGGATTATTAATGATATGGACAAGGACATCCCATGTCACTTCTGATAACTCCGGATGCTGTAAATGCAATTTATCAGGAACTTTATCAGGAACTTTATTAGGAACTTTATCGGAAATGCCTGTCATCAGCGGTTCGCCTTGATACTTTTTCAGGGCATTGAGGATTTCGTTCAGCATAAAATCAATGAAAGGACCGCTGTCAGCCTTTTGTGTGCTTGATTCAATTGCATCGTAATATGACTGCTGGCTGGCATATACGAGATTTTCAATCGGCAGATGCCCGAATACAGGGTTGAGTCGTCCCAGTATAAGTGATTGCCACAATCTCCCCATTCGTCCGTTGCCGTCACAGAATGGATGGATGAATTCAAATTCATAATGAAATACACAACTGCGGATGAGAAGATGATCAGAAGCATGTTTCAGCCAATGGAACAAATCACTTATCAGTCCTGGTACGCGTATTGCCGGTGGGGCGAGGTGAACACATCTGTCGCCTTCAAATACGCCGACACCGCTGGCGCGGAAATGTCCGGGATTATCCATCAGGGCTTCCATCATCACCCCATGCGCTTTCAAGAGATCCTTTACTTCAAACGGATTCAAGTCCGGATACAGTTCATAAGTCCGTATGGCATTCTTGACTTCCTGGATTTCCCTCGCAGATCCTATCACATGTTTCCCCTCCAAAATGTCATGTACCTGATTTTCCGACAGTCTGTTGCCCTCTATGGCGAGTGAACTATGGATTGTCCTGATTCTGTTGGCCTTCCGCAAACGCAGCCCGTCCGCCTGTTCCAGACGTATTGCGTATCTTTCCATTTGTGCCGAAATTTCTGCCACAAGGCTGACTGCCAATGGGCTTACTGTAAACGGCGGCACATATCCCTTGTATTCTTTCCCTTTCATATCCTGTCCTCCTGCAGTTCCCTTTGCGGTATGTCTGTCATTTTGTCCTTTTAAAGGAAGTCACAGTCTGAATTTGCAAAGATAATGATAAATAAGGTCTGTCCGCAAAAATATGCAGTCCGCGATATATCCTTTTCCCGTCCACGAAATACCATTCCGCCGGAACATTCATATAATATTTGCAAAAAAATTGTAAAAATTCTGTAAACATTCCTTCCCCGGTCGTCTATTAAATGTTGCGTTGTATGCAAATATATGTTGTGTCGTACGCAAACGGATTTTGCAAGACATATAGAACGGATTTAACAGGATATATAGGATGACGGACGAAATATTATACAGATATTTCAGGAATGAGGCCACTCCGCAGGAAGTCGGTGAGATAGAGGCTTGGCTCGATGCCGACCCGGCTCATCAGAGTGACTTTGATGCGGCTCATGCGCTTTATAATGTGTCGGAGCTGGAAGGCAGGACTTATATGGCCTCTGCATCTTCGGCCATGTCAGTTGGCTCTGCATCTTCTTCCGGGGCGCAGAAGCGCGGGAAGCGTCACTCCTTCTGGAAATATGCGGCGTCCTCGGCTGCAGCGGTGCTGCTGGCAGTGACTGCGGGATTCCTGGGGATGGAATGGGAGCAGAGGACAGTTTATGAAGACCTGACGGCCAGGACGAATGTGATAAATGTCCCGGTGGGGGAGAGGATTTCCCTGACTTTGCAGGACGGGACAGGAATACAGATGAACGGAGGCTCAAGGCTTGAGTATCCGGTTCTTTTTGAAAAAGATGTCAGAAAGGTGAAATTGTCCGGCGAGGCTTATCTTAAAGTAGCCCGCAACGAGAAGCAGCCTTTCATCGTTGAGACATTTGCATCCGATATTGAAGTGCTTGGCACTGAGTTCAATGTGCTTGCAGATGAGAAGAACGGCTTCTTTTCGACTGTGCTTGTTTCCGGAAAAGTCAAGGTGACGACTGTCGCCGACCATGACGGTGAATATGAGCAGGTGATACTGAATCCTGACGAGAAAGTGAAGATTGTCGACAACCATCTGGTCGTAAGCCGGGTACTTGCAAGTGACGAGATCAGCTGGAAAGACGGCTACATCAATCTCCGCGGGGTGGATTTTGTGGAACTGATGCACAGGTTCGAGAGCATGTTCGGGACAGATATACTGATAGCCAGAAATGATGTGCCTGAAATAGGTTATCTTAGCGGCAAGATAAAGGTATCCGAGGGGATAGACTTTGCCCTCCATCTGCTGCAGGAGGCATGCGACTTCACTTACGAGAAGGATGCCGCGACGGGCGCTGTCATTATAAAGTAATTGAATCAATTATAGTTTTTAGTATTAACTGCATAATTATTTATGTCTGAAATGAACTTATCAACAGCAGGCAGACTCATGAGGTCTGCGGTTGTCTTGTTCCTCTGCTTCATGGGCATGACCCTCCGGGCTCAGGCCCCCGAAGACAGGACGGTGACTCTGGACATGACAAATGTTCCTCTGGAGCAGGTCCTTGAGTCAATAGAGGAACAGACGGACTATGTCTTTCTCAACAAAGATGTTGACGCTTCACAGACAGTCAGCATCAGAGTAACTTCTGTGCCGGTGAGGAATGCCCTCGACGCATTGTTTGCGGACAGGGGCATAACCTACAACATCGAGTCCGGCCATATCGTGATTTCAGAGGCCAGGGCCGCTTCCTCTTCCGGGAATGCGGGCGGACAGCAGCCTGAATCCAACATCATTTCGGGTACCGTAATCGATTCTTACGGTACACCTGTCATCGGGGCCGGAGTCCTCATCAAGGGAACCACAATCGGTACCAGCACCGACCTCGACGGAAAATTCTCATTCGAACTTCCCGAAGGCATGGACGGCTCCTCACTGGAATTCTCCTGCCTCGGCTACACCACAATGGAGCTCCCCATCGGAGGCCGCAGGGTCTTTGACGTCACGATGCAGGACGATGCCATCATGATGGAAGCCACGGTGGTCACAGCCCTCGGTATCAAGCGTTCGGAGAAGGCCCTTTCATACAATGTACAGGAAGTGAAGTCAGACGAACTCCTTGCCAACAAGGATGCCAACTTCGTCAATTCCCTCAACGGTAAGGTGGCCGGTCTGGTCATCAATGCCTCTTCTTCCGGAGTCGGCGGTGCATCCAAGGTTGTGATGAGGGGTCAGAAATCCATCTCCAAGTCATCCAATGCCCTGTATGTGATTGACGGTGTGCCTATGTATACTGCCGCCCGTGATGCAGGTACGGAGTTCGACTCCAGGGGTGCGACCGACCCTATCGCCGACCTCAACCCTGAGGACATAGAGTCAATGACAGTCCTGACAGGTGCCGCCGCAGCCGCTCTCTACGGTTCCGCCGCAGCCAACGGTGCGATTGTCATCACGACCAAGAGGGGAGAAGAAGGCCGGACAAGCGTCACTGTCAGCAGCAACACGGAGATTTTCAATCCGTTTGTGCTTCCGCGTTTCCAGAACAGATACGGCACCGGTGACTACAATTCTTCCGAGGGCTCGATTGTCCGCAGCTGGGGCAACCGCCTCAATTCGGCGAACATGATGGGATACAATCCGCGCAACGACTACTTCCGCATGGGTGTGACAGGCACTGAGAGCGTGTCGCTTTCCACAGGAAACGCCAAGAACCAGACTTATCTCTCCGCAGCTGCCGTCAATTCCATCGGAAATGTTCCGAACAACAGCTACGACAGGTACAACTTCACATTCCGCAACACCACCAAGTTCTTGAACGACAAGATGACCCTTGACGTGTCCGCCAGCTATATCATGCAGAACGACAGGAACATGACCAACCAGGGTACATACAACAACCCTCTTGTCGGCGCCTACCTTTTCCCGCGCGGAAATGACTGGAATGACATCTACATGTACGAGAGATGGGACCCGACCCGTCAGATTTATACCCAGTATTGGCCGGTGGGTGATGCGGGCATGACAATGCAGAATCCATACTGGATCAACTACCGCAATCTCCGTGAGAACAAGAAGACCCGCTACATGCTTTCAGCAGGCCTTTCATACGAGATTCTTGACTGGCTCACCCTTTCGGGCCGCGTGCGCATAGACAACTCGCACAACAAGTACACCGAGAAGTTCTACGCCACCACCAACACCCAGCTGACTGAATCCTCCAACAACGGTCTCTTCGGTGAGGAAATATCAGAGGACAGGCAGGTATATGCGGATGTCCTCCTCGACATCAACAAGACCTGGGACAAATGGAGTCTCCACGCCAATGTCGGTGCGTCAATCACAGACATGAGGAATGACCTGTTCTCCAACAGGGGACCGATTGCCTCGGACAATATCCCGAATGTCTTCAATGTCTTCGCCATCGACCAGGCGACCATGGTCAAGAAGCAGTCCGGATGGAGGGAGCAGACGCAGTCAGTCTATGCATCAGCGGAAATTGGCTTTGACAGCGCCTATTATCTGACCCTGACAGGCCGCAACGACTGGCCTTCACAGCTTGCCGGCCCGCGTTCGACCAAGTCTTCATTCTTCTATCCTTCCGTGGGTGCGTCAGTGGTGCTTTCGGAGGTTATCCCTAACATGCCGCGCCAGCTTGAATACATCAAGGTAAGGGCGTCATACGCATCCGTCGGCTCTTCGTTCGAGCGCTGGCTCGCCAACCCTGTCCACGAGTGGCCTGACAAGGGAAATGCCTGGGCTACCGATACATCGTATCCTGTGAACCTCCTTCCGGAAAGGACACAGTCATGGGAGGTCGGCCTCACCATGAGGTTCCTCAACTGGTTCAACCTCGATGCAACATACTACAATACGCACACGAAGAACCAGACATTCTTCCCGGAGATTTCCACAGGTTCAGGATATTCCGAGATTCCTATCCAGTCAGGAGACGTGCTCAATGAAGGTTTCGAGCTTGCCCTCGGCTTCAGCAAGGACTGGGGCATCTTCAACTGGAGCAGCAACTATACATTCTCGACCAACAGGAACAAGATTGTCTCCCTCGCCGAGAATGCAGTCAACCCTGTGACCGGAGAGAAACTCAACATCTCGTCCCTGAACATGGGCGGCCTCGGCAATGCGAGGTTCATCCTCCGCGAAGGCGGCTCACTCGGAGACCTCTATTCCCGTGCAGACCTCATGAGGGATGACGACGGAGGCATATATGTGGACCCTGAGGGAGGTGTGGTAACACAGACCATCAACAATGTCGACGACTACATCAAGCTCGGAAGCGTGCTCCCGAAGGCAAACATGGCCTGGAGAAATGATTTCCGCATCGGCAACTTCAACCTCGGCTTCATGCTTACAGCAAGGCTCGGAGGCGTGGTATTCTCCCGCACCCAGGCAGTCCTTGACTATTATGGAGTGTCCGAGGCCACGGCAATGGCCCGCGACAACGGCGGCATCTTCGTGAACGGCTCCGATGTGGTGGATGCCAACACCTGGTATTCGGCCATCGCAAGCGGCGACGTAATCCCGCAGTACTACACATATTCGGCGACGAATGTGCGCCTCCAGGAGGCTTCCATCGGCTATACATTCCCTCGCAAGATGCTGAACGATGTCTGTGAACTTACCCTCCAGCTCGTCGGCCGCAACCTGTGGATGATATACAACAAGGCTCCGTTCGACCCTGAGGCAATCGCCACCACAGGCAACTATTATCAGGGAATCGACTATTTCATGATGCCGAATACAAGAAACTTCGGATTCAATCTCAGACTCAAATTCTAAGGAATCGCCATGAACATGAAAATGATATATAAAGGAATCGCCGCAGTAGCAGCAGCACTCCTTGCAGGGGCCTGCACAGCCGGATACATGGACATCAACAAGAATCCGTACGGCGTGACTGACGACGAGATGCAGCGTGACGGCTATGCCGTGAGGGCTGCCCTGATAGGTATTTCCAACGGGGTGATTTCTCCGGATGTGAATACGACTCAGTTTACGGAGTGCCTTCTCGGAGGTACCATGGGAGGATATATGGCAGACGGCAATGCCGGTTTCGCCACCACCATCTCCAACTACAATCCTACTGACAACTGGACCAATGTGTTCATGAAGAGCAGCTGGATTATCCCGACGGTCTACGCCAACTACCGTCTTCTCCATCAGGTGACTGACGATCCTGTCCTCTGGGCGGTGGGCGACATCGTCAAGGTGGCAGCGATGCACCGCGTCACGGACACCTACGGCCCTATCCCGTATTCAAAGATAGGCCAGAACGGTGAAATCAATGTCCCGTATGACTCCCAGATGGATGTGTACAAGACCATGTTCAACGAACTGGATGCCGCCATTGCCGTCCTGATGCCGGAGAGGCTCAACAACTTCTCCCCGTCGGCCGATGTAGTGTACGGGGGTGTCGTGGACAACTGGATTAAGTTCGCCAACTCCCTCAAGCTCCGCCTGGCCATGCGCATAAGCTATGCTGACCCGGAACTCTCCAAGGAAATGGCCGAGTCCGCAGTAAACCATGAGGTGGGCGTGATGACATCAAACGCCGACAATGCGGTGTTCTCTTCCTGGGGAACAGACGGCAACCCGATCAACCGCTCCGTAGAATACAACATGGTCACAATCCATGAGGACGGCTCCTCATGCGGGACCCAGAGCGGAGACTCCCATGCCGCAGCCGACATCGTCTGCTACATGAACGGATACAACGACCCTCGCCGCAGCGCATATTTCACCCAGAGCGAGTGGGATGCGGCAGATGCCTACATCGGTCTGCGCAGGGGCATCGAGATACCGAACCACAATACCATAGGACACCAGTATTCAGGCGTCAACATCGGAGTTGACTCTCCTGTGTATTGGATGACGGCCGCCGAAGTAGCCTTCCTTCAGGCAGAGGCCGTCGCCGTGTTCAACTACAACATGGGCGGGACTACGGCCCAGGCTGCATACGAAAGGGGAATCTCCCTCTCATTCGAGCAGTGGGGCGTGTCCGGTGCTGAAGCCTATATGGCAGACAACACCCTCACACCGGCGGCCTACAATGACCCTGCAGGCAACAGCGCCGCCTCCCCGTCCACCATCACCATAGCATGGGACGAAAGCGCCACCGTGGAGAAAAAGCAGGAGCGCATCATCACCCAGAAATGGATTGCCAACTGGCTTCTCGGGAACGAGGCCTGGGCGGACTGGAGAAGGACAGGCTATCCTCATCTTTTCCCTTGCACGGATGCCGGCAACAAGAGCGGCGGTCTGGTGGACAATGTCCAGGGAGCACGCAGGATGGAATATCCGGATGATGAGAACACCTCCAACACGGCCAATTACCAGGCAGCAGTCCAGATGCTCGGCGGCAGCGGCGACAGGATGAGCACCCGCCTCGAGTTCGACTGCAAGACCAATAATCCTGCATACACCGGATACACCAACTGATGCCGGATGCAGACAATACAATTCATATCCAAAAAAGACGAGAGATTATGAATACGAACATATACACAAACATAAAGCTGGTCCTGTCCGCAGCGGCAGCCGGTCTTCTTGTCCTCAGCTCCTGCAGCAAATGGACTGAGCCGGAAGCCCTTGACTTTGCCGGAATGGGAGATGTCGCCGCCGATTCGGAAGAATATCTCGCAGCCCTCCGTGCCTTCAAGCAGACGGACCACAAGGTGATGATACTGGGCATGGATGCAACGGCAGAACAGCCGTTCAGCAGGTTCCAGCATATTTCAGCCATGCCGGACAGTGCGGATTACATCTGTGTACGCAATGCCGTGGGCGGAATCTATCCTGCAATTGCTGATGAAATCGCCCCGGTGAGAGAGAACAAGGGCACGAAGGTCATCTGCGATGTCGACTATATGGCGATAAGCGATGCATGGGATGCCATTGAGGATGCCAAGGAGGACGGTGAGGCCCCGGGCACGGATGATGAATTTGTCGCCTATGTCGCGGAAAATACCGCAGCCGCGCTTGCCTGCTGTGACAAGTATGGATTTGACGGCATCATGGTGTCATACAGAGGTATCCGTTCGGGCAACGGGACCATAGGGCAGGAGGCCTATATGGCTGAAATAGCCGAGTGGCGTGCCTCGCATCCGGATGATGTCATGATTTTCAGCGGCAATACGCTCAATGTCATAGACAAGACTTTTTTCTCGGATTGCGACTATGTTGTCATACCTGCAGGCACAGACTATTCATCCGGGCAGTTCAACAGTGTGCTGTCCCGTTATTGTGCCTCACTTGATGACGAAGTGAAGCAGAGAATCGTGCTTGAGGTGAATGTTCCGTCAGAGGACTATCCTCAGCAGGAAGGCTATGAGCCGCAGCCGATAGAGGCCGCCGCATGGGTACTTGAAGAAGACACGAGATATGGCCGTGCCGGTCTCTGCGTCGACAATGTCCAGGAGGACTATCTGGTGACTAATACATTCTCTACGGTCAGAAAGGCGATTACAATCATGAATACAGCCTCTTCTGCCGGAGATGAAGATGCCGAATAATTGCATAACACTATTGTCATTATGAAGAACACGATAAAATATTTCATGACCGCCGGAGTCATGGCCTGTCTGTCATTCACTGCCTGCCAGACAAATGATGATTCGCATGACTTCGACAACAAGGTCTTCATCACGGCAGACCAGTTCAATGAGCAGGTACTTGTCCAGACAGATGAAGGCGTTACTGTTCTCACAACCGGATTCCAGGTCGGTCTCGCCGAGCCTGAGAGTCAGGATGTGGAGGTCTCTTTCAGGTCAGCTCCGGACCTTCTGGACAAATACAGGCTTGCCTATTATGACGAGGCCGCAGAGCTTCTTCCGGAAGGACACTGCAATGCTCCGCAGCTCAATACCGTCATTGCCGCCGGCAATATGGTCAGCGACTATCTTCAGTTTGAGTTCACGGGCCTTGACCGGCTGGACTATTCCAGGAACTATGTATATCCTGTGACCATAGAGTCAACTTCCGGCATCGGAGTCCTTGAGAGTGCCGGCACCATGTATTTTGTCATCCGGGAGGCCTCGCTCATCAATGTCGTGGCAGACCTCAAGGACAACTGCGCATGGCCTGACTGGGAGAATTTCACTGAAGTCCAGGACATGGAGACATTCACCATGGAGGCTCTTGTGAAGCCGACCGCCTTCAACAACAGCAGTTCCGTACATACCATCATGGGCATTGAGGACCATTTCCTCATCCGTGTCGGTGATGTCACTATCCCAAAGAACCAGCTTCAGGTGGCCACATGCAGGATAGATACCGAGAACAACACTTCCTACAGGGAAAGCGTCTCGAATTCCACGATGGCACTTAATCTTGACAGATGGTATCACATAGCCGTGACATTCGACCACGGGGTCACGAATGTCTATATTGACGGAAAACTCAAGGGAACAGGTGATTTCTCGGGTGGCAACATCCAGATGACTTCAGCCAATTTCATGGTGAAGCATTCAGATGAGTCCGACAACCAGCCGCGCTGCTTCTGGATAGGCTATTCATACGACAACGACAGGTCATGGGACGGCTCGATATCTGAGGTGCGCGTATGGAACAGGGCCCTTACAGAAGAGGAAATCAATGCCCCGAACCATTTCTACAAGATTAAGACGGACGATCCTCAGCAGACAGACGGCCTCGTGGCCTACTGGAAATTCAATGAAGGCTCCGGCAATGTCATCAAGGATTATTCCGGTTATGGAAACGACCTTTCGACGGCCTCTTCCGTAGTCTGGAAAAATGTATCCTTGCCTGAAAAATAATTTTCACAAAACATATCAGACACAATAAACTTTTAACTGTATTTATCATGAAAATCAAAAATTTTCTGAAATTCTTTGCCGGAATCTTCGCGGTTCCGATGCTCTTCGCATCATGTGAAGAACAGCTGTCTACCAATACTCTTTCGGTAGAGCCTTCAGATGCCATCACATTCCTTGCCTCCGGAAATGACCCGGTGCTGCTTACAGTCACAACTGACGCAGACTCATGGGACTATACGGCTCCGGAGTGGATTGAGGCTGTCAAGGATGGCAACACTCTTACAGTCAATGCTTTCGACAATACGACCGGTGGCTCCCGCTCAGGCCGTATCGAATTCACTGCCGGCAACGCCGACAGAGTCAATGTCGTTGTGATGCAGGACTCACAGTCAGGCGGCAATACACCTGGCGGTGACGGTATCAGCGCCTCTGTCCTTGATTCAGAATCCGGCACAAATGACGTCAATGTTTCCGTAAGTTCGACATCCCCTGAACTCGCTTTGTCAGTCAAGATTGTGCTTGAGAGTCCGGCTGCTTCGGATATGGATGTGAAACTCGTTCTTGATCCGGATTATACGGAAGAATATTCCTATACTCACGATGATCTGGAGTGTGTGAATTTCCCTGAGTCAGGAATCACTCTCGCCAATGACGGCGTTGTCAGCATTTCAGCTGGAGAGACCGAGTCAGAACCTCTTTCAGTCGAGCTTGACGGTTCATCGCTTGAGATGCAGAAGAATTATCTGGTATCTCTCGTAGTCGACGAGTCTGCCTGCCCTTCCGGCATTTCATTCTCGACTGACGGCAAGAGAATCAATTACCTTGTCAAGAAGAAACTCCCTAAGGAAATCAAGAATGTAGTTTACCTTGAGGTGAACAACACCAACCCGCTCAACCTTCTCGAGTACAAGCTTGAGGACGGGACTCCGTTCTTCGATGTCGCCATTCTGTTTGCCGCCAACATCAACTATAGCAGTGAGGAGGATATCGTATATCTGCACAACAACCCTAATGTACAGGCTCTCCTCAACGAGACTGAAGTCTATATCCAGCCTCTGCGCGAAGCAGGAATCGAGGTTCAGCTCGGACTTCTTCCTAACCATACTCCTGCAGGTCTTCTGAATCTTTCGGTTGCAGGAGCCCAGATGTTTGCCGCTGATGTGGCAAATGCCTGCGCCCAGTACGGCCTTGACGGATGCTCAATGGATGAAGAGTACCGCAGCGGCTCTTCCGGCTCCGATCTTTTCAATCCTCCTACAAGCGGAATGTACCTCTGCTATGAACTCAAGAAGGCCTTTGAGGAGCAGTGCGACTGGCCTTGCCAGATTTCTGTCTTTGATTTCGGCTGGTCATGGAGCATGAACGGTGTTCCTTCCGGTTATACTGCCGGCGATCTGGTGGATTTCCATGTTGCGAACTATGGTGGATCATCTTCTCCGAGGGACGGTATGACCCTGAAGGATTGCAGCGGAAAGTCAATTGAATGTAATCGCGGATATGAGTGTGATCTGACAGAATCAGAGGCGAGACAGATGAAAGAGAACGGCTACGGCTGGTGCATGTGGTTTGCGTTCCATCCTCAGGTGGGCGGCGGACTTACAAACAATGCTCCGAGAATTGACCCTCTTATCGAGGCTGCCGCCCGCGGTTTCTATGATCAGGAACTTCAGGAGCCTACTGGATATTATACAAAGATCGGCGAAGGCCAGTATGACCCGACCCGTCATCAGCGTACATGGTAAATGATTACGGGGTTGACCCGGAAGGCGTAGTTTCAAACTGACACGGAAATGTCCTTTCGGGTCACCCTCAAAACAATAATTTTAGAAGATATTTATTCATATGAAAAAAATATTTTTATTTGCCGCCGCTCTGTTTGCTTTCGCAGCCTGCGAGGAGACACCGGTGGACAATACTCCGGAAGGCGATAAGATTTCCATCGCTCCGGAGAAAAAAACTTTCTCTCCTCAGGGCGGAAGCCAGCAGGTGGTGGTGACAAGTACCGGAGACTGGACTCTTACGGCAGAAGATGCAGGAGACTGGATTTCGGCAGACCTTACATC
>JADIMJ010000009.1 GCA_017694835.1 Candidatus Cryptobacteroides gallistercoris
CACTCAAAACATTTTGCTGTTTCCGACAAAATTCGCTTAAAACATTTTGCCGTTTCCGACAAAATTGGTAGTATTGCAAAAAACATATTGGACAGGACATGGGGAACAGGATATTCAGACGCAAGATTTATGAGCGAATGCTCAAATGGAAACAGGAAAGCGACGGCCATACCGCCCTCCTGATAAAAGGAGCGAGACGTATCGGGAAATCCACCATTGCTGAAACATTTGCCAGACAAGAATACGAATCATATGTAATCATAGATTTTTCAATTGCCGACGATGCTGTCAAAGAACTTTTTCTGCATATCTCAGATTTGAACTTCTTTTTTCTGAGATTACAGTCATTGACTGGAGTATCTTTGCATGAACGCAAGTCAGTAATCATTTTTGACGAAGTCCAGCTTTATCCTATTGCCCGGCAGGCAATCAAACATCTGGTAAAAGACCGCAGATATGATTATATTGAAACCGGGTCGCTTCTTTCAATCAAAAAAAATGTAAAAAATATAGTAATCCCGAGCGAAGAGACACGAATTTCAATGTACCCGATGGATTATGAAGAATTTCTATGGGCTACAGGGAAAACAAACTCATACGAGCTGATCAGATATTCATACGAAAATTGCAAGGCATTGGGGGATGCCGTAAACCGCGAGATGATGAGAGAGTTCCGCTTATACATGCTCATCGGAGGGATGCCGCAGGCTGTGAATGCATATCTTGAATCCAATGATTTCTCAACAGTCGACAGCGTAAAACGGAACATTCTTGAACTGTATATCGATGACTTCCGGAAAATAGATCCGTCAGGACGAATTCCCCGTCTGTTTTCTTCAATACCCGCAGAACTTTCGCGCAATGTCATGCGATACAAGGTCGGAAGTGTTATTGAAAATGCTACAGCGTCCAGAATCAGTGAATTACTGATGGATATTGCAGACTCCATGACCGTGAACTTTGCCTACCATGCAAACGATCCGAGTGTAGGCCTTGCTCTTCATGCTGACTATAATTGTTTCAAAATGTTCCTGGCAGATACCGGACTGTTCGTGACTCTGGCTTTTATGGACAAGGATTATACTGAAAACGAGATATACAGGAAGCTTCTGTCTGACAAACTCGGGACTGATTTAGGCTATGTGTATGAAAATGTTGTAGCACAGATGCTGAAAAGTGCAGGAAATGAACTTTTTTATTACACTTTCAAGGAGACCGGGGCCGGGTTACCGGGAGCGGACAGGCCTGTACGAAATTATGAAATTGATTTTCTGTTATCCCGCAAAAATAAAATCTGCCCTGTCGAAATAAAATCATCCGGATATAATTCACATAAATCTCTGGACAGATTCCATGAAAAATATTCAGACAGGACAATGCAACGATACCTTATATACACAAAAGATTTCAAAAAAGACAAGGACATTTTCTGCATTCCTGCATATATGTCGGCCATGATTTAACTTTCGTCACCATAAATTGTCATCTGATGAAGAAATTATTGTCCATTCCGCCCAATCTTACAGGCTGTTTTCATGAAATCACCGGGCTCAGTGCCGGTGACTGGTTCTGTACATCCGACCCTGCCGAATCCCGTCTCGGCTCCGGAGGTGGAACGGCATGGCTGCTGGAGGCCTGCATGAAATCGGAACTACGCCCGGAACAAGAGAAAAAATTCCCCGCAGAATGGCTCGGCCGGGAAAAGAGGATTCTTCTCCATGCAGGAGGCCAGGGGCGGAGAGTACCGGCTTATGCGCCTTCTGGCAAGATTCTGACTCCCATACCCGTATTCCGTTGGGCCAGAGGGCAGAAACTATCCCAGGACCTGCTGTCCCTCCAACTGCCTCTGTACGAAAAAATAATGGACAAGGCACAGGCTTCTCTCCACACCCTCGTTGCCAGCGGTGATGTTCTGGTGCGCTGCAAAGAGCCGCTGCAGGAAATTCCGGAAGCGGATGTCGTATGCTACGGTCTGTGGGCCGACCCCTCCCTTGCATCAAGGCATGGAGTATTCGTGACAGACAGGAATACTCCCGACAGGCTTGCATTCATGCTCCAGAAGCCAAGCACAGAAGAGCTGGGCCGGCTGTCGGAATCTCATTTTTTCATGATGGATGCAGGCATCTGGCTGCTCAGCGACAAGGCTGTTGAAATCCTGTGGAACCATTCTCTGGCCGGGAACGGCACATCGGCTGCGGACAATGATTCCCAGGCATCAGGCAATTGCCGTTTCCGGGAATACGACCTTTATTCAGAATTCGGTCCGGCACTCGGTGACAGGCCGGCAATCAGGGACGCCGGCATCAATTCTCTTTCTGTTGCCATCCTGCCTTTGCCCGGCGGCGAATTCTACCATTACGGCACAAGCAGGGAACTGATTTCTTCCACGCTCTCTGTCCAGAATCTCGTAAACGACCAAAGGCATATCATGCAGCGCAGCATCAAGCCTCACCCTGCCATGTTTGTCCAGAATGCCGTCGTCAACATCAGGCTCAAGCCTGAAAATGCCATGCTCTGGATAGAAAACAGTTTCATCGGAGAGAGGTGGCAGCTGTCAGGGAAACATGTCATCACCGGAGTGCCAGAAAATGACTGGGCCCTGTCTCTGCCTGAAGGCATCTGCGTCGATGTCGTCCCTTACGGAGAAAAATATCTCGCCGCAAGGCCGTACGGGTTCGACGACCCTTTCCGGGGAGCGTCCGACAGCCCGGACACCCTTTTCCTCGGCCGTCCCGCCGCAGAATGGGCATCAGCAAGAGGGATATCACTGCCGGAATTCGCCGACATCCAGTCCGGAAAAATCTTTCCGCTGTGCTCCGACACTGACAGCCTCGGCAAAGTCCTCAGATGGATGATATCCGAACCGGCGCTGGAAGAAGGCCGCTCAATCTGGGAAAATGCAGAAAAGGTATCGGCGGACATGATTTCCGGCCGGGCCGACCTGAAGAGGCTTTTCAGGCAAAGGAAAGATTTCATGAGGAAAAATCTTCCGATGCTTGCATCCAACTGGAGCAGAAGCGTATTCTACCAGCTTGACCTGGATGATGTCGCCAAAGAATATTCCGCAGGCCTCATACCCCCGCCGGCTGAACTTCCGGAAGAAGCTCCGGTAATGATGCGCATCCAGGACAGCATGTTCCGGTCCCGGCTTCTTCATGAAACCGGCTGCGAAAAGAAAGCGTTCTCACTGATGCGCGACAGCCTGGCAGGGATAATATCCGAAGAGAAACAGAGTCCCCGGCTGAATGTCTACAGGGACCAGATTGTATGGGGCAGAAGTCCGGTCAGAATCGACCTTGCGGGAGGATGGACAGACACTCCGCCATATTGCATATATTCCGGAGGCAATGTGGTGAACATCGCCATAGACCTCAACGGCCAGCAGCCACTGCAGGTCTATGTGAAGCCGTCGGAAAAATATCATATAATCCTGAGGTCAATAGATCTGGGCGCAATGGAAATAGTGTCCGACCATGACGGGCTCAGGGACTTCAGCAAAGTCGGCTCCCCGTTCTCGATTCCGAAGGCGGCGCTTGCGCTTGCCGGCTTCCTGCCGGAATTCTCCGCCGCATCTTGGCGCTCCCTTGAAGAACAGCTGAAAGATTTCGGCTGCGGAATTGAAGTGACCCTTCTGTCCGCAATCCCGGCAGGCTCAGGTCTCGGGACGAGTTCAATACTCGCCGCCACAGTACTCGGTGCACTTTCCGATTTCTGCGGCCTGGCCTGGGACAAGAACGAAATCTGCAACAGGACACTCATTCTCGAGCAGATGCTGACGACCGGCGGAGGCTGGCAGGACCAGTACGGAGGTGTCCTGCACGGAATCAAGCTCCTCCAGACGGCCGAAAGCATCAGACAGACGCCATCTGTCCGCTGGCTTCCTGAAGATATCTTCACCCGTCCTGAATACAGGGCCTGCCACCTTCTCTACTACACCGGCATCACGAGGACAGCAAAGGGAATCCTTGCCGAGATTGTCAGGAAAATGTTCCTGAACAGCGGCCCGCATCTGCAGCTGCTGTCGGAAATGAAAGCGCATGCGACGGAAATGTTCGATGTCATCCAGCGCGGGGACTTCAGCCGATACGGCAGCATGGTAAAAGAAAGCTGGGAGCAGAACAAGGCCCTTGACTCCGGCACCAACCCGCCTGCCGTGGAAGAACTCATCTCCCGGATAGATGACCTAGCCTCCGGCTACAAGCTCCCGGGCGCGGGAGGAGGAGGCTACCTGTATATTGTCGCCAAAGACCCGGAAGCGGCAGGCAGGATAAGACGCATCCTGACAGAAAATCCCCTCAATGCCAATGCCAGATTCGTCGGGATGGACCTGTCAGGGACAGGAATGCAAATCAGCAGATCATGAGATGATTCAGAAATACATTTTATTGTCAACGGACCATGACAATATTTGATGGTAAATCCCTCCCGCCGCATGCGGCGGGCCCCTCCCGTTCACGAGGCCACGGGCGGCCACGCCATCAAATATTGTCATGGTCCGGTCAGGAATAAATAATATTTTGCTGCCATGCACAGCTGAGGCCTCCGGCACAGACGGATACAGAAAATCGCGGCCGGTGGACATGTGAAATAGTGTCCACCGGCCGTGATGCCGCACAATTTTCAAATGAAAAAAATGGCAGACCGGACAGGCACGACAGCACCGTAACGATGCCCAGAACAAGAGCCGGCTCTGCGCTCAAAAGCGAAAGATAAGACAAAGTCAGAGATAAGGTACCGCCGGTCCCGGAATTTCCGGACGCGGCAGGCAGAGCCGCCGAAGTGTGTATGGGACGGGATAACCGGCCTTCCGCAGAAAGTTTTGCCCGGAAATTCACAATCCCCCGAAAGAGCATGGTTTTACCGAAGTAAAACATACATAAAGTCTGTCCTGCATATCCGTTCAGACCGGTCAGGTGCAGGCACTTGGCCCGGTCTTATCTGCCACGGCAAATCAGAAGCTGTATATTGTTGTTTTTGTCAGAGTTGCCTCAATTTTTCGTAAATCGGGCGCAGGCTGTCGGGAATCACAATCTTCAGCTTTTCCAGATCTTCTCTCTTTTTCTCCCGGGCTGCATTGAGAGCTTCCCTTGCGAGCGCGACTTCGCCCTGCCACTTTTCATGTTCTGCCGTCCACCTGTTCCGCTTGGCTTCAGCATCACGGCGGATTTCAACCTCTATGCCGTGCTTTATGCCGTTGAGTTCAGCCTGGGCAGCCCTGTGTTCAGCCTGGAGTCTGAAGAACAGGTCCTCTACATCAGTGGCGGGGACATTCGGATAATATGAATAAATCAATGTGTCCCGTCCGTTTTCCCTTATATCCTTCGGCCCTGCGAGTCTCTTCTGGAATTTCTTCCTTGCAGAAGAAAAACTTCCGTCGGGATGTATGCATTTGCCGAATGCGGCACATTTTGCCTCAAGAGCCAGATACCTTGTCTTCTGTCCGATGCCCATACGGTCAAGTAC
>JADIMJ010000071.1 GCA_017694835.1 Candidatus Cryptobacteroides gallistercoris
CTGTAAAGCCCTTCTCCGACAAGCGCTATGCCGATGATTATCACTGCGGCGCCTGTTATCCGGCTGATGAGCAGCAGGGAACTCATCCTGAACTTTTTCCTGAAATGGCTGAGCAGCCAGGAGACAAGGAACCAGTATGTGGCGGCGCCGAGGCTGACTGAAATGATGACAGGCGTCACTTTCCACAGATGCGGCTCCTGCGAATTTCCTATTCCGAAGAATGCGAACAGAGCGAAGATGACGAGAATCGCCCCCGGATTCGACAGCCCCATGACTATCGCCTGCAGGAAATCCTTCATCATTGCAGTCGGCCCGCTGCTGGATTTCAGTTTTCTGAAAGGGTCGGCCTTTGTCATGAAGACACCGATTACAGCCACGACAAGCCCTCCTCCGACCAGAATGAGCTCTTTGTTCTCATTGAGGAATTCCTGCGCCATGGCAAGGAAGAATATGGCGATTATTGAAAAGAATGTGTCCACGATACATGCTCCCATGCCGGTGATGAATCCGGCCTTATGGCCTTTGCTCAGGGATTTCTGTATCACAAGTATCGCGATCGGACCTATGGGGGCCGATGCGCAGATGCCGATGATGAATGCCTTTAGTATACTGAGGAACATGAAACTCCGTTAATCAGTGCAAACATATAAAATTTTCCATAATTATTATATATTTGCAGGGATGTAACGAGTGCTGATGAAAACAACGGAATCTGAAAAGACGGGCCTGTGTCCTCCGGAAGCAGGGAACCGGCCTGTCCTCCTCGTCTGGGGACTGGCAGTGCTTTTTGCCGTCCTCATGTCCATGCCCTTTCTTGTACCGCACTGCGGAGTCCTTGCCCTGTTCGGAATAGTGCCTCTGCTGATGATGGAGAGGGTGGTGTCCCTGTCCGGCATGAGACACGGGTGGATGTATCACTATACCGCATTCGTGCTCTGGAATGCAGCGGCTACATTCTGGGTATGCAATGCCACCATAGGAGGGGGGCTTTTCGCAATCTTTGCAAATGCTCTTCAGATGTCCCTGATATTCGGACTGTTCCGTTTCAGCAAGAAGTATCTCGGCGGAGTGCTTCCGTATATTTTCCTTGCTGTGATGTGGATAGCCTGGGAACGCTGGTATTTTGATGCGCAGATTTCATGGCCATGGCTGGTGCTGGGCAATGCATTTGCAAGGAACATACAGATTGTCCAGTGGTATGAGTTTACCGGCCATCTCGGAGGTTCTCTCTGGGTGTGGACGGTGAATCTTCTCATTTTCGGGTTCCTTGTGTCTTTGTCGGACGGCCGCTGGGCCTGCAGGTGGAATGCCAGGGCGAAGGCTGCGTATGTATCTGCACTTGTCATTTGCACCGTGGCCCCGCCGGTGCTTTCAAAAGTCATGTTCGACAGGTACAGGGAAACGGACCGCCCTCTTGAAGTGCTTGTCCTGCAGCCGAACATTGACCCGTACAACAAGTTTCAGGCAATGTCACAGGGCAGACAGAACGAAATACTCCTGAACCAGATCCGGACTGCGCTGCCGGACAGGAAGACAGGAAGCCGGGAGGACAGTGCTGCCGTATCCCCCCTGCTTGCCGTGGCGCCGGAGACTTTCACCGGCGATGTTGTCACCAATTGGGTGGAAGACGGCAGGACTTTCCGGACATTCAGGACTTTCCTGAGGGATTACCCGGGAGTCAGCCTCCTTTTCGGCGCCTCATCCCATACATACTTTGACGGACCGGAGCGGCCGTCGGTCACAGCAAGAAGAATTGGGGACAGATGGTATGAGTCCCATAATTCAGCCCTGATTACGGACAGTTCGGGCCGCTATGACATCTTTCACAAGAGCAGGCTTGTTCCTGCGGTGGAGATGACTCCTTATCCGGCAATTTTCTGCAGGATAGACGACTGGCTCGGGGGCGTGATGGGCAGGTGCATAGGTCAGGATGGCATCTCGCTCCTGCACTGCCGGTATACGGACCCGGACACCGGGAAAGAGGCTTCGGTGCCTGTCGGGTGCGCAGTATGCTATGAGTCCGTCTATGGCGAATATTTCACCGGATATGCGAAGGCGGGGGCGGAAGTGATGGCAATCATTACCAACGATGCATGGTGGAAAGATACTCCCGGGTACCGCCAGCACCTTTCCTATGCTTCCCTGAGGGCCATAGAGACCAGACGCGACATAGCCAGAAGCGCAAATACCGGCATTTCGGCCATAATAAACCAGAGAGGGGAGATTACTGAGCATACGGAATGGTGGGAACCGGCTGTCATCAGGGGCAAGGTCAACCTCAGCGACAGAATGACATTTTATGTCAGGCACGGGGATGTCACCGGCAGGATTTCGACATTCCTCTTCGTGCTCCTGCTGATGGCTCTTGCGGTAAGGCTTGGCCTTCACGGCAGACAGAAAAAATGCTGACGGGCCTGTTTTTGACATGCGATGACATTAATACCAGAAGTTATGAAGAAAATATTGATTCTCGGCATTGCTTTCCTGCTCACGGCTGCTGCGGCCGCGGCCCAGGGAACGGACTTTCACAGGAAATACCGCAATTTCAGCTGGTCACAGAACACGATGGCCTCCGGCGGAGACAAACAGAAGTCCGAACTCGGATTCGCCTTTACTTCCGGAAGGACATATTTCCTTCATGGAAAGCCGATTGCAGGTATGCTGAAGGTGGGCATCGATGCCACCTGGGCAGACATCAACTATACAAAATACGAGGACATCAGGCTCGGAGAGGACGGTCCTGCAGACGCATACTGGCATCAGCTCGAATATTCTCTGCAAGTAGGGCCGTCGGTTGCCCTCAATCCTGTGGGCAAGCTGAACGTCAATGCCTATTTCCGTTATGCGCCGACTTTCTCGCTGAGGTATTCGGCGAAGCCTGATGCAGCCCTGGCCGGCAATTATGCCACCCTCTTCGTTACCGGAGGAATGGTGTCCTGGGGCATAATCGGAATCGGGGCGGAGTACCGCTTCGGGAGCTGCAGCTACAGGAATTTCATCGGTGAATCCGCCTCCCCTGCAGACATGTCAGGTTTCCGGGCCTTCATCACACTCCGCTTCAAATAAAGTCACAGGTTCCTTAAGCTCATGTATTTCCCCCTGATGATGCCCTTGCGGTCAACTTCAGTTATATAAGGGAGGACGGTAAGGTCGAATGCATCAAGGAGAAGCGAAGCCGTTTCCGGACAGGAACCGGCAATCTCATCCATATCCACAAGGAATACACCTGTGCCGCGGGGCCTGCCTTTGCCGGACATCCTTTCGGCGGCAATCAGTGAATCGGCCGCGGCAATCTCGCCTCTGCAGATTTCGCATCCGGCAGTGTGGAAAATGATGAATGTCCTGTCATTGCGCAATTTCCTCAGGCTGATTTCCCTGACTTTTGTCCCGGAGGCGCTTTTCAGGGTCCCCCTGACTTTTATGTCCGGTATCCTTGAGCCCGCGGCAGCCCTTCCGAGAAGTTCCATGTTGATTTCGGCAAAACCGATGACTTTGAGCGAATCATCCGGAGTGTGCCAGATGTCGCCGCGTCCGAGGATATGTCTTTTTATGAGATATTCTTCGGCGCATCTGTATTCCCGGCCTCGTTTTGTCGGGAGGTAATACAGCAGGTCTCCTGTCATCTGCTTGAACAGCAGTGTGTCATGCGCGTCCTCAAGTGTGCGTTCGGCGATGTGGTCCGCAATTCCCGTGATGTCTCCGCAGCTGATGCTTCCCCCGTCCGCCGCAAAGACCCTGTCGTAGAACCTTGCGGATGCTTCCGACCCGTAGTATTCGGGTGAGGGGGGAGAAAGCAGTCTGCCGAGGAGTTCCTCAAGTGCGGCGCTGTCCAGCCCTCTCCCGCAGATGATGCCGTCGGGGTCCACGAGAAAGATGCGCGGGGTCTCAAGTATGCCGTATTTCATCTGGAAACCGGAGCTCATGTCCGGATCCCAAAGATGGAAGACCCTTGTGTTCCCGGCAGACAGGCGGAAATGCGCAGATGTCCATTCTGTCCATTTTTCCTTGTTGTCCTGAGTGTATATGGCATATAAATCCGCGTCAAAGTTGTCATTTTCCAGGATATTCTCCAGCATTGCGGTTTCCGCGATGCATGCCGGACATCCCGTGTCGTAGAAATACAGGATGCTCCAGCGTCCTGTGCCGCAGACGGTGACGGTGTTCCCGGAGGTGTCCCTGAGCGACATCCCGGGTGCTTTCATCCCGATGAGCGACTGCCTGTTGAACTCGGAGAATATCCTTGCCGCAAGTGATTCCTCCGGACTGCCCATCTTTATTGTGCCGTCCCGGAACCACCGGTCGTAGACATGGATGGCAACAGCCTCAAGTCCCATGACTCCGGAGCTGAGGTAGTATCTGAAGATGCTTTCCGCAACATTCTGCCGGACAAGGGAGTCTGTACAGGCACTGATGAGAAAGTCGGCTTCCCCGCACTGTACGTTGACCGGTTCTGTCCTGATGGCCGAGAGATATTCCTTCAGTTTTTCATCGATGCCGGTGACGGATGAATCCGCCTCTGCTGCTGCGGACGATATGGACAGTACTGCTGCTGTGCAGCACAGGAACAGATGCAGTAGACCCCGTCTCATTTCTCCATGAGTTTTTCGAGATCAATGCCATCGGGAAGAAACAGCGAAGTGTCCCCGTGGTGCTTGAGCAGGTCCCTGACGGCTGTCGAGGATATATGGGCGTATTCCTGTGCCGTCGGTATTATTATGGTCTCGATTTCGGGGGCAAGCTTTCTGTTGGCGTCGGCTATCGAGCGCTCGGTCTCAAAGTCTATCATGTTCCTGACGCCCCTGATGATGTGTCTTATGCCGAGTTCCCGGCAGATGTCGACTGTGAGGTTGTCATAAGAGATGACACTGACTCCTTCAAGCCCTTTCGTCGCCTGCCTGATGATTTCCATTTTTGTCCCGGTCGGGAAGAATCCCCGCTTGTCGATGTTGATGCCGATGGCAACGGTGACTTCATCAAACATGGTCAGGGCCCTTTTCAGTATGTTGAGGTGTCCTGAAGTGAACGGGTCGAAGGAACCCGGGAACAATGCCTTTGTCTTCATTGCTGTGTCGTTTAAGTATTGTGAACGGGCGGCTTATAGCTGCCAGTCTATCGGAGTCTTTCCTTCCTGCTCCAGTATGGCGTTGGCCTTGGAGAAATGCCTGCAGCCGAAGAATGCCCCTCCGGCTAGAGGCGACGGATGCGCTGCCTCGAGCACATGGTGGCGAGATGTGTCAATGAGGGCCTTCTTGCTGCGCGCGAAATTGCCCCAGAGCATGAAGACCACTCCGTCCAGATTGTCGGAAATGTACTTGATTACGGCATCCGTGAATTCTGTCCAGCCTATCCTGCTGTGCGATGCTGCCTGTCCCGCCCTTACGGTAAGTATGGCGTTGAGCAGGAGGACGCCCTGTCTTGCCCAGTTTTCAAGATTGGGCCGGCCGCTCATCGTGATGCCGAGGTCATCATGGATTTCCCTGAAGATGTTCTTGAGGGACGGAGGGGCAGGCATGTTGTCAGGCACCGAAAATGACAGTCCCATCGCCTGTCCCGCGCCGTGATACGGGTCCTGCCCCAGAATCACGACCTTGACTCTGTCGGCCGGCGTCAGTTCAAAGGCCTTGAAAATCTGTCTTCCGGGAGGGTATATGACATGTCCTGCCTCCTTCTCCGAGTGAAGGTATTTCACGAGACCGGCGAAATACGGCTTGTCGAATTCGTCCTTGAGAGCCTCTTTCCAGCTCTTTTCAATCTTTACATCCATCTCGTAGATCTGCAAATTGGCCTTACATTTTCAGAAGATGGCCTTTATCACATCGTCTATGTTCTTGACATAGATGAATTCAAGACCCTTGATATAGATTTCCTTGATGTCCTCTATGTCCTTGCGGTTGTCTTCGGAGATGATGATGGTGCGGATGCCCGAGCGCTTGGCTGCGAGAATCTTTTCCTTGATGCCGCCCACCGGAAGGACACGGCCGCGGAGTGTCATTTCACCTGTCATGGCTATCCCGCTTCTTACCTGCTGTTTCCTCAGGGCCGATACCATTGAGCTTACCATGGTTATGCCCGCGGACGGACCGTCTTTCGGCACTGCGCCTTCCGGAACATGCACATGTATGTCTTTGGCCGCAAACTCTTCTGAAGTCAGGCCCGCCATCTGCGGATGTGCCTTTATGTACTGGTAGGCGATTGTGGCGGATTCCTTCATCACGTCGCCGAGGTTGCCTGTCATGGTGAGCACTCCCTTCCCGTCGCTGACGGAGCTCTCGATGAAGAGGATTTCTCCTCCCATTTCAGTCCATGCCAGTCCTGTCACTACGCCGGGGGCCTCGTTGCCTTTCTGCATGTCGTGGAAGTTCGTAGGCAGGCCGAGGTATTCCTTCAGGTGCTCTTTTTTGATTACCTTCGGGCAGTCCTCACCGAGCGCAATCTTCTTGGCCGTCACCCTTGCTATCTTGGCAATCTGCTTCTCCAGCCCGCGGACTCCCGATTCGCGTGTGTACTGCTCAATGATGGCGCCGAGTGCCGTCTTGTCTATCCTGAGCTGCTTTTTGTCCAGGCCGTGCTCCTCAAGCTGCCTCGGGATGAGGTAGTCCTTTGCTATGCTCATCTTTTCTTCGGCGAGGTAGCCGGAGACGGGTATCATCTCCATCCTGTCCCTCAGGGCCGGCTGGATTGTTGCCGTATTGTTGGCGGTTGTGATGAACAGCACATGCGACAGGTCGTAGTCTATGTCGAGGTAGTTGTCGTGGAATGTAGTGTTCTGTTCCGGGTCAAGAGCCTCAAGGAGGGCCGAAGACGGGTCTCCCTTGATGTCGCTGCTGATTTTGTCTATTTCATCCAGCACTATCACGGGGTTGGATGTCCCCGCCCTGTTGATTCCGTTCAGGATTCTGCCCGGAAGAGCCCCGACATAGGTCTTCCTGTGTCCCCTAATCTCAGACTCGTCATGTACGCCGCCGAGGGCTATCCTGATGTACTTCCTCCCGAGTGCGCGGGCAATTGACTTGCCGAGGCTGGTCTTGCCGACACCCGGAGGGCCGTAGAGACACAGTATCGGAGACTTCATGTTGCCCTTGAGCTTGAGCACGGCGAGGTATTCGATGATTCTGTCCTTTACCGTCTCAAGCCCGAAGTGGTCTTCGTCAAGGATTTTCTGGGCGTGCTTGAGGTCAAGGTTGTCCTGGGACATCTCTCCCCACGGCAGGTCCAGCATGAACTGGATGTAGTTGAACTGGATGCTGTATTCAGGAGAGCTCGGGTTGTATCTCTCGAGCTTTGCCATTTCCTTGTCGAAGATTTCCCTGACCTTCTCCGGCCATATCTTTTCATCCGCCCTTGCACGGAGTTTCTCGAAATCTTCCATTTCGTCCATGCCGAGTTCCTCCTGGATGGTCCTGAGCTGGCTGTTGAGGTAATATTCCCTCTGCTGCTGGTCAATTTCCGTCTTTACCTTCTGGTTGATGTCCTGTTTGATCTTGAGGAGTTCAATCTGGGTGTCAAGCACGGTGAGCAGCTTCATTGCCCTTTCCTTGACGTCGCCGTACTGGAGAAGCTCCACCTTGTCCATGAAGTTCTCTGCTTCCATCGTGGAGGCGACGAAATTGACGAGGAATTCGAAATTGTCAATTGACTTCAATGCGGAAGCTGCCTCCCTCGGCATATATGCGGACATCTTTATCATTGTCACTGCCTTGTCCTTGATGGCTTCTCCGATCATCTTCACGTCCTTGCCGTTCTGGTCGGGGACAATGTCTCCGAGATAGCGCACCATTCCAAGCATGTACGGCTCGTATTCCATGATGGTGTCTATCTCGAATCTCTTGAAGCCCTGCAGGATGGCCGTGATGGTCCCGTCCGGCATCTCAAGGGTCTTTATGATTTTGGAGACGACTCCGAAATTATAAAGGTCTTCCTTTTTCGGGTCTTCCACGGAAATGTCAACCTGCGGCACGGCCCCGATGTATCTGTTGTTCTTCTCCGCATCTTCGATAAGGCGTATAGACTTTTCCCTGCCGATGGTTATCGGGTAGACCGTACCCGGGAACATCACGGCATTCCTGAGGGCAAGAATCGGAAGAGAGTCAGGCAGTTCGGACTCATCAATCTTCATGAATCCCTCTCCCTGCATGACAGGTATTATGTTGACTTCCGTCCCTGAAGGGGACAAAATGTCCTTGATCACATCTTTCATAGTCCGGTTCCTTTTCACTTATATATTATTAATTCACTTTTCTTGTTTACTTGCATCTGTCAGCCGGCGGGGCGCCGTGCCCTCCGTGCCGAAGACGCGGACATGGTCCTGCCAAAATGGCAGAACATCCCGCATTCACAGGCAGGCCCGCAATAATGTCAATCTTTATGCCACAACGGTATGCCGTCTGTGGTGCGTGGCAAAAAAGACCTTCTGGATACTCCAGAGCCAGTTGCGGCGCAAAAAAATCAAAACAAAATCCTCCGGTGATTTTGAATATTAAAAAATATAATCTACTTTTGCACCCTAATGACTTAAAAAATATTTGTTTATCTAAATTTCAATAGTTTATGACAAAGGCAGAGATAGTAAACGAGATTGCGAAAGCAACTGGTATTGAAAAAGTTACTGTTCAGACAGTAGTAGAGTCATTTATGGAGAGCGTAAAGGATTCGCTTGCAAAGGGTAACCCTGTCTATCTCCGTGGATTCGGCAGCTTCATCATCAAGCACAGGGCTGAGAAGGCTGCAAGAAACATCACCAAGAATACTACTATGACTATTCCTGCTCACAATATCCCGGCTTTCAAACCGGCAAAGGTATTTGTGGGCGTAGTAAAGAAATAATTGTTAAACTCTAAAGTTATGCCAAGCGGTAAGAAAAGAAAGAGACATAAGATGGCAACGCACAAGCGTAAAAAACGCTTGCGCAAGAATAGACATAAGAAGAGAAAGTAATCTTCCGTTTGTCTGCCATTTTAGCAGTCTGCTGAATTAAAAGGGTGACCGGAAAAATGGTCGCCCTTTTGTGATTGAGAGGGGCTTGCCCCTGCTGTTATTTTGTTCCAGAAAATGAATTTTCTTGATGGAATCTGTTAAGGATCTTATTGTCGATGTCAATTCGGCTGAGGTATCGATAGCCCTGATGGAGAACCACAGGCTCATCGAACTGAACAAGGAGTCCAGCCACGGGCACTCTTTTTCTGTCGGGGATGTATACCTCGGCAAGGTAAAGAAGATTCTTCCCGCCCTGAATGCTGCCTTTGTTGACATCGGTGATGAAAAGGAGGCTTTTGTACATTATCTTGATCTCGGGCTCAATTTCCGGGCCTTTGACGAGTTTGTGAGAAAGCTGAATCCCAATGTCGCACCGAAGGAGCTGTTCTCATCAATAAAGATTGGCCCGGTCCTGGAGAAGGAGGGCCGTATAGAGAATGTCCTTTCCCCGGGCCAGATGCTGGTGGTGCAGATTGTGAAGGAGCCGATTTCAACCAAAGGATCACGACTGTCTGCGGAAATTTCATTGGCAGGACGGAACATTGTACTCCTCCCTTTCGCTGAGAAAGTGAGCGTATCCCAGAAAATCTCTTCCAAGGAAGAGAAACGGAGACTTGAGTCGCTTGTGAAGAATATCCTTCCGAAAAATTACGGGGCCATTATCCGCACTGCTGCAGAAGGCAAGAATGCTGCGGTGCTTGATGCGGAGCTGATGGCTCTGATTGAAAAATGGGAAGGGGCCTGGAAAAAATTGTCTAAATCCAAGTCCGTTCAGCTGCTTTTCACCGAATACAGCAAGACCACAACGATTCTTCGGGATCTTCTCAATGATTCGTTTTCAAATATTTATGTGAATGACGAGTCTGTGTATGAAGAAACGAAGAGATACATATCGCTCATATCGCCTGAACAGGAGAAGATTGTCCGGCTTTACAAGGACAGCACTCCTATTTTTGACCACTTTGAAGTTACACGGCAGATAAAGAGCTCGTTCGGTAAAGTGGTCCCTATCAAGCAGGGCGCATATCTGGTCATAGAACATACGGAGGCTCTGCATGTCATAGACGTGAACAGCGGGACGAGGTCCAAGAACAAGGAACAGGAGCAGAACACATACGATGTCAACTGCTATGCCGCAGAAGAGATTGCCCGTCAGCTGAGGCTGCGGGACATGGGCGGAATAGTGATAGTGGATTTCATAGACATGGAGAGCAACGAGCACAGAAATGCTCTCTTCAAACACATGCAGGAACTGATGCAGTCTGACCGTGCCAAGCATAATGTGCTTCCTCTCACTAAGTTCGGACTTATGCAGATTACCCGCCAGAGAGTGAGGCCTGCCACTGAAATCAACACGACAGAGGTCTGCCCGGTATGTCACGGAACAGGAAAAATAACCTCCAGCGTGGTCATTGACGAAGCCATAGAACGCCGTCTGGCCTATTATGTCGCTGAGAAAAACATCAGGTCTTTTATTCTGAAGGTCAGTCCTATTCTGGGCGCCTATCTGAGCAAAGGAATGTTCTCTTCTATTCTGGGAAAATGGAAGACAAAGTACAAATGTAAAATCAAGCTTGTGGAAATCACGGATTTTACGGTTCTGCAGAATGAATTCTACACTGAAAAAGGGGACAGGCTTGACAGCTAGTCCCCTTTTTTTATAATTTTGCCACCTCAAATCAATCTTATGGATTCCAGAGTATGACCAAAGATCAGAGAACGGGACATATTGCGATGTTTTCCGCAAGTGTGATGTGGGGTGCGATGGCTCCGATTTCCAAATTTGTCATGGACGGGGGGCTTGTGGATGCCGTGACGGTGACAGACGTGCGGATTTTCGGGGCGGCCCTGCTGTTCTGGCTTGTTTCCCCTTTCATGAAAAGGGAGAAAGTCGAAAGAAAGGATTTTCTCAAGATTTTCGGAGCTGCCATGTTTGCCATAGTGCTCAATCAGGGGGTATATATTTCAGGCGTGTCCATGACTTCGCCCGTAGATGCATCCATCATCACCACATCCCTGCCTATTGTCACAATGCTGCTTGCTGCAGTCATTCTCAAGGAGCCCATTACTTCCCGCAAGGCCATCGGTGTGCTTCTCGGGGCCTGCGGCGCACTT
This sequence comes from Candidatus Cryptobacteroides gallistercoris, assembly GCA_017694835.1. Classification (GTDB taxonomy): domain Bacteria; phylum Bacteroidota; class Bacteroidia; order Bacteroidales; family UBA932; genus Cryptobacteroides; species Cryptobacteroides gallistercoris. Next base: position 11,089 of record JADIMJ010000071.1, read on the forward strand.
CTTCTGGTCTTCGGAAACCGTCTGATGCCAGGTTTCCATGCTTCGGACTCTTCATCGGCCTCATCTAATGTATGGGGGGATCTCCTCTGCTTTTTCGCCCAATGCTCATACGCCACGTATCTGGTGATTTTCAAGGATATAATTGTCAAGTATTCTCCTGTCACCCTGATGAAATGGATGTTTACCTTCGCCTCGGCGGTCATGCTTCCCCTGTCATCCGGCAGGTTCTTTTCGGAGCCCTGGGGAGCTGTGCCTGCCGGACAGTTCGCCGGACTCGGGTTCATTCTTTTCTGCGGCACATTCCTGTGTTACTTTCTGGTGCCGCTGGGGCAGAAGACCCTGCGTCCGACTCTTGTGGCAATGTACAATTATCTGCAGCCTGCAGTTGCAGCTTTTATAGCAGTCATTTGGGGAATGGACTCGTTCAATATAATAAAGGTTGTGGCAGTCATCCTTGTTTTTTCCGGAGTGCTGATGGTAAACAGGAGCAAGTCAAGGGCGGATTCGGAAAAAGCCATGAGAAAAGTATCCGGAGATTCCGGTGCAGATCCATATTCCGACGTGATGTGATGATTCCTAAAAATATTTCAGAAGAAATGCGTAAAAAGATTGTAGGGAAAGGTATTGATCCGGCTTTCATGGACAAGCACAGGGCTGCGCTTGTGCGGCGGCATCGGCAGGTCATATATTTGAATGATAGGGAACTGGAGGCGATTGACCGTTATTGCGGCCAATACGGCGTCAGCTCAAAGTCGGTTCTTTTCCGGGAAGCAGTGATGGAGAAGGTGCTCTCATGTCTGTCGGACAGCCATCCCACATTGTTCTGATTGTCATATTCCGGCCTTGTCATATTCCGGCAGAAAAAAGTTGGAATTATGAATTTTTCCGATTAATTTTACAAAAATTGCTTGTGCATAATTTATGCTTTGACAGGTTGCATCCGTGGTATCCCCGATAATTTTGCCCGGATGTATGTTTCAGGGCATATCCATTCATTTATTAGAACAGAAGATGAAAAGAATTTTGGCGATTCTGACCGGAGCGTTGCTGCTGGCTGCCTGTGTCAATGAGCAGGACCCGACCGTCCCGGTCATAAGCATCATTGAGGCTCCTGATGAGTTTACATCTGAAGCCCAGAGGGGTACAATCACCTATAGTATTACTGACAAGCATACCGGAGCCGAAGTCAGTCTGGCTGTCGACGCCGTTCCTTCGGCGGACTGGATTTATGATGTGGATGCTTCCTCGCCCGGGTCCGTAGTATTCAGCATAGGGGAAAATGACTCGGAGAATCCCAGAACTGCATCCGTGTCCATTGCTGCACCCGGTGCCGAGTCTGTGAGCGTGTCCGTGTCGCAGGAGGGCCGTTCCGGCTCCTCTGCAGTTCAGGGCTTTGCCATAGAAGTGACGGATATAACGGCATTTGAGGCAACAATAAAGGTGATTCCTGAAGATCCGGAGATGACATATCTTCTCCTGACAGGTACAAAGGAGGAAATTGACGCATACGAATCGGACGAGGAACTCATACAATACAATCTTGATCTGTTCTCCTCAATTGCCGAAACCTACGGATATTCTCTTGAAATGCTCCTTGAAGATGTGCTGTTGCGCAGCGGGGAGACTGTGACGACAATGGATACTTTCCTCCCGGATACCGACTATTATATCTATGTGTATGGGATGGGAAAGGACGCAGTGCCGGTGACTGCGGTCTTCAAGGAACCGTTGAGAACTGCTCCGGTTCCATGGTTCGATGAAGATATTGCAATCACATTCCCGGAAGTCGGGACAAGAAATATTTCGGCAGTCTTTACTCCGGGCTCCGCATCGTTCAGGTACCTGGCGGGCAATCTTACTGCTGCTGAATACGATACCTATGGCGATGACAAGATTGTCCCGACAATGATTACGGAAATCCAGTATGTGATAAACATGTATGCCGGCCTCGGCATTGAAAAGACCTGGGCGGACTTCACTTACAGCGGACCGATACAGATTGATTCCCCGAATCTCTATTCCGGCAGCGAATATGTATATTACGCGTTCGGTGTTGACAACGGCTATCAGACGACTCCGTTGTCGGTGGAGCGCAAGAAGACGCTTTCTGTTGAAGTGACTGATGACTGTAGATTTGACATGGGTCTTGTTGAGGCGGGACCGTACGAGGCTACCTTGTCGGTGTCTCCTTCATCCGATGACACAAAGTATTTCATCACAGTGTTTGAAGACTCCTCTGTGGAGGGGCTTTCTCCGGAGGTCATAGCCGATGCCTGTATCAACGGCATGCAGACGGAGCCGGGCTGGGTTTCCTCCCTGTTTTCCGGATACCGTGAAGAGACTTTTGGCGGCCTTGTCCCGAATTCAGGATATACATTTGTGGCTTTCGGGGTTGATGAAAAGGGAGAAAGAACAACTGATGTCGGCATCTTCAATTTCAGCACTGCGGAAGTGCCCCGTTCGGACATGACATTCAGAGTGTCTGTGGAGTCTGCCGATTATTCGTCGATCACCGTGAACGTGTCGCCTTCGTCTCAGGACGAGACTTATGTCATGGGAATCATTACGGAGGCCCAATACCAGTCTCTGGGGAGAGATCCGGATGCAGTCGCTGAAGATGCATGCCGAAACAATACGGATCATGCCCTGTATCAGAATCAGGGGGAAGTGAGCCAGAGAATCTATTATGACTATGACTATGATTTCGTACGGCCCGGTACTGTATATTATGTCTTCGTATTCGGATGCAGCTACTGGAACCAGACGACGGATGTCACGGTCGTAAGATGCGAGACGCCGGAAAGGGAAGTCAGCGATGCCTCTGTCAGAATTGATGTGACCGTGTATGACGGGAATGACCTGGTAGAGTTTGATCCGGAGAAATATCCGGCCTCGACATGGTCTGACATTGCGGCTCTGCGCATAGAGTTTATACCGACCTCCGGCACAGACCATTGGTATGGATGGATAGAGGAGCGCAGCGCCGAATATATGCAGGGACTGAATCTTGATGTGCTGCTCGGCGCCATCAAGGCAAACGGCTCCAGATTCCCGGGGACATCTTCCGGAGTGTCTGTCCTCGGTGTTCCGTGGAATTATTCGAACTGTGCGGCACTGGCTCTCGGGGTGGACGCTGACGGCAAGGACGGAGACCCTGTCATTGTCAGTCTTGAGGCAGACAGATCGCAGATTGCGGAATTTGAACCGGAACTGTTCTCCGGCTCTTCATCAGCTTCTTCAGTGCCGCTCTCATCATCATTCACGGCAGCAGAAAGAGTCCGTGAGGCAAGAGGAAATGCTGTCATCAGGGAGTATGTGCCGAAAAGATATCTGCTTGCTCCGGAGGATGTTGAAGCTGTGACTTCAGGACGGTCTGCAGCGGCTGGTGAGATACGTTCTCTGAAAGAAATTGCGCGCGAAACGGTCGCGGCTATGCTTGAGTCCAGAGGCGAAGCTTTGCCTGAAGCCGCCGGCATCTGATGTCCTCTCCCGATATAATCCTATTGTAAAATTGACATAAAACTGACGAGTATGAAAACCAAAGTTTTTTTTGCATCCGCGCTTGCGCTGGTGCTTGCCGGATTAATTTCCGGATGTAATACCGATGACCTGCAGGAAAAGACTGCCGTGCAAAAGGTCTCGCTTTCCCAAAGTGAACTTACCCTTGATCTCGGGGCTGCTGTTCGTCTTGAGGTTGTTGTTGAGCCTGAAAATGCCGACTATGACTCAGTGGAATGGATTTCCAGTTCTGAATCTGTGGCAACTGTAGACGATGACGGTCTCGTGTCGGCTGTCGGACTCGGAGACGCCGTCATCACGGCGCGGGCCGGCGGGCAGATGGCGCAGTGCAATGTGACTGTAATCAAGCCTGAGGTCACGGAAATTACGCTGGACTGTAATGAAAAAGATATTCTCATAGGAGAATCATTTGATATCACGGCTTCCTATAAGCCGGAAAATGTACCTGACGTGACGATTGTATGGAGCAGTTCCAATGCTTCTGTGGCCAATGTGACCCAGTCCGGGCATGTGACCGGAAACGGAGTTGGCGAAGCCGTCATTACAGCGTCTGTCGGGGAGGTGTCGGCGAAATGTACAGTCAATGTACTGCCGATAGAGGCCGAATCTGTCACACTGAACAAGTCGGAGCTTACTCTTGAAGTTTCTGACAGCGAAAGGCTTACTGCAACTGTAGGGCCGGTGAACACAACAGACAAGACTGTGACATGGAGCAGCTCCGATGACAAAGTCGCGACTGTCAGCTCCGACGGGACAGTGACTGCGGTATCTCCTGGAACTGCCGTAGTGACGGCAACATGCGGAAAGGCTTCAGGCACATGTAATGTGACGGTGACAGAGATGACAGGTACGAGATACAAGCTTGGTGACACATACACGACTGAGGACGGCAAGACCGGATTCGTCTTCTGGATTACCGACAACGGCAGGCATGGAAAGGTACTGTCTACAGAGTCCGTGATCGGATCTGTAGTATGGAGTACTGAAAATGAACTCGTGGGAGCGTCCAGCCTTGACGACGGCCGGGCCAATACTGAGAAGGTCAGGTCAATGTCTAATTATCCTTATGCATATCCGGCATTCAAGTGGATAGACGACAATTTCGGACAGGACTGGTATATGCTTGCACAGGAAGAGGTAGCGGACTTCTTCAAGAATCTGAACAATGACCCGAACTTCAAGTCATTGCTCAACAGCAATGGGATTTACCCTGCTTCAATGGATACTTCGACAGAAAGAAGCGCCGGAGAATATGTGTACCTGTACTATACTTCTTATAGCGGAACCTACTCTGTCTACACATATCCTAAAGGCGGAGACGCAGGTTATGGAGTGTGGGAAGTCAGGGCTGCATATGAATTCTGACAATTTTTCCCGAAATTCTTGAGATGAATCGTTTTGTATGGATGCTTGTTCTTCCGGTGCTTGTCCTGGCAGGCTGCAGAGAGTCGGAGGATTTTGTGCCGGAAGTGATTTTTGAAGAGACAGCGGCTTTTTCTGCCGACGGCGGAGAATTCAGCATATGCTTCTCAATAAAGAATCCGTTTGAATATGCCATAATGAGGTGCCGTTCAGACCAGGAGTGGGTGCATGACATCGAATGCCTTGATGACAGGATTGTCTTTGTCATGGACAGAAATACAGGTCTTGAACACAGAAGTGCACACCTGACTGTCACTTATCCGGAATGTCCGGACATGGTACTTACTCTGACGCAGGATGCCTATGACCAGACGGGAGGCATGAAAATCGACATATCCGTGGAACTTGAGGGTGCCCGGAGTGCTGTGGCCAGCTTCAGTCCGCTGGACTCGGAGCAGACTTATTACACGGGGTGTACGCTTAAGTCAGACATTGACTCGTACGGTTCCGATGCGGCTTTCATGGATTCTCTGGTGGAGCAGATGAGGCAGGAGGCCGAGTCAAGCGGACTGAGACTGAACGCCGTGATAAGGAAATATGTGGTGACCGGGGAGTCTTCACAAAGATTCGACGGTCTCCAGCCCGAAAGCGACTATTGTGCCTTTGCCTTTTCCCTTGACATAGACGGCACATTCGGAGACAATCTGACTGTGGAGGAATTCCGCAGCGGAGGATATGATTATCCGGATGCCGGCTTTGATATAACCATTTCGTCTGTCAGGCAGAATTCCGCCGAAGTCACGGTCACTCCGGACTTTCCGCAGCTGCAGTACTATATGGGTGTGGTCCCGGTATCTGACTACGAGAATTCCATGGGCTCTGACGAGCTTCTTGTCGCATCCGTGGTGCAGGAATGTTCTGCACTCATAGAATATTATGCTTCATTCGGAATTACATGGACTTTCTCGAACTTTACGGAGACAGGGCAGCATAGTGAAAAGTTCACTGGGCTTATTCCGGCAGAAGAATACTATGCCTTCGCCTTCGGGCTGGATGAGGCCGGTTTCGCGACGACACCGGTGACCAAAACCAGATTTTCCGCAAATGAAGTCGAGATTACCGATGACTGTACATTTGAGCTGACATTCTCGGACATAACATCGCAGTCATTTGATGTTACGGTTGTGCCTTCGGACGCCGGCACAAGATATTATGTCTATGTGGCTGAGTCCAAAATCCTTGATGCAAATTCTGCCGAGGATGTCGCTGCCCTTCTCATCAATATGGCCGACAACAACGGCATAAACTGGGACGGCACCTTGTATATATGGACGGGGGAGAGGACTCTTGATACAGCGGAAGACCTGAATACGGTGCAGCTTCAGGCTGACACGGAATATACGGTTTTTGTATTCGGAGTCAGCAATGAAGGTGAAAGGACCACGGAGGTGGCATACGCCTCATGCAGGACTGCGGAAGTGGGTGGCTCTGACATGAATATAACACTTTCCGTCAGTGACCTGAAGCCGGGGAATGCCACAGTCACATACACACCGGACACAGGGGATTACTATTTGTACGGTTGTGTCTCCGAATCTGAATATGAAAGTTATCCTTCGGATGCCGCCTTCATGGATGCAATGGCGGGACAGCTCCTCGGATATGGCATTGTTCCTGTCAGCGGACAGCATACGGAGTATTATGACGGAAGTACACTCAGTGCCGGCACTGATTATATCGCTTATGCTTTCGGATATTCCGGCGGTGTAAATACCGCCTTGTTCAAGGCCGGCTTTTCCACGCCTCAGCGGCAATTCTCATCTGCTTCATTGGTAATTTCCTCGGAGATAATTGACGGGAATGATGTCTATCAGGAGGATCCTGTCCGTAACGAGGATTTCAAGAACAAGGCTGCCGTTGTCTTTACGATAGCGCCGGACGGAGCTGATTCGTGGTTCTTTTCCGGCTTCGGCAACAGCCTGAGCTATCTTCAGGCAATGGATACGGAAGAACTGTTCTATTCTATCTATACGAATGGCCGCGGAAATTACAATAAGACGACGGTGAGGTATGCCGTTGCGTGGAACTCTGTCCTCTGCGGAGCCGGCTACGGGATTGATACCTCCGGCAATGAAGGCAGGCCTGTGCTGGTTGAGGTGCAGGTGCCTCCTTCTGCAGCATATCTGGACTGACACACAGACATTGATTTATATTAATTATAGCAAACAGATATTAATTATAGCAAACTGATGAAAAAATTCCTATATCTTTTTCTGATTCCTGCCCTTGTGCTGTCCGGCTGTGCGCAGGAAGAGCTTTCTCCGGTCCTGGTGGTGGAGACTCCCGCACCGCTGGCCTTCAACAGTACCGAAGGTGTCATAGTATATGAAGTGCAGAATGCGGAAAGAGGCATATCAGTGGACGCCAGGGCCGATCAGGACTGGATTCATGATTTCGATTATTCCAGTGACGGGGAAATCCGCTTTGCCGTTGACCGCAATGACGGAAGCGGCATAAGGAATGCCATGGTGACTGTGACATACGGTCCTGTTGAGCCTGTCATCGTCACCATCAAGCAGCTGTCTGTGGCGGAAAGCGGTTCTGCGGCCATCATAGTGGAATCGGAGACTCCGCTTGAGGCGGAACCTGACGGCACAGAGGTGCTCATTGAATATGAAGTGGAGAATTATGTCACCGGACAGGAGATAACTGCGGAGGCTGATGCAGAATGGGCAAATCATTTCGAATATCCTGAGTACGGCGTAATCAAGATTTTCCCGGAAGTCAATTTCTACGAGTCCGGCAGAAGTGCAAACATAATGTTGAGTTATCCGAATGCCGAGCCTGTTGTCATCGAGCTGATTCAGAAGCCTGCGGAGTCTGTGGATGACAGGTTCGTCATAAATGTCACCGGAGTGACGGAAGTGGAGGCCACGGTCTCATGGTTCCCTGATGACAAGAACATGACTTATGTCAACGGTCTTGTCCCTAAGTCTGTCCTTGATGAATATGAAGGCGACTATGACAGGTATATCCGCGATGACATCGATTATCTCAAGTCCGAGGCTTCCAGGCTTGGTGTGGAGTTGTCCGTATATCTGGAGGGCGTGCTCCAGAAAGGGGATAAGGGCGTGAAATGGAGCAGCCTTGAACCCGGCACCGAATATTGTGCGTATGCCTACGGGCTGGATACGGATGCTGACATTCTTACCAGAATGACTGTTGTACGCTTTTCCACAAAGTCCCCTGAACAGCTTGACTGCGACTTTGAGTTCAGCCTTGAGAGCAGCACGGATTCAGATCTGTCCGTGCGGGTGATTCCGTCGAATGAGAATGTCAGGTATTATACAGGAATAATATCCAAGGCGGATTACGAGACTGCAGGAAGCGACCAGGCCATAATGGATGAGATTGTAGACTACATTGAGGAGGAAATCTGGATAGCGCAGTTGTTCCAGGTGTGGAAGCAATGGTCGGATTTCACACAGCTGGGCGAGTATATTGTTTCCGCTGAAAATCTTTTTTCCGATACGGATTATTATGCCTATGCATTCGGACTTGAGGACCAGGGGCTGATTACAACAAATTTCCAGAAGGCTCCGTTCACTACAAATGCGCATCAGATTACGGATGACTGTACATTTGAAATCTCCTCTGAAGTGACTACATCATATATGGCGGATTTCGACATTGTGCCGAGCGACCCGTCCACAAAGTATTATGTAACTTGTCTTACCACTGAATATTTTTCATCATATTCGAGATCTGATCTGGCGACTATTCTCATCAATGAGGCCAATTCATACGAATATGACTGGATGAACGGCGAGTACACATTCTCCGGAGAGCAGCATCTCAATTCATACAGGGACTTGGGCATCAATCCTCTGGATCCTTCTACCAATTATACTCTTGTCCTTTTCGGAGTCGATGCCGACGGACGGAGGACAACGGATGTCTATTATGAGCAGTTCCGCACGCGTGTCCTTGTCCCGTCGGACATGACATTCGGGCTTGGAGTGACAGATGTCAAGACTTCTGAAGTGACACTTACCTGCGAGCCATCCAGGGATGACGAGCTGTATGTCCTGGGCTGTATGCCTGTGGAAAGATATGAGGAATATGGTTCCGATGAAGCCGCGATTGCAGCTGTGGTCGAGTATTGGAGCAACAGCAGCATGTATTATGTGACATATTCGGGTCAGAAGAACCTTCCGACCCAGATAGACCTGTTCTATAACAGCATAAAGCCGAATACCGACTATTATGTCATGGCGTTCGGCTACATGGGGGCTGTTACCACCGGATTGACCAAAGTACGCTTCACCACGCCTGGCTCTGATATCCCGGTGAGTGACGCTTCTGTGGACATCAGCTATGAAATCCTTGACGGGGATGATCTTGTGAGAGACGATCCTAATACTTATCCTCCGGAACTGTGGAGTGACAATGCCGGAGCCAAGATTACGATAACTCCGGGAGAAGGTACTGCCGGATGGTACTTCGTGACATTCAAAAACAGCTTCAGCGAGATTTATCTGATGCCGACAGACCAGCTCATTGAAGAAGTCAAGCGATACGGCAGCTACAAAAAGACTGAAGCTCTGGTGAGGATGTCCTGGAACTCAAGCATTGTTGCCGTGGCCGTCCCTGAAGATGCCGAAGGCATCTGCGGAAAACCGGTGATAGTCGAGATTGTCGCAGCGTATGGCGCCATGTCTCCATATTCGGTGCCTCTTGAATTCAGACCTCTCGAGATAGCTTCTCCGGATTTGACGCCGCACAATGTCTCCTCTCCAAGACCGTTTGAACTGAAAGGCTACAAGACTGCCACGAGAGAAGACTTCAATGCAAGGTTCGGAGTACAGCCGAGGCCGGAAGGCATTGCAGAAAAACCGGAAAGGATGCTCTTCGGCGAGGGCGGAGAGTCTGCGATGTAGTCAGAAGTCCTCAGCTTCGGAATAATTTAATGAACGGGATGGCCGCGGCCATCCCGTTTTATTTGTTTGTGGAATCATCAGGGTACTCTTTTCGTATGCTCTGCGTCGGATTCAGTCTGCTGTATGGCCGTGATGTTTTTTGTAGTACAGGGCTACCGGCAGACGGGCTATCAGATAGCCGGCCGCAGCTATACAGACAGAAGTGAGCAGGATGTCCTGCAGTGAAATTATGACGGGGTATGCCTCAATTATGAAGTTGCCTGGCATCCTGATGATGCCGAAGTACTGTTGGATAAGAGCAAACCCGATACCTGTCACTATCCCTGCGGCAAGACCGGCAAGAGAAATCATCCATCCCTCCAGGATAAACACCCTTTTCATAAGGGTGTCTGATGCACCCATGCTCATGAATGTGAGCATGTCATCCTTTTTTTCCATGATGAGCATGGAGAGTGAGCCGAATATATTGAAAGCTATGATTATTATGATGAACATGAGTATGAGGTATATGGATGCCTTCTCATATTTCATCATCTTGTAGAGTGCCGGATTCTGTCCGAATCTGTCGCTGACCCGGAATCCGGAGCCAAGCATTTTTTCTGCGGTTTCCTGTACTTTTCTGATTTCTTTGGCAGAGGCTCCGGTCATGCGTATTTCAACAGCGGAAACTTCATTGCCTTCATATCCAAGCAGTTCGCGCATTGTCTCTATCGGTAGGATTACCAATGAATTGTCAATGTCATTGTTGACGGAGAATATTCCGGACGGAAAGACCTTTACGCTTTCAATCGATGCAGCAGGGTTAAGGAGGGATATATTCCTGGTTCTGGACGGGAAATACATTTCTATCGGGGCGACAAACCTGGGGTCTATGCCCAGGCGGTGTGCCAGTCCTGCACCTGTGACTGCGAGCGGCAGGTCTCCGTGATGCAGGGAAAATTCCCCGCGGCGAAGATAATCTTTCAGCGGGGATTCTTCCTCGTAGATGCTGTCCACGCCCTTGGCCTTTGCTATACTCTGCTTGCCCTCATAATTGATGAATACATTTTCCTGAAGCACAGTGCAGATGCTTGTCACGGACTGCTGTGCGTAAAGCCAGTCATAGACCTCCCCTTCAGGGACAAATGTCTTGCCTTCCGCCGGTGTTATCAGCAATTCAGGCTCGACATTCCCGAGCATGGTCTTCACAATGGAGTCAAATCCGTTGTATACTGACAGTATGATGATCAGGGCTGCCGTTCCGATAGCCATGCCGATGGCGCTTATTGCCGAGATTATGTTTATGACATTGTGTGATTTCTTGGCAAAAAGATAGCGGCCGGCTATGAACAGTGGCAGATTCATTTTTTCAGAAGTTCCTCGATGTGTTCCACATAATCGAGCGAATCATCTCTGAAGAATGCAATCTCCGGCACAATCCTGAGCTGCCGCCCGATTCTGTTGCCGAGTTCTCCCCTGAGTGCCCTGGAGTTTTCTTCAAGGATGTTCATGACGCTTTCCGCCTTGTCCGAAGGGAAGATGCTTACATATATCTTTGCCACAGACAGGTCCGGACTTACTTTTACTCCGCTTACGGACACGAGGGCACCTCCGAACATGGCCATCCCTTTGCTGCGGATGATTTCCGCCATGTCCCTCTGGAGTTCTTTCGCCACCTTCAGCTGTCTTGTTGATTCTCCTTCCATGTTTCTCTGTTTTGTAAGTGTATGCCGGCTTTTGCAGGTGTATGCCAACGGATTATTTCAGTATGATGATGAAATAGTTCTTCTTGCCTTTCTGGGCGAGGATGTATTTGCCGTTGAGCACGGATTCCTGTCCTATCACGGCATTTATGTCGGTTACCTTTTCCTTGTCGATGCTCACGCCGGAGGCCTGGACCATCTTGCGGCATTCTCCCTTGGACGGGAATACGGATGTCTCCACGGCAAGGAGCTCGAGGATGTTCAGCGGAAGTTTCTCTGCGGCGACTTCAAATGTCGGCACTCCGTCGAATACCTGAAGGAATGTCTTTTCGTCCAGTTTCTTCAAGGCCTCGGAGGTCGCATTCCCGAAAAGCATTTCAGAGGCTGCGACGGCTTTGTTGTATTCTTCCTCCCCGTGCACCATGACGGTGATTTCCCTGGCAAGGAGCTTCTGGAGCTTCCTCAGGTGCGGGGCTTCCGCGTGCTCTGCGACGGCGGCCTCAATCTCTTCCCTTGAGAGCATGGTGAATATCTTTATGTATCTTGCCGCATCCTCGTCTGAAACATTGAGCCAGAAC
>JADIMJ010000072.1 GCA_017694835.1 Candidatus Cryptobacteroides gallistercoris
CGGCAGCGTCAGATGTGTATAAGAGACAGGGAATGGTCTCTCGGAGCATCAGGATGGCATGTCCAGGGCTCGGAAGAGGTCTTTGACCTGACAGAAGTGAATGCCGAAAAACACTATGACACCCTGTTTTACAAGGAGCGATGGGATCAAGTGAAGATGCAGACGGGAGAGATCCTGGAGATGCGCTACATAGTGACCTTCTCGTTCAAGTACCGGGACTATCTGTCCTATGTCCGGAACAGGCAGATAGACAGGGCCCTGGTCCTGCTGGAATCGGGAAGGGCAAACACAGAAAGGAAGAAGAGCCCGAATGATGCGAAACGGTTCATCAAGACGGAATACTGCACTGAGGACGGCGAGCTGGCCCAGGTGAAGAACTTCTCCCTGAATCAGGAGATGATAGACCAGGAGGCCCGGTTTGACGGCTTCTACTGCATATGCACGGACCTGGAGGGTCCGGCAGATGAAATCATAAGGCTCAACAGCGGACGATGGGTCGTGGAGAACGACTTCCGCATAACAAAGACCGACATGGACGCAAGGCCTGTATACCTGAAGAGGGACGACAGGATAAAGGCGCACTTCCTGACATGCTTTCTAGCATTGCTCATATACAAGTATCTGGAGAAGAAGATAAACAGGGGTGGGATGCACTTCACTACCAGGGAGATACTCGGGACACTCAGGGACATGAACTTCCTGAGCGTGGACGGGGAAGGCTACATACCCGCATACGAGAGGACTGACCTGACAAACCATCTGCACGGCTCCGCCGGCTTCAGGACCGACACTCAGATTGTGACGAAAAAGAAGATGAGGAGCATCATCGCCTCAACGAAGAAACGCGAAAAGGAAACATGTGGGCAATAGCCCATCCCCCCCTCAGAAAAACAGAATATACTACATTCCCCGAAAAAAACTTAAGGCTACAAATCGCCATTCTAGCGGTCTGTAGCCTCGTTTTTTACCTCTTTTTGACTGCACAAACTGTCAAACTCCGGAAGGTAGAAAACATTTTTTATCCTGCAAATATTTTTTGCATTTTTTTGATGAGGGCATACATAATTTTTATTCACATGCACCGCCTGCGGACTTTGCCTCTCCGACATCAATTCTGCCGCCATAGCCGCCATTTGCCCGATAATGAGGAGCATAGAGGCATTCTATCTCTTCAACAGGGGAAACGAAGGAGCCTTCATGGACAACAATGAATTTTTCTGCTGCAAATGATTCCTCCTCCGGGAAATTGTCAAACCAGAAGACCGTGCGGTCGGAACGGACCTCCCTGTATGCATAAGGATACAGGGCACGCACTGCTCCGCCGGAAGCGGAGTCAGCCTGATGCAGGACGCCGAACCGCAGGCCGGAAAACTGGTCGAGAGGACGCAGGGCGGCATTATGCGGCACTTCAATACGGACGAAGCTGCGGTTTTCATCGCTCCGGACGGAATATACGGCTGTCACTATGTCTCCCGGATGCAGGATGTCCCCGACCTTCAGTTCTTCCCTGACAATGGCTTTGTCTGATGAAGACTGACGGCCGTCATCGCCCATGGTTCCGGGCCGTTCGACATAATATTTCCGTTCTATGCCCATGCCGTTCCCCGCAGGACTTATCCCCGTGAAAGGCCTGACAAATCTCTGCTTCATGACCAGGACCGCAATATCCCCCACCGACGCAATACCGTCCGCCACAGAAGCGGCAGCACGGACAAAAGCCGGGTCATCATCCCAGTCCTGGGTTTCTTTCTGCACCATTATCCAGATGCGGATCCCGTCGGCAATCCCGGATTCCGGAGAATAGTCAGAAAGCAGGTCGCAGAGCAACGAATGGGCATAGAGTTCGCTTTCCATCAGCCCGCGGAACGGCATGACGGCATTCGGATAATACATTCCGCCGGAAGCATGCGGCACGGCATATTCGACAAGCGAGGCCAGGTCGCGGGCGGCATTGCGCTCCAGCCGCCTCATGCGGATTCCGGAAAGGCCGAAGTCCTCTGCAAGATTCTTCGCTTCATCAGACACGAGATTCATCACAGCCGAAATCCGTTCCGCTTTGGCAAGGATGCGTCCGTACAGGACATTTTCCCCCCTTACATCAAGACATTCGCGTATATTCCGACGGAATGCCCTCAAAGCACTGCGGTCAGCGGAAGCCGGGCTGAAGTCAAATTCCGGATACATGCTCCTGACATGCAGGTACAGAGGAAGAGAAATGCCTCCGCCGTACACCCGCGGCTTTGAGTCAGGCATGACAGCAGAATCAAGATAAGCCGCCGCCTTTTTCACCAGACTTGTGCTGATGCCAGCATCCGCAAGGGACACCCTGTCCCTGAGCCCGCCAAGCATGTCCAGCACACATGCCGTGACGACAGGGGATGACTCCATTCCGGCAAACCAGCCGAAGCCGCCGTCAGGGCAGGCATATTCTTCAAGACGGGACGCGAGAGAATTAACCGACTCCTGCTGTCCGTCCGCTCCGGATATTACAGAAGCCTCCCCCGTAACAGACTCTGAAAGGCATGCGGAATACAAGGACTTCACAAGAGTCAGCACGTCGGCACCGTCGACAGACAGTTCAGAAGGGATGGCATCCAGAAGCATGGAATACAAATCCCTGCGGTCATATTCCGCGCCATATCCCGACACATTCACGAATCTGTCCCTGAGTTCAGAATATAGCGAATCCTCCGGCATTCCGGGAAGCAGGACCGCAGAATGGGCTTCTGTCAGAGTCTGTTCGGCAGGGAATACGGGAACAGTGACAAACATGCCGTCGCCCTCTCCCCCGTTGAATGATGCGAGAAGGCCAAGAGTATCCGTCCCGGAAAGCACGTTCACGGTGAATATTTCCGCATGCTGCCCGCCGGCCGCAACATTGACAGGCCTTCCGGAAGCAAGCAGCAGCGATGAAGAATCCCTGTCAGCCCCGTCATAGGCGCAGAATGTCAGAATTCCTTCCGCCCCTGTGTCCGAAGCATCGCTTACGGCTGCACGGACCTCCAGCCTGTCTCCTTCATACAGGAACTGCGGCACGGACATAGACACCATGATATCCTTGGCAACAAGCATTTCCCTCCTAAGGACATTATTTCTCATGGCAGTGTCATGGACAAAGACCGAGACGACATAAGTGGACAACTTGTCCGATGTTCTGAACGAAAATCTCACGGTACTGTCGGCTCCTGTCTTCAGAAACGGGATGAAGGCGAGAGTATTGGAAAATTCTTCACGCGGGCTCAGATTGTTCCAGCCTTCCGGCACAAGTTCGACGGCGTCCCCCAGGGCAGAGTCGGATTCCATATTGACAAACTCCATGTCCATAAAAGAATTTTCCGAAGCGGCTGCAACAGCCTTTCGGAACTGTCTGCCGGACCCTGACGCTTTGCTTTGTACGGCATACGCGATTATTACCTGTGACTCGGACCATCCGAGGTCAAGACCTCCGCCATATCCTGTAATCCTGTGACTGCCGGGATATGAACAGGTGCTGATATACAAGTACCTGTCCCGGGGCTTTCCGATGGATGACCAGATGTTTTCAGCAATATCTTCCGAACTGCTGTCAAAGACAGCCACCAGCACCTCCGCATCCGGGATTGTCTTCAGTTCACAGGATGTTTCCGTGTCCGGGGCAGTCTTGTCCGTGAAAGCGGTGAATTCTACCGGAACCGGGGAGTCAGGTGTCCTGTCCCTGCGGAAAGTATATGAGTAACTGTACGATTTCCCCTCCCTGAAATAAAACGCCACAAGCAGGACATCGTCAGGATAACTGTCTTCATATTCCCAGACAAGGGTCTTCAGAGAGCCGGATTTTCCGGGAATGCCGTCCAGATGCACAAGTTCAGAGCGGAGACTGCGGAGATTGCCGTCAAAGAGTTCGACCACGGCCCATACAGGTCCTCGTCCGGCACCTGTCTGCAGTGAAATGTCCTGTCCAGGACAAACCCGGAACACACTTTCCACATCTGCGTCCATACTGTCCTCTCCGTCACAAAGCCGTATAAAAGAATGCAAGTATCTTACGACAATGACAGAATCCCTGCCGCCCGGCATGGCGAATCTCACAGGAGCCTCGGCCTCAAGCACATATTCTCCTGAATGAAGCCCCGAGAAATCAAGGCTGAAAGCTTTTCCCGAAACGGCAGTGCCGGAAATGAGCTGCTTTCCCTGCCCCGAACTTACCTTATATGATATTTCCATGCCCGGGACCGGCCTGCCATTTGACTCAAACCGGAAAATGCATTCCTCAATGTCTTCTGCAATGATTGAAGAGCCGTACCAGTCATGTCCATAATATCGGGAATCCGCGTCCGTGCCGTTTATCTTGCCTTCGGCCGAATTTTCTGCCGTCATGCCCAGCATCAGGTCATATGAGACAGAAAGCCATGTATCAAATGAATTGGTTTCACCGTCAGTTCCCGTTATCGTAAGGGTAATCTGATAAAAATCATAATTGCTGCTTCTGATACCGGCCTGGAATGAAAACCGGAAACTTCCGTCTTCCGAGAATGTCAGGTCGCCCGAGGCCACCAGTGCGTCAAAATTCTTCACAGTATACCTGGCGGCATAGCCGGATACAGGATGTCCCGTATAGCTTGCCGCCTTTCCCGTCACGGACACTGTGTCCCCAGGGAGAATAACCCCGTCAAATCCATCAAAATCAACGGAATATGTCGGAAGCACAATATCCTCGACCCTGAAGGCACCTCCGGAACAGATGATTTCCCTGCCGCCGCACATGACCGACAATGAAGCCCTCCCGCGCCTTACTTCCGAAGGGAGAACAAAAGAGCCCGCGACAGCCCCGAATCCGTCCGTCCTGAACATCCCGCTCCTCACGGCCGTGCCTGCCGCATCCTTCAGAATGACTTCCACATCCCTGCCTTCCTTCCATGCCGACATCCCGGCCCGGGACGAAGAATACAGCACGGCCTTGAAATGCACAGTGTCTCCCGGAATGAAAACTGACCTGTCCCTGAATATCCTGCAATAAGAATCCGCGGCTTCGTCATCAGAAAGAGCCTCCGCGTCATCAGTACGGTCATAATACCGGCTGACCCGGATATTCCCGGATTTGCGCATATATCCGAGACTGTCCCTGTATGAAAATACGAGACCGGTTATCTCACTGCTGCCGGCAAAACCGTCTCCAATACAGACGAAGCCCGAAAAATCGACATTGTCGCGCACAAGCGCAAGACTGTCACCGGCAAAAGCCTCCACCCTGACTCCGGAAAGAGGCCGCCCCGTCATGAAATCACCCGCAAAGACCGTCAGTCCCTCATCAGTGAAACGATATGCCCCGGACACCGAATACCGGTCAAGACGCTCGTATGCGGTAAATTTCCCGGACTTTACATAGAGATTATAATTCCCGTCATCCATATCGGGCAAAGCTATCCGGAAAGTGTCAGGCACAAAATAGTGGCCGGAATCGTCCTTCACATCAGCACTGAATATCAGCTTTCCCCTTTTCCCTGGTTCATACACCTGGAATTCAGCTTTTTTGAGATTTTTCAAAATGACACACACCGTATCCCTTCCGTCCTGGCTCATGACCGCATTTTCTTCGTCAAGATGTCTGATCAGGCCATCGATTCCGCCGCATTCTGCAGCTATACCGGCTTCAGGACCAGAATATTCCGTCCTGTCACGCTCAAAAGCGATGCAGTCTTTTCTAAAACGGGAGAACACTTCCGACAGGGAATCCGCCTGCTTTTCGGGGCTACCCGCATACCGTTTTCCTGATGTCAGGGCTTTCAGGTTCTGGTTGAACCTTGCTTTCAGCAGAGCCCTCCGGGCATATAGGGATATGGCCCTGCCCGCGTACTTTGCGCTGAATTTTTCAAGGGAATCGATCCGCTTTGATTCATCATCAATGCCGTCAGCCATGAAAAATTCCAGATAGGTGCGGTTGATACTGTCTTCAGGCAGATGCCGGTACAACAGCCTGCATGATTCGGCATATACATCCTCCGCCCCGGACATGCTCAGGCACGCAATCGTCCACATCACATATTCGTAATCGTCTGAAATATTTTCACGCACGAATTCCGGCAGGTCAGCATACGAATATAAGAAAAATGATGAAATGTTCTCCTCAGTATAAAACTCTCTGTTGCAGTCGGCTTTCAGGCTTTCCTCATTCCGGGATGCAAATGAGAGCAAAGTATCCGCCGAGACACCGAAGCCGGACATTGAAACCATCAGGCAATATTCCGCCACAGGACACCCGAACTCTTCTGCTTCTTTCATGATTTCGGCCCTGATGCTGTCATTCCTCTTCCAGTCCAGTCTGACAGACACCGACCTGTATAGGTCCAGTCCGCGGCAGAAGTACACCGGATTACGCTCATTTTTTGCCGCAGATATCACATCTTCAAGCAAGTCAAGGGTCTTCTGCGGCCTGTCCACGGCCATCGAGTTCTCCACCTTTTTCCAGAGTTTATCCAAAGTCTTTCCGGCATTGCCAGCTGCGGCCTGTCCGGCGCAGGCCAGAATGAACAGCAGGACACTAAGGCAAAATCTTTTCATAAACATCACAAATTATCAATTGTCATCAACAAGAGGCGGCTCCGGCATCATTCATCAGGGCATTACGCTCCAGAAAGGCCACCGCCTCAGATACCACATAAGTGCTGCCGCCTATATAGAGCAGTCCGCCTTTCTGCAATTTCATTGCCAGAGCCACGGCATCGCTGACCGCCGGCACGGAATATGCCTCGACTTCCGGTTTTCCGGCGGAAGCCCGGTAGGCCAGGAATCCGCGCATTACTTCATCGGAGGGACACGCCCTCCTGCCAGAGGCATTCGTGAAAACATAGACAGCATTGTCGGGCATCAACGGGAACACGGATGAGAAATCCTTGTCCGCAACAGTTCCGTACACAATCACGAGCCTTCCGCATTCCCCCGCCGCGAGCATCCTTTCCAACTGCCGGAAATTGTATTTCAGTCCGTGTGCATTATGGCCTATGTCACAGATAATGCGGGGATTCTCCGACAATGTCTCCCACCGTCCCCGGAAGCCCGTCCTGACAGCGGTATTCTCCAGAGCACTGATTATGTCATCCGTACCGGCGCAGGCGACAGCCGGCACGGCCTTGCCGAGGACATCCAGGGCAGCAAGCGCAGTACGCAGGTTCCTGACCTGATACTCTCCCCTGAGGTCCATTCCGGCAAGAATTTCTTCATGCCTGCCCCAAAGCCCTGGCTCATACTTGTCGGCAAAAGCCAGAAGAGACATGATGCGCCCCCTGTCTCCGCCGAACTCAGTAGAGGAAAGATTGGAATACAATACCTTGCGCTCAAATACCGGATCTGTTTCAGGATTGCTTTCACCTATGACGGCGGGGACTCCGCGCTTAATGATGCCTGCCTTTTCAAAGGCAATCTCCGGAAGAGTGGAGCCGAGCATGTCACAATGATCGAGGCCTATGTTAGTTATCACGCTCAGCACCGGCGAGATTATGTTCGTGCTGTCCAGCCTTCCGCCCAGACCGGTCTCTATGACCGCGATGTCGGCCTCGCGGGAGGCAAACCACGAAAAGGCCATGGAAGTGGTGATTTCAAAGAACGACAGGTCAAGATGGTCAAATGTCTCCCCCCATCTTTTCATGAAATCCCAGACTTCCCTTTTGCTTATATGATATAAATCCGGGGACGAAGGACTGTCCCGCCCGTCGACAATCCTCATCCTTTCCCTGAAATCAATGATATGGGGAGATGTATACAACCCGACCCTGAGCCCTGCGGCAGCAAGGACAGACGCCAGCATGCTGCACACCGACCCCTTGCCGTTGGTGCCGGCCACATGCACCGAAGGATATTTCCTGTGCGGATGCCCGACCAGCTGGTCAAAGAACTCCATATTTGCAATTCCGGGCTTGTATGCCTCCGCCCCCGACTTCTGATATGAAGGGAACCTCACGAAGAGGTCTTTAATCATCCCGTCATAGCTTTCTTCCGAAAACTCCATATCGTTCTGCTCCATCATAAATTTTTCATATTGTTTGAACTGACGCCAAATTTAATTAATTTTACGGGGTATAATTGAATTTTATGAAGGAGAATTCATCTGCCCTGTATTCAGAATACATCATAGACGGGATAAGAATGGACAGTACTCCCGCCGGGATGCTCATGGAATGCATGACTTCCGATTCGGATGAACCTTCTTCCGGACATACTGCCGCAGGTACAGTCATCGACGAGACCAAGGACCCGGTCCCCGGGGCGGCCGGACATGACGGATCAGAGACTGAGACATATCTCCGGAAAGTCATTGACCTGAGACGGAAGGCTGACGCAGCCGGCGGACGGGACTTCAGGCTCAGCTGCCCCGATTTCCATACAAGGTTGCGCATAGCGTCCTCCCTGATTGACACGCTGTGGCGCAAAGGCCACTTCCGTCTGGAGAATGTGATGCTTTCCGCCGAATGGGACTGGGACCAGACTGGAATCGGCAACATGGCGGCATTCTATTTCTCGGCGAGGGCTGCTTCCGAATACATATACGACCTCGGCGCCAGACTTTCGTCCTTCGGCTTCAGAGAAGACTGCCGCCAATGCAGGGCAAGATTCCTGCCTGCCGGCACAGGCGCATCCGAAATGCAGCTGCAGTCCGCAGAAACAGACATCTGCGATGAAGATATGGCCTGTACCGCTCCGGACAGTACCCGAGCCGCACAGACCATCCATATGGACACAGAGAGGAAATGTCCCGGCAAGGCGGTGAACGACAGCAGAAGCCTCCTCATATACATACCTTTCGACACATGCGGACACAGGCTCGGAGGTTCCCTTTTCGAGGAAGCGACGGGAGCACAGGCAGACGCCTGCCCGGAAATCAGGGACCCTGACTATTTCATCGACTGCTACGAAGTAGTGAGGGAATTTGTAGAAGACGGGATAGTCCTGGCCGCAGCCACGGTTTCAGACGGGGGCCTTCTGCCTGCCGCGGCTGAAATGTGCAGCGGGACAGGAGCCGTCATCGATGTGAGCGGCATCGCCGCCTCATATATGGAAAAGGACACCGTCAGGATATTGTTCTCGGAAATTCCCGGCGTCCTGATTCAGATAAGGGAAAGCGACGCGGATTATGTGGACTCGCAGCTGCTGCTTCAGGACATCGCCTATTACCCTGTAGGACATCCTGGCCGGGAGGACGGGCATACCGTCGTGAAGCATTCGTCCCGCACGGATGTAGCAGGAATACTCGCTTCCCTCATGTCAGGACTGACTTCTTCCGAAGGAGAGGACTGACTGTCCCGAGGGCGGCAAAGGCAGGAGTATCGGACCGGCAACTGCAATATGTTTGGACCGGCAACTATTATATATTTGGAACGGCAACTATATATATTTGGACCCACAACCGTAATGTTATGGAACGGAATGCAGACATGCCCGGCAGGGGGCAGGGGAAGAAGCTTCCCAAGATATTCGTTCTTGACACGAACATCATCCTGCATGACTACAAGGCCATACATCACTTCCAGGAAAATGACATTGTCATACCGATAACTGTCCTTGAAGAGCTGGACAAGTTCAAGAAGGGCCATGACACCCTGAGTTTCAACGCAAGGGAATTCATGAGGGAAATAGACAGGCTCACCGACAGGAAGAAACTCGGCAGGAACGGTGTGCCAATAGCAAAGCACCTGGGCAACCTGATGATAGAGCTGAGCCATCCTTTTCCGGATGAGCTGAAGGGGTGTTTTCAGGATGACATCCCCGACCACCGCATCCTGGCGACTGCAATATGGGTGAAGGCGGAGCATCCGGACAGATTTGTCGCTCTCGTGACCAAGGATGTCAACCTCAGGATGAAGGCGAAGGCAGTGGGCATGGAAGCCCAGGACTATCTCACCGACAGGATTGAGGAGTCCCGTCTCGAATACACGAGGAACGAGGTCGAAGTCAAGGCGGATGTACCCGCCGAAAAGCTTCAGGCCCTCGCATACGGGGCCCAGGGGAGCATTCCTTTCGGCGAAATCCTGGACAAGGAGCCGTTGCCGAACCAGCTGTTCCAGTTCAAGTGGGACAAGGACGGAAGCGAGACGGTATGCGCACGGTATGATGCCAGAGGCAGGAAGATTGTCCTGGTAAAGAAAAAATATGCATACGGCATCTCCCCGCGCAACGACGAACAGAAATTCGCGCTGGACGCCTGCCTCAACCCTGACATAAAGCTTGTCTCCCTTACCGGAGGAGCCGGGACAGGAAAGACCCTCCTCGCCCTCGCAGCTGCCCTCGAGCAGGAACATGACTTCGACCAGATCATATTGTCCAGACCGGCAGTCATTCTCGGCAACCAGGACATTGGCTTTCTCCCAGGCGACCAGAAGAGCAAGATGGGGCCTTTCGTACAGCCGCTTCTGGACAACCTGAACGTCATCCGCAACTGCTTCAGGCCCGGAAGCCGGCAGGCGACGAAGATTGACGCCCTGATAAAGGAAGAAAAACTGCTCATCTCCCCTCTCGCATACATCAGGGGCAGGAGCCTCGGTAAAGTTTTCTTCATAATAGACGAAGCCCAGAACCTCACTCCGCATGAAATCAAGACCATAATCACCAGAGCCGGAGAAGGCACGAAAATGGTGTTTACCGGAGATATATTCCAGATAGACCAGCCTTACCTGGACATGTATTCCAACGGCCTTACGCATCTCGGGGAAAAGATGTCCGGGCAGCCGGTTTTCGAGCACATAAACCTCAGGAAGGGAGAACGGAGCGAACTTTCAGACCTCGCAAGCAGGCTTCTGTGAATTTTCAGAAAAATTTTTAAGCAGATTAGGGATATTTTTATTATTTTAGCGCGCGATTTCTTTAATTTTGAAACAAAAAGCAATTTAT
>JADIMJ010000073.1 GCA_017694835.1 Candidatus Cryptobacteroides gallistercoris
GTGTAAAGAGTCGTATCATGCCTACCTGCCACGGGTTGGCAGATAAAGTGGGTCAGGTGGGCAATCTGGGGTATCATTTCCTGCCTACCAGGCATGGTTTAGTGAGATTTTATTGCCAGGTGATGCGATGAATGCACTACCTGCCGCGAAAATGACCGAAATCGCGTCAGGTGGGCGGTGTAAAGAGTCGTATCATGCCTACCTGCCACGGGTTGGCAGATAAAGTGCGTCAAGTGGGCAATATTGGATACATTTTTCTGCTCACCTGATAAATTGCGTCAGATGGGTAGAAAGAAGTATTTGTATGGGCAAAAGCAATTTGGCGAGGCCAATGCAATTTGGATACACGATGCAATCTTTAGCCGGAAAGCAATTTGGGGTGCAGAAGCAATTTGGCGGGACCGAAACAATTTGGGGTGTAGAAGCAATTTGACGGGACATAAGCAATTTGACGGGACATAAGCAATTTGACGGGACCGAAACAATTTATTTTTCATTAAAGCCGCCGACATATTGGTTTAGTCGTTTATAAAAACTAAATTTGGCATGCTGATAACCGACCGCATTATGGAAGAAACACTGAAAACCACATGCCTTCACGACAGGCATGTCGCACTGGGGGCTCAGATGAGTCCGTTCGGAGGCTTTGACATGCCTATCCAGTATTCAGGAATCATTGAAGAACACAATGCCGTGCGCCATGCGTGCGGGATGTTCGATGTCTCGCACATGGGGGAGATTCTTGTCTCCGGGCCGCAGGCGGAAGAATTTGTGGGATATATTTTTACAAACGATGTCCGCGGATTGGAGGACGGCAGGATCCTGTACGGCATGATGCTGTATCACAGCGGAGGTACGGTGGATGACCTGCTCGTCTACAAATTCTCGGATTCAAGGTGGCTGCTTGTGGTCAATGCGTCCAATATCGAGAAAGATTTCGCATGGGTGGTTGAGAATGCCGAAGGATATGATGTGCAGGTTGACAATCTGTCAGACTTTTACGGGGAGATTGCACTTCAGGGACCTGATTCTGAAAGAATAGCGAAGGATGTGCTCGGACTGGACCTGTCCGGACTTGAATTCTACGGTTTTGTCCGGACTGTGCTTCCTCCGGAGCGGGACGGCATGCCTGATGCGGACCCCGAGGCCCGGCCTGCGGAAGATGAGCCACTGATTGTCAGCAGGACAGGCTATACGGGGGAGGACGGATTCGAATTCTACGGATCTTTTGCGGCAATAAGGAATATCTGGGACAGGCTCATGGCTGCAGGTGTTACTCCGTGCGGTCTGGGATGCCGGGACACCCTGCGCTTTGAGGTGGGGCTCCCTCTTTATGGGCACGAGCTGAGCCAGGACATCAGCCCGGTAGAGGCCGGACTGGGGATGTTCGTCAAGATGGACAAGCCGTCCTTCATAGGCAAGGAAGTCATCGGGGCACAGAAGACAGGGGGAGTGACAAGGAAGATTGTGGGCATAGAACTCAGGGACAAGGCCATTCCCCGTGCCGGATATCCGGTGGAGTCAGAAGGAGAGCAGATAGGGGAAGTGACCACCGGCTACAATTCCATTTCAACTGGTAAAAGCGTGTGCATGGCCATGCTTCGCAAGGAATTTACGTCACAGGGGACGGAAGTTCAGGTCAGGATACGCAAGAAACTCTTCCCGGGCGTAGTCTGCAAGAAAAGATTTTATGACAAGAACTATAAGAAATAATTAATTGACAACAGCTATGTCTCAGACAGTTGAAGGGCTGTATTACAGCCAGACCCATGAGTGGGTCAAAGTCGAGGGCGATGAAGCCCTGGTAGGAATTACGGATTATGCGCAGCATGCTCTCGGGAGCATTGTGTATGTCGATATGCCGGAAGAGGACGATGAACTTGCGGCCGGAGGCGATTTCGGGGCAGTGGAGAGTGTGAAGGCGGCGAGCGACCTCATTGCCCCTGTCAGTGGAACGGTGTTGTCCGTGAACGGTGACCTTGAAGATTCTCCGGCCCTGCTGAACAGCGACCCGTTCGGCACATGGATAGTCAGGGTGAAGTTGTCGGATTCTTCAGAGCTTGAGCTGCTTATGACGGCATCGGAATACACCGCATTCTGCGATTCTCTGAAATAGTAGCAGCTGTATTATGGCATTTGCTTATTTCCCGCATACCGAAGAGGACATCAGGGAGATGCTCGGGAAGATAGGAGCCTCGTCCCTGGATGATCTGTATTCGGATGTATCTCCCGAATTTATTTTCAAAGGAGAATTCGACCTGCCGGAGGCAATGTCCGAAATGGATATCCGCAGACGTTTCTCGGAAATGGCCGGCCGCAACAGGAGCCTGACAGTCTTCTGCGGCTGCGGTGCGTACGACCATTATTCTCCGGCAGTGATTGCCCCTCTCATCTCAAGGGCAGAATTTCTGACTGCCTATACCCCTTATCAGGCAGAAGTGTCGCAGGGAACATTGAGATATATCTTCGAATATCAGAGCATGATAACCATGCTGACAGGGCTGGACTGCGCCAATGCCTCGATGTATGACGGCGCGACGGCTGCAGCGGAGGCAATGATGATGTCGCTTGCCTGCACCAGGAAGAAGCGCAGGGTCCTCCTGTCAAGGACATTGCTCCCGCAGGTGATGGAGGTGGTAGGGACTTACGCCGGATATCACGGGGTGGAACTCGGCTATGTTCCTGAAGACAACGGGACTACATCTTTGGAAAGCCTTCGGGAACAGTTGGTCGCGGGGGATGTGGCAGGAGTGCTCGTCCCGTCCCTGAACAGATATGGCATCATAGAGGACCTTGAGGGCTTTGCCGATGCTGTCCATGCTCAGAAGGCCCTTCTGATGGTCTATTCCGACCCGTCGTCACTTGCAGTGCTCAGGACTCCGGGAGAATGGGGGGCGGACATAGCCTGCGGCGACTGCCAGAGCCTCGGCCTTCCGCTGTCTTTCGGAGGCCCTTATGCAGGCTATCTTGCATGCCGGCAGGAATTCGTCCGCAAGCTTCCCGGCAGAATCGTGGGACAGACTGTCGACATGGACGGCCGCCGTTCCTTCGTGCTGACTCTGCAGGCGCGGGAACAACATATCAGGAGGGAGAAAGCGACGAGCAACATCTGCTCCAACCAGTCTCTCATGGCCCTTTATGTGACCATATACCTTTCCCTCATGGGGCCGGAAGGAATGCGTGAAGTCAACAGCCTTTCTTATGGAGGTGCGCATTATCTTCATGACAGGCTGCTGGGGACAGGCCTTTTTGAGGAGGCGTTCGACCGGCCTTTCCTCAAGGAATTTGTCCTGAAGACCCGCCTGCCGGTGAAAGAACTCCAGCAGACATTGTGCGACAACGGCTTTTTCGCCGCTCTGGAAGTCGGGGAGGGGCTTGTGTCCTTCTGTGTCACTGAAAAGCGAACGAAAGAGGAAATCGACGCCCTTGTGTCCTGCGTGGAAGCCATGAAGCAGCACGGGAATCAGAGTTTGAGAGAATCATACATTTGAGAGAATCAGGATTTGAGAGAATCAGGATTTAAACGCGATTCAGATGAAATATTACGATAAACTCATTTTCGAATTGTCCAAAGAGGGACGGAGGGGATGCTCCTTGCCGGCAGACTGCTGGCCGGGGGACCTCGGGGACATTCCGCAGAATCTCAGACGGCAGAATCGGCCGGCTCTCCCGCAGGTGAGCGAACCGGATGCCGTGCGTCATTATACCTGCCTGTCGGGCATGAATTTCGGTGTCGACAACGGCTTTTATCCGCTCGGGAGTTGTACCATGAAATACAATCCGAGAATCAATGAGGAGGTGGCGTCCCTGCCGGGGTTCGCTTCCGTGCATCCTCTTCAGCCGGATTCCACTGTCCAGGGATGTCTGCAGGTGTACCATGAACTTGCCAGGGCCCTGTCTTCGATAACCGGAATGGCGGAATTCACTTTCGGTCCTTGTGCCGGAGCCCACGGGGAACTCACCGGACTGATGATAATGCGGAAGTACCATATCTCAAGGAATGACCTGCGCAGGACGAAGGTGATTGTCCCGGACAGCGCCCACGGCACCAATCCGGCAAGCGCTGCCGTATGCGGACTGCAGGTGGTACAGGTGAAGTCCCGCCCGGACGGCACAATTGATGTGAATGACCTGAAGCCTCTTCTTGATGATACGGTCGCCGGCATCATGATGACTAACCCCAATACTCTCGGGCTCTTTGAAACCGAAATCAGGGAAATAGCGGAACTTGTCCATGCCTGCGGCGGCCTTCTGTACTATGACGGGGCCAACATGAATCCTCTTCTCGGAAAGGTGCGGCCGGGAGACATGGGCTTTGACATAATGCATCTCAATCTGCACAAGACTTTCTCGACTCCTCACGGAGGCGGAGGCCCGGGGTCCGGACCTGTTGGGGTCAGGGCTTCCCTTGCCGAATATCTCCCTTGTCCACGCGTGCTGCCTGATGGCAAGGGCGGATTCCGCATCGGGCGAGACGGGGAATTGTCGGCAGGACGGGTGTCGGGCTTCATGGGGAATTTCTCCGTAATGGTGAAGGCCCTTGCCTATATATGGACACTAGGCAAGAAAAACATCCGTATGGCAGGCCCGCTTTCGGTCCTGAACGCCAATTATGTGAAGGAATCCCTGAAAGACAGTTACAGACTGCCTGTCGACAGGCTCTGCAAGCACGAATTCGTGTTTGACGGCCTTGCCGATGCATCTTCCGGCATCACTGCGCTTGATGTGGCCAAGCGGCTGCTTGACTATGGCTTCCATGCCCCGACAATCTATTTCCCCCTTCTGTTCCACCAGTCCATAATGATAGAGCCCACCGAGACAGAGTCGAAGGAAACTTTGGACGGATTCATAGAAGCAATGAGGCAAATAGCACGGGAGGCTGCCTCTGACCCGGAAATGCTCCGTTCTGCCCCGCACAATACTCCGGTGCGCAGGCCGGACGAGACATTGGCCGCAACCCGCCCTGTGCTGAGGTATGTCCCTGAAGTCCGGACAGAATGACAACCAGGCAAATTTATGCAACAGTATAAATGGCGCAGCCAAATATACGCAACAGTATAAATGACGGAGTCAAGTACAACAATTATCGGGAATGAAAATAGTGATAATCGGAGCCGGCCCGGGCGGTTATGAGACCGCTGTGCTGGCAGCAAAACGGGGGGCGGATGTGACGCTTGTGGAGTCCTGTGCTGT
Organism: Candidatus Cryptobacteroides gallistercoris; assembly: GCA_017694835.1. Classification (GTDB taxonomy): domain Bacteria; phylum Bacteroidota; class Bacteroidia; order Bacteroidales; family UBA932; genus Cryptobacteroides; species Cryptobacteroides gallistercoris. Next base: position 5,194 of record JADIMJ010000073.1, read on the forward strand.
GGGCGGGACATGCCTCAATGAAGGCTGCATACCGACCAAGGCATTCTGCCGCAGCGCCGCCATGCTTGAAGAACTCGGGTCGGCTTCCACGCTGGGAATCACAGGCCTTGCATACGGCTTTGATTTCAATGCGGCTTCTGCAAGGAAGGATGCCATAGTGGCGCAGCTCAGGGACGGCGTAATGACCCTTCTTTCTCATCCCCGCATCCGTCTGGTGCATGGACGGGCATCTTTTGCGGACAGCACGACCGTCAGAGTCAGTTCTGACTCCGGATCCCAGTCCGGGAACGGAGAAGAACTGATTTCCGCCGACTGCATCATCATTGCCACAGGCTCCCGGCCAGTCTTTCCTGACATTCCGGGCAAGAATCTGCCAGGAGTGGTGACTTCGCGGGAACTGCTTGGGTCTGAATCTGTTCCCCGGAGGCTGTGCATCATAGGAGCCGGAGTCATCGGCCTTGAATTCGCATCCATATTCAGAAGCTTCGGCAGCGAGGTCACCGTGATTGAATATTGCCGGGAAGTCCTGCCGAGATTTGACGCAGACATAGCGAAACGCCTGCGCCAGAGCTTGTCAAAAAGAGGAATAAATTTCCTGACGGGTACTAAGGTGACAGAGATTGTGCCGTCATCCATGTCCGGGCAGACATCGGATGACACTGGCGGGGGACTCTCCGTCCGGTTTGAGAAAAAAGGTTCCGGCGGGACTGTCGGGGCAGACAAGGTGCTCATGGCGGTCGGACGCAGGCCGGCTCTTGACACCCTCAATCTGGATGATGCCGGGATTGAATATACACCGCGCGGCATCACAGTCGATGCATTCATGCGGACAAATGTCCCCGGGATATATGCCGTCGGTGACATAACCGGGGGAGTGATGCTTGCCCATGCCGCCGTGATGCAGGGAGTCAGGGCCCTCGACCATGCCATGGGCATAGAGGACAATGTCAATCTGGCTGTAATGCCTGCGGCCGTGTTTACAATGCCCGAGGTGGCGGCAGTCGGGAAGACGGAAGAGGAATGCAGGGAGGCCGGCATTGAGTACATCTGCCGAAAATCCTTTTTCCGGGCAAACGGCAAGGCTCTTTGCCTCGGCGAGACGGAAGGCCTGTGCAAACTGATTGTGGACAGGGATGGAAAACTCCTCGGCTGCCATATTTGTGGCCCTCATGCCTCCGACCTGATTCATGAGGCGGCCGCCCTTGTCGCGTCGGGGGCCGGACTTGATGACCTGAGGAGTCTGGTGCATGTCCATCCGTCATTGTCAGAAGTCCTCAGGGCTGCAGCCTCCGACTGACAAAATGCCGTCCATCCGGATGACAATTTTTCAGTTTCCGGCATGTGGAACGGCATTTGCCCGTAAAGGTTCAAATTGAATTTTTATGGACGATAAGATTAAAGACAAAGGCAATTCCCAGGGCGTGGAGCCGCAGAAGCCGAACAATACGCTCTGGGGATTTTTTCTCGGGCTGGTGCTCGTGTTTTTGCTCAATGCTCTTGTTTTCCCGAGAGTCTCCGGCAACAGAATCATATCCACTGACTATGGAACTTTCATAGCCAAGGTGGATTCCGGGGCTGTCCGCGAGGTGGTGATGGAAGGGGACAAGATTTATTTTACAGCCGATACTGCTTCAGCCAGGACTGCAACATTCCAGACAGGGTCAGTTGACGATCCGGAACTTGTGGACAGGCTTCTTAATGCATCCAGTCCGAGTGATGGGGGCAAGATTCTTTTCACCAAGAAAATACCGAGGGAGAATTCCGCTATCCTGGACTTCATATTATGGTGGGTGCTGCCTTTCCTCCTGATGTATATTGTCTGGAAGCAGTTGGCGCGGAGCATGCGTTCGCACATGACGGGCGGAGGCATGGGCAATTTCATGTCTTTCGGCAACAGCGGGGCGAGAATATACGCAGAGTCTGAAGTGAAGACCACATTTGCGGATGTGGCAGGACAGGATGAAGCCAAGGATGCCCTGAATGAAATCGTTGATTTTCTTCACAATCCGGACAAATATGCCTCCATTGGTGCCAGTCTTCCGAAAGGCGCTTTGCTCGTAGGACCTCCGGGGACAGGAAAGACACTGATAGCAAGGGCGGTTGCCGGAGAGGCCGAGGTGCCGTTCTTTTCTATTTCCGGCTCTGAATTCGTGCAGATGTTCGTGGGAATGGGCGCAGCCAAGGTGCGGGACCTTTTCAAGCAGGCGTCAGAGAAAGCCCCGTGCATAATTTTCATTGATGAGATTGATGCCATCGGAAAGAGAAGGGACAATACCCTCGGCGGCGGAAATGACGAACGGGAACAGACGCTCAATCAACTTCTGACAGAAATGGACGGCTTTGATGCCCGCAAAGGAGTAGTTATCCTGGCTGCAACCAACCGTCCGGACAGTCTGGACAAGGCGCTGCTCAGGCCTGGGCGCTTTGACAGGCGGATACAGATGGAATTGCCGGATCTGGAGGGCCGCAAGGCCATTCTCGCCGTCCATCTGAAAGCTGTGAAGCATGATGATGTGGACCTTGACATTGTGGCAAGGGCGACAGCCGGATCTTCAGGAGCCGAACTGGCGAATATTGTCAATGAGGCGGCCTTGCGTGCAGTAAGACAGGGCAGGCATTCTGTCATGACTTCTGATCTCGAGGAGAGCGTGGAGACAGTCATGGCCGGAGCACAGAGAAAAGGAAAGGTGCTGTCTGACAAGGAAAAGAGAATAGTGGCCTATCATGAGGTCGGACACGCCCTTGTCGCCGCCATGCAGACAGATTCAGCACCTGTCCATAAAATCACGATTGTCCCGCGCACTTCAGGCGCTCTCGGATATACCATGCAGATTGATGAAGGGGAGCAGTATCTGATGAGCAAAGATGAAATGTTCAACAGAATAGCAACCTTGACAGGAGGTCGTTCAGCCGAAGAAATAATATGCAATACTGTTACCACAGGCGCGTCCAATGACATAGAGCATGCGACCAGACTTGCCCGCGCCATGGTGACTGTCTACGGCATGACCGACATATACGACATGATGCAGCTTCAGACAGTTTCGGACAGGTATCTCGGCAGGGATGCCTCTGCGGCATGTTCCGATGCGACTTCGGCGGAAGTGGACAAGACAGTGCTTGACATCATAAAGGCCGCGCATGAAAAGGCCCGCAGGATAATTTCAGACCATCTGGACATAATGCATGAGGCAGCTCAATATCTTATTGAAAAGGAGTCGATTACGGGCGAGGAATTCATGAAGATTGTACGGCGGCATTCATGATTGCAGGAGGCCTGCGGAGATGAACATGTTTCTGTAGGCCTCCGCCTTTTTCTCAAGCGAGAGGGGATAGGCCCGGGATGATGAAGGCATTCTCCAGAACATAAGATGCCTTGTGATTATTTCAATGCATTTGCCCGTTGCAGGAGCCTTGCATCCGAAAAATGCGGCTGCAGCTTCCGCCGCCTTTTCCCCTGTGGCCACTATGGCGGTGCACTCCGGGATTTTTTCAAGCAGGGCGGACAGGTCCGTCGGAGTGACTATTTCCAGAAATTTGTCGGAGGCATTGTCCTTCAGACGGCGCACTTGCTCTGCCGTATCATACAGGGCAATGCCTTTTTCTGCACAGAATCCGGCAATCTTTTCCCTGTCAAATCTTTTTGCCGCTGTCCTTGCAGACATTTCAAAATGACTTTTGTCCCCGAAGAATATCAGCCCGATGATTCTCCACATGTCATTGTTGAAGTTAGGATAGAAGAAATCCATTGACCATCTCTC
>JADIMJ010000074.1 GCA_017694835.1 Candidatus Cryptobacteroides gallistercoris
CATTTCAAGGAATATGTTGTCTATCCACAGGGTATTCCCCACCCCTACGTAGAAAGCCTGGCCGGAGCTTGACAAGAATTTTATAATCAGCACATTCGGAATCTCGTCCGGGGCAGCCCAGCCTTCTTCAATCACCATGACATTCTCTCCCCTGCTGTTGATTGCATGAAATGTGCGTTCAGAGCCCTGCTGCAGTTCCATGCCTTTCTCATAGAACTTCTCGCCGGAAATATCCCCGTAATGGATTTCAAGCCTGTGGCCGTTCTCCCATTCGGTGATATTCCTCCTTACGGCCTCATATCCGGTGCCTACCCGCAATGCATGGATATTCCCCTCTTCATCTTCCCATCTTTTCTGCAGGATGACTGCTATCTCAGGATAATCAGGATATCCGAGATTCTTGAGCCTTGAAAAGCCTGTGCCTCTTATTGTCTCATGGCCCACATCCGCCTTGTAGTCAAAGACAAGAGCTGCCGGCCTTCCGGAAAACGGCACTCCGTAGAGGACTTTTGCCATCGGATTGCCGGTATCGCGGATCGGTTCAGGCAGAGAGCCAAGGAGAAGGGCACCCTGGCAAGTCACATCCATATTTATGACACCGAATACCTTTACCGACTCGACATGCGTTTCAATCCTTGCGCAGTAGCCGTTGCCGCGCTTTTCAGGAAATACAGTCGTGCTTGTCTTTGTTATGCCGGCCACGACTGCAAGGACATTGTTGGTCCTCCATAGATATCCGCAAGGCGCGACATAGGGATCTCTGGTATTAACATTGCTGTAATCACCGTAAAATTCATACAGGACCTTCGAGTTGCCGCCAATGACAGAAGACTCTCTGACTGTCCTTGTGCTCCACGAATCCAGGGTGCCGTAGCGGTTTATCAATTCGACTGTCCTTTCGTCAGAAAACCGGGAGGAATCCTGCTCTGCGGCCGTGCATGGCCTGCCGCCCCCGGCAAGGGCAAGAAAAAAACAAATGGTCAAAAAAATTGTTCGTCTCATAAAAAAATAGTAACTATGCAAAGATATGAATTCCGCAAAGATTAAAGTCCGCAAAGATAAATGAAAATCCTTTGTCTGTCAATGTCGCTGCTGATTGCCGCCTTCCTCCTGCATGAGAGCACGGCGGAAGCAAGTCCGGCCAGGAAAAGCGAAATCCGGCTGGAACAGCCGGACGGGAGTTCTTTCAGGGCAAGGCTGTCAGGAGACGAATTCATGAAAATGCTTACCACAGAAGACGGGGAGGCGATAATACAGGACAGGGACGGATGGTACTGCTATGCAAGATTCGACTCCGGGCGCAAGGTCTCAAGCAGATACAGAATCGGGGAAGACGCGCCTGCGGAAGTCATTGCGGAAAGCAGGGCCATACCCATGCAGGAAATCGCGCATATTGCCGCCGCATCAAGGGCCTGCGCGCCGCAGGCAGGAGGCACCCCGCTGAAAGGCCGGCTTGCTCCTGGACAGGCCATGCACGGGCTCGTCCTCCTTGTGCAGTTCCAGGATCTGAAATTCTCATATGCAAAAAGTGATTTCGAGGCGCTGCTCAACCGGGGAAGAGACGGAAGGCCCGGAGCCATGGATTATTTCAACGACCAGTTCGGCGGGCTATATGACTTTTCATTTGACGTCAGCGACATCATAACTCTTGACCGGGAATACCGGTACTACGGAGAAAACGATGCCGGCAACGCAGGAAAAGACCTTAGGGCGGCTGAAATGGTACTGGAAGCCTGCAGGAAAGCCGACAGGAAAACGGATTTCTCAATTTATGACGACGACCGCGACGGCTGCGCGGACAATGTCTTCATCATATACGCGGGACCGGATGAAGCAGAAGGAGCCGGTGAATATCATGTCTGGTCGCATTCCTGGTATCTCAGTCAGGCCGGAGTCCGGGAACTGGTACTTGACGGGGTCAGGATAGACCGCTATGCCTGCACTTCCGAGCTGTTCGACGGTGTCATCACCGGCATCGGGACATTCTGCCATGAATACAGCCACACATTCGGGCTTCCTGACATGTACGATACAGACTACATGAACAGCGGAGGACTTGCTGAAGGGCTGTGGGGAAGCACCTCGCTCATGGACAAGGGGAACAGGAATGACAACGGGAATACTCCGCCCAACTTCAATGCCATAGAGCGGGAAATTCTCGGCATATCCGAAAGCATCGCCATTGCCGGAGAAGGCAGGTATGAACTGACACCTGTCAATTCGGGAGGGACATGCTACAGGATTGACTCAAGCGTTTCCGGAGAATATTACCTCCTCGAATGCAGGGGAAACGGCGGATGGGACCGCCATATCGGAGGAGAAGGCCTCCTTGTATATCATATCGACAAGTCCGGAAATGATGCCGGCTACGGGATGACAGCCTACGGAAGATGGCAGAAAGAAGCCAATTCTGTCAACTGCAATCCTTCACATCAGTGCGCGGACCTTATTGAAGCCGTCATGCCGGCGGCGGGCCCAGGCACTGGAGGCACCACAGACATAAGCCGGATATTCTTTCCCAGCGGGGACACCGATTCAATTTCCCCGGACTCGGAACACATGTTCACCTTCTGGAACGGGGAACAGTCCATATTCAGCATAAGGGACATCACAAGGACTGAGGCAGGCATCAGCTTCACGGTATCAATGACCGGGGAGTCACTGCTGCCGAGTCCTGTAGTGACCGGAAAAGACATATTCCAGGACGCCGCCATAATAAGCTGGAGCGTAAGCGCAGGATTCGGAGGACAGGCTCACATAAAATGGGGAGAAGAAAATTCAGGAGATATGGAGGAATGCGAAGTCAGGCCATATTCGTCCAGCAATGATGCCGTCAGATATGCGATAGTCCTTGAAGGGCTCAAGCCACGGACAAGATACAATGTGAAAATCTCCTGCAGGGAAGACGGGACAGAAGGGAATTCAGTCGATGCCGGCTTCATGACAAAGGCTCCTGTTGAGAAAGGAAGGCCATACATATACCTGAGGTATACGCAGAGGAATGACGACGGCTCATTTCCGCCAGGCACCGGACTGCCGCTGAGGCTGTTCAATGCCACAGACGCAGAAAAAATAGAATGGACATACAACGGGAAAGTCATATTTCCGGGAAATGACGGATATTATGTGCCTGCCGCATCCGGGATACTGAAGGCAAGGGCATTCTATGAAGACGGGAGACAGGAAGTGATGACCAAGGAAATCATCATAAGAGACAACAGCAGATAGACAAGCCATGCAAAGGACGGGAAGATTCATACTGGCAGCCTTAATCCTGCCGTACATCCAGGCTTGCATGCCTGCATCTTTCTATGAAGAGGATTTTGCCGGAAAGGGGGAAATATCCCTGTATGTGAGGGGCATGCTGCAGCTTGAATATTCGCCGGAGACCCATCAGTTCGGATTCAATCCGGCCGGAAATGAAATCAGGGTGTCGGATGACAATATGGCGGACTATTTTATCCTTGCCTTTGATGAAATGCCTTCAGAAGAAGGGCAGACGGTGACTGCGTCCATCGAATATACCACATCCGATGACATCAGGAGCAAGGACGGCATAGAATTCAGGGTGACGAAGACAGACTTGGCGGAAGGGAAGATATGGCTCTGGAATGCCAGAGGAAAAATCGGTGCCGTGATTCCGGTGCCCGAAAGACTTGAATAGGAAAACAAAATACAACAGACTTGAATAAAACATAAATGACCATGAAAATCTTGAAAGTGCCGTTCATCGGCGGACTTGAGGCCATGACGCCGGAAGAAAGGGAAATATCCATGGAACTGCACGGGGCAAAGGCCTCCGTGGACTCCGTCAACTGGCCCGGAGAATGGCCGTACTGCCCTTCCGTGCATGTCACCACGGCGAGAAGCCTGTCCCATCTTTTCATACATTACCATGTCAGGGGACTGGACCTGAGGGCCCGTGCCCTTGAATACAATGGTCCGGTATGGGAAGACAGCTGCTGCGAATTTTTCATTTCGGACCCGAAAGACGGCACATACTATAATTTTGAGATGAACTGCATCGGGACTCTGCTGGCTGCCAAAAGAAAAAGCCGTACCGACTGCAGGCATTTCGATGCCTCCATCCTTGATAATGTCATCCGATACAGTTCTCTGCAGCAGAAAAGATATGACATCGGGGACAAGATGTTCAGTTGGGAAGTAGCAATGGGCATCCCGTTCAGCATGATAGGACTTGACGGACGGAATCTGCCGGAAAAAGTCCGCGCAAACTTTTTCAAATGCGCAGACAAGGCTGCCCACCCTCATTTCCTGAGCTGGAATCCCATTGATGTTCCTTCACCGGACTTCCATCGTCCGGATTTCTTCGGAGAACTCCGGTTCTGAGACACAGGCACCATATATCGGATTGAATTTCCATTGACAGCACATGATGTACACAGAAGCAGAACTTTTTGAAATAATTGCAGAATTTGACATTGAAGGCCGAGCCGAGACAATCAAGGCCCTGGGGCCGGGATTCATCAACGACACATTCATCGTGTCAACAAGTCCGGACATGACATCAGGCAAGGCTCCTAGATACATTCTCCAGAGGAAAAACCACAATGTATTCCCTGACATTCCTGGCATGATGTCCAACATCCGGATGATAACGGACCACCTCAGGAGAAAAGTCACTGCCGCCGGAGGAGACCCGGACAGGGAAGTGCTGAAAGTCATACGAAGAAAGGCAGACAGCATGAATGAAGAAGAAAAGTCCATGACAGCAGGCGACCTGTGCTACAGGGACAGCAACGGCAACTGGTGGGCAGTGTGCCTGTTCATCGAGGGGTCCGTGACTTATGAAAAGGCAGACAGTCCGGAACTAGCATACAAGGGAGGCGAAGGAATCGGCAGGTTCCAGTCGATGCTGGCTGATTTCACCACTCCCCTGAACGAGACAATCAAAGGCTTTCACAACATCCGCCTGAGACTCGCCCAATGGGACGATGCGCTCAGGAGAGACTCTGCCGGAAGAGTACGGGAAGTGGCGGAGGAAATCAGCCGGATAGAATCACGCAGGGAAAAAATGCTGGACTTCTGGTCACTTGCAGAAAAAGGAATCCTTCCTGCGAGAGTCACCCACAATGACACCAAGATAAGCAACATTCTCTTTGACAAAAGCGGTAATGTACTGTGTGTCATTGACCTGGATACCTGCATGAGCAGCACTTCCCTGAACGACTTCGGGGATGCCATACGGTCATATGCCAACACCGGGGCAGAAGACGACAGGGACCTGGACAAGGTCTCGATGTCAATGGAAATGTTCAGAGCCTACACTTCAGGGTATCTGTCACAGAGAAAAAACACCCTGACAGATGAAGAAGCTGCACATCTTGCTTTCTCCGCCCTCTACATCACATACGAACAGGTGCTCCGGTTCCTTATGGACTATATCGACGGGGACACCTACTACAAGACGGCATATCCCGAGCATAACCTTGTCAGGGCAAGGGCACAAAACAAACTGCTCCTCAGCATGGAGGAGCAGTTTGATGAAATGAAAGCCGTTGTGGATGAACTGATGAAATAGCTTCAAGCCACATCCCTCCGGCCGGGCATTACCAGACAAATTCAAATCGTATGTCACGTGGTATACCGTGGGCATTGACATTTGCGATGTCTGCGGCAAGCGCTTCAGAAATGACAGCATTCATGGAAGCATATTCCTTTGCGAACTCATAGTTTCCTTCGGCCTGGACGGTAAGAATCAGGTCTGCCCAGGAATTGATTGCTTCAAGGGCCTTCTCATAATCGATATGATAGAGGCCGTCTTTGTTGCGCGAAAACGCCCCGTTCTCTTTCAGATAGTTGTAGCACATCATATTCGCCCGTCCGTGCGAAGAAGCCGAGCCGAAACGCACTGAGCGGACGAGTCCGGCGATGAATGTGGTAATCGCATCCTCTTTGGTGATAAGAGGGATTTCCTTCATGTCGACCAGCCGGCATACCATGAACAGGCCGAGGATATCCGCCTTGGCCTCTTCCCAGGTAGTCTTTTCCGTGCCGAGAGCCTCGTCAACAGTGCCTTTCCCGTTCACCGTCTCCTTGACTCCAAGTCCATGCGCCACCTCATGGAAAGTCACATTCCAGAAGAAAGCCTCGTCACGAAGATGCCTGCGCTGCTCCGGCTCTATCAGAAGGCGGCCGATAGGGAGAAGAATCTTGCCGAATTTGGCTGTGATGCTGTTGTGAAGCTGAAGACGGCGCGTGCCCTTGGCAGCATGGACCCTCTCGTCATTCGGAAGGTTGATGGCTATGGTCTTGCTGCCCGCATTGCAGTCTCCCGAATAATAAATGGCGTCATAGACATTCAGGTCGGAAGATGTGCCCGGCACGAAAGTCTTGTACTCGGGACGGCAAGGGAGCATTTTCTGAAGTTCAGGAAGCATGGCCACATATTTGGCAAGCTCGGCGCTCCTCTCCTCGTCTTTCAGCAGGATGAAGCATTCATATGAAGCCTTGGCTTCATTGAGCTTGTCGTCATAGTTTTCAATCGGCCCGATGACAATGTCTATCTTGCTGTCCTTCATGTCCATCCACGCCAGGTCGCTTTCAAGGTAATCGTCAGTGCGGAAAGCCTCGACCCTCTTGGTGAGATAGTTTCTGAGGCCTTCATTCTCCGTGATTGATGCGGCCTCTTCAAGATAACGGCAGATTTCATCAAGCTGGGCCTTGTACTCGTCCCTGTACCATACACATTTCAGATTGCCGTCGGCGTCTCGCCTCAGGACAGTGTACAGGCTGTTCTTGTCCGGGTCGTCAAATGCGGCGAATTCCTCTGCCGTGATATCCCGGGGATAATAATTCGCCCCAAGCGGCTTCGCTCCATAGCCCTCGATGAAAGGCTCGTTGTCGGCAAGACGGTCCCAAGGGCCGTAATTGATAAGCGCATAGTCCTTTGCCGCCGGGTCGGAAAGAGATTCAAGGAGCGAGTCCCTGTCACCGAATGTCTGCTGCCAGAAAAGTCCGTCAATGACCCTTCCTGCGGAACGGAAAAGATTGAGGACCTGCATGTCTTTGTCGGAAAGAGTCTCGATCATCGGGGAGGTCACCTCCACGACAGCATACTCATCCACCTTGGACTGGAGGCCGGAATCCCGGTTCTCCGAACATGACACGGCCGCCATTGCAGCCAATGCCCCGATAAAATAAAATCCTGTCTTCATTTGTCAATACTAATATCTGTCTGGTTCATATTTTCTTTCTTCAGTGAGAGCACGAAGAAACTCCCGTAAAAATCTGAAGCCGCCTTGGCCAGTCTGCGGAAATCCGGATATTCTGCAGCGGGATATTCCCCGGCAATCAGCTTAAGTTCCTGTATGGCAATCACATTCTTACCATCATCGCTCACTTCTGCCGATGCCCTGAATGTGCCGGAAGGTACAGTCACCGGAGCACATTCGGCAGCCCCTTCCAAGACATAGCCGTCAGGCACCCGCACAATCACAGTATCCCTGAATGTCACGCCCCGCACGATGTGCACAGGGGATTTCCTTTCCGAACGGGACCACGGGAGAATCCTTGCGAACGGATTCATCGGCACAAATATCCTTGTCCCGGAAACTTTTGCATATGTATCCGTATCCACCGCATATGAAATTTTCACCTGCGGCAGCAGGGAACTGTCTGTCAATGACCCGAAATTATCCTCAAATGAACTTATGGTCAGATTGTCGGGATGGAACCCGAGCCCGGATGTGAGCAGCCGGCGCCTGAAGTCGGCATCCTTGCTCATGAAAGACACATAGTCTTCAATAAAATCTTCAGTCACAGTCCGCTGTACCTCACAGTGCGCTGCTCCGCCGGCAGTTAGGTCAACCTTCACCTTATGGCCGAAAAACCGCAGGGAATCCGGATAGGCAGGTATGACCGTCACTTCTCCCCCTTCCGGCTTTACCAGTACGGCCTGATGCCCCGCTATGCCGGAATGCCTGTAGCCGAGCGGAAGAGAAGGGGCCGTGCATTCAATCCAGAGAGTATCCTTCCCGTCAGGAACGCACAGCAATGCGTGATTCATCTGTCCTATGGAAGAATACCCCGGCAGAAGCCTGATGTCATCGGTATTGGTCACAAGATACTCCGAACTTACGCCGACAGCCTTGAGCATGGCCTGCATGAATATTGACAGAGACTTGCAGTCACCGAAGCCCGTAGTCCGCACATATTCGGCAGGAGAAGGCCTGTATCCTCCTATGCCGAGCTGTATGCTTACATATCTTGTGGATGCCCTGAGCCTGTCATAAAGGACCCTGACCTTTTCCGCCACGGTGCGGCACCCCCCGACATCCGACCTGAGCTCCGAGACGAAGGCATCGTCGAGCTGCAGGCTTCCGTCATTGAGAAGGCTGAGCCATCTGCCGAAATCCTTCCATGACTTCTGGCTGCCGCCGGTCCCGGCATATGAAAATGTCTGCGGACAAGAATACACCACAGGGACTATTTCCCTGATATCCGGCATCATGTCTTCATGCTCAAAGCCCGGGAACGGCCCGAACTTCCACTGGTATATGTCGTACTTTCCATCCTGGATTTTCTCGGGAGATGAGGCAGACCACCAGGATACCTCAGTGCCGGAAGGCACGCATACGGAACAGCTTGCCTGGCCGAGGGCGGTCCGAGGGACTGTCACGGGAGCAAACGTCGGAAATACGGCCACCCCCTTCCTGTATGACACCGTATATTCGTATTCGATTCTATAGGGGCACGGCAATGACGGGCTGAAATAATAAAACCCGGAATCATCGGCAAGCGAAGAACTCGACTCCGTATAGGACAGGTCAGAGAGGCGCACTTTTCGGACCAGCCTGTCCCCGGAATAAATCTTTGCCGAAAATGACGAAAGGGAACTGAAACTGTCCGTATGGAGCAGAAAGTCAGCAGCATCCGCCCCGGAAGGAGTCAGCACCGTGATGCTTTCCGTCCACCTGCATGTGCCACCGTCCGGAGACATCATGCGGAATTCCATGCTGCTGTTCCCGACAATGGCATCCGTCCCGGCAGCCTGAAGGACGGGAATGCCGACAAGAAAAGACAATGCCCAAAATAATAATCTGCATCTGCCCATAGCCGAAAAGTCTATTGTATTTTTCTGAAGACTATGACATTGTCATATATTCTCGACAGATATCCCCAATACTCCCGTATATATTCATAGTCTGCAGCATCCCCGCGCATCCGGCCGAGGATGAAGTCATATCTGAGGCTGACATACCCTGCCCCTTGTCCCGAGCATACAAGCCGTACAGAACTGCCGATGGCATCCAGAGCCATCGCCATACTCTCGGGAAGCTGCTCCAGAACATATCCTTCCGGCACTTTCAGCCTGTATACATATGAAATTGTGGTCCGGTACGGGAAATCGACGGGATATTTCCGCTCCGGGGCACTGAAGGATGAAGCGGAATGGAATCTGACAATGAATGGATTGACATACATCATGTCACCGGCGACAGTTCCTTTCTGCTCAAAGTCAAACATCACCGAACAATATGAAGACATGCCGCCGGTACCTGTCATGTCAAACCCGTCTATGGAAACGGAATTCTCGCTCTCGAAGGCAGATATATACTCGTCACGGCTGTCATATCCTTTATATTCGGTCTTGAAGGCATAGGAATCCTCACCGGTGAAGCGTATCTGCATCTTTCCCTGCACAAGGCCCTCACTTGCATCGGCATTCACGACATAAGTCCTTGAATTGCGGCACAGCCCTGTAATGTCCGTCCATTCGCTCATGCCGTCTTTTCTGAGAATCCTTGCATTGGCAACGAGGAAATCTACAGGAAGAATGTCAAGATACCCGTTGTATGACATGCCGTCCAGATAATGAATTTTTCCGGAAGGTGTCACTACCCTGAGGATGAAAGTGTCAAATGCCGAAGTCTCCGGCCTGTATTCCAGAAGAAGTCCCGAAGACCTGCGCTTGAGCACGACCGGCTCCACAAGAAAGCCCGCATAATTCAAGGCCGACGCGATGACAGCATTGATTCCCGCATTGGATGAAGATGCCGAATGCAGGACATTCCCCGGCAGGTCCGGATACAGGCGCACATCCCCGTTCCATGAGACCTTTCCCTTGACAAGGGAACAGATGTTCATTATCAGGTCTTCCTCGGATGCTGAAGACGTCTTGGCCGCATTGACTTCATCTTTCAGTGGACAGGCAGCCCGCACACACTTGCCTACGGAAGATTCGAGAAGGTCATCGTCGACATCCTGCCATCTTGTGCTGAAAGTCTTTGCAAGATAACCCGGCATCTGAAAGGAACTCAGGTCATAGGACACGGCAGACATATACTGGCTGGTATTGTACATGTACGGTTCCTTTTTCATCGCCGGGACATCTGTTGCAGAATAGCGGTGAGTTATTTCAGTGAAAGGCAGTGATGTTCCCATGAACATGAATCTTCCGGACCCTGAAGACTCGCTGAAGCCGACAGGGACATATCCGCGCACATGCTTGCTGAACTGGAACATGTCAGGCAGCATGACTGAATACTCGACTTCATTGACGGGGATGTCTTTCTGAAGATAAAAGTCATCGATAATCCAGTACATGTCTGAGGACACCCTGTACTGGACATCTATCACAGTCCCGACCCTCACGTCCGGCGCAGTGAACTTGCACAGCCTCAGGTTGTCCGATACAATCTCCTGGAAAATCAGATTCCTCGGCATCTTGCTTTCCACGGTCTTGCCGCCGACATTGTTGTATGAGACCACATTGATTCCCGACACCGTCTCCTTGAGCTCGGGCAGCCAGTAATACGGAATTTCAAAATCAGCATAACGGACTCCGTCTTCCTTCAGAATCTTATACCGCACATTATAGGACAAAGTGCTGACGAGAGCCCCGTCTGAACGCACCGACATCCGTATGCTGCCATTCTCGCAGAGAACCACAGCGACAGCAGAAGTATCAAGAGGATATGCCTCCATCATCACTTCGGCATCCGAAACTTTTCCGAACCTGCCGTCTACCTTGACAGACTGGGCCGAAAGCTGCAGTGCTCCGACGGAAAAGAAGATGACGGAGAGCGCTGCCATAAACAGAGAATGCCCGTGCGCAAAAATATTTTTCATGGTCATCAGATCGGTTATTGAAATATGTGATGTGAAAAACTGAGAAAAAAGAAAAGGGGCGGCAGAAACATGTTTCCATCCACCCCTTGTCATTCTTGCCGGAAGTACGGCCTGAGACAGTCGTCCTGTCCTGTACGGAATTGTCAGAATGACTGCGCGATGGAGATGAAATCATCTGCCTTCAGGGCAGCACCGCCTATGAGGCCTCCGTCAATGTCCGGGCATGCGAAGAGTTCCTTGGCATTTGACGGCTTGCAGCTTCCGCCGTAGAGGATTGTGATTTCTTCTGCGAGTGCACCGAATTTCTCGGCAAGCACCTTGCGGATGCATGCGTGGATTTCCTGAGCCTGCTCAGCAGTTGCAGTCTTGCCGGTTCCGATGGCCCATACCGGCTCGTATGCAACGATTACCTTTGCCATCTCGTCTGCAGAGAGGGTGTAGAGCACATTCTTCACCTGCTCTGACACAACATCGAAGTGGCGTCCTGCCTCGCGCTCGTCAAGGTTCTCACCTACGCAGAAGATAGGAGAAAGTCCCTCGGCGATTGCAAGCTTCACCTTCTCAACGAGTGTAGCGTCGGTCTCCCCGTAATACTGCCTTCTCTCAGAATGTCCGAGGATAGTGTATTCGCATCCAGTTGAAGAAAGCATCTTAACTGAGACTTCTCCGGTGTATGCACCCTTCTTCTTGTCAGCGCAGTTCTGTGCGGAAAGGCCTACTACAGACCCCTTCACCACCTCAGCCACAGGATAGAGATGAGTGAAAGGAGGAGCAATGATGAGCTTTACTGAAGCAGGCACCTCGGATGCCTTTGCCACTACTGCCTTTGCGAGTTCAATTCCCTCCGGAACTGTAGTGTTCATCTTCCAGTTTCCGGCTACGATATTCTTTCTCATATTCATTGTTATTTGCAATCCGCGCAAAGTTAACAAGCTGTTTTGAATTTTTCAAAAATTCTTTCACAATGAACACAATGGAAAACAAGGAAAAACTGCTCCGGCATTTT